>NZ_CP046120.1:2844719-3169255 GCF_009707465.1 Novosphingobium sp. Gsoil 351
GCGCCTCGAGCCAGCTTCCGACGCCGTTGGCGATGCCGATCCCGGCGATCGCCAGCGCGGCGAGCGCGACCAGCGCCAGAAACTGACCCATCCGGCCGACGAAGCGATCCAGCCCCGGACTGGCGCGGCTGCGGTCGCGCAGCTCCCACCCGGCGTCGGGGAAGTCCTGCTTGAGCCGCGCGGCGGCGGCTAACGGGTCGGCGGTCGCGGCCATCTTCACGCGGGTCTTCGAGCGGTACATGCTGCCCGGCTGGATCAGGCCGCTGGCCGTCAGCGCGGTGTCGCTGGCGATCACCACTGGGCCCAGGGTGAAGCCTTCGCCCAGCCGATCGGGCTCGTCGGCGATGATCCCGCCCACGGTCAGCGCGACCGCGCCGATCTTGAAGCGGTCGCCGATCTTCAGGCCCATGCGGTCGGCGACGCCGGGCGCGATCCATGCGGTGAGGCCAGACGGCGCGCCGACCCTGCGTCCGCCAACCAGTTTGAGCGTTCCGTAGAGCGGCCAGGCGGCATCGACCGCCTTGAATTCGACCGGTACGGCGGTGGTGGCATCGGCCGCCGGAACCGCCATCGCCTGAAGCCGCGCTCCGGTCGAAACGGTGCCGAGCGCCTCGAGCCCGGCCATCTCGTCGGGCGAGGGCGACCGCTGCCACAGCGCCACCTCGATGTCCCCGCCGAGCAGGGCCTGTCCGCGCCCCGCCAACTCGCGTTCGATCGCCCCGGTCAGGCTGCCGATCGCCGCCAGCGCCATCGTCCCCAGGAACAGGCAGGCGAGCAGCAGCCGCAGCCCGCGCAGCGAATGCGCCAGATCGCGCCGCGCGATGCGCCACGCCGCGCGGAAGGAGAGGCTTTCAGCCACGAGTGTCGCTGGCGATCCGCCCGTCGGCCATCGTCACCACCCGGCCGCAGCGGGCGGCGAGCGCGGGGTCGTGGGTGATCACCAGCAGCGTCGCCGCGTTCTCCGCCGCCCGCGCGAAGAGCTGGTCCATGATCGCCGATCCGGTGGCGGTATCGAGGTTGCCGGTCGGCTCGTCGGCGAACAGCAGCGGCGGGCGGGCGACGGTGGCGCGGGCGATGGCGACGCGCTGCTGCTCGCCGCCCGAAAGCTGGGCGGGATAGTGGTTAAGCCGGTGGCCCAGCCCCACCGCCTCCAGCTCGGCGCGCGCGCGCGCGGTCGCATCGGCTTCGTCGCCCGCCAGTTCGAGCGGTACCGCGACGTTCTCCAGCGCGGTCATCGTCGGCAGCAGGTGGAAGGCCTGGAGCACGATCCCGATCCGGCCGCGGCGGGCGCGAGCCAGCGCATCCTCGTCCAATGTCGAGAACGCGGCCCCGGCGACCTCGACCGTGCCCGAGCTCGCCCGCTCCAGACCCGAGAGCACCGCCATCAACGAACTCTTGCCCGACCCCGACGGACCGAGGAGCGCGACGGTCTCGCCGGGCATGATCGTCAGGTCGATGCCCCGCAGCACCTCGACCGCGGCGTCGCCCACGCCGAAGCGAAGGGTCAGGCCACTCGCGGCGATGACCGGGCCGGAGACGATCGGGGAAGGGGGAGACGCCGTTGCGGCGGTCTGGCTTGTCACGCGCACCGGATGGCATAGATTGGTTGCATGCCGCAACCCAAACACCTTCCGTCCGTGTCGCAACTTGCCGCGATTTTCGCCGCTTTTGCACTGTCCTGCTGCAACAAACCAGCAACTGGGGGACCATGGCCCACGACGGCAACAGCAACCGCGCAAGCGCCGCGGCCGCCCGCCGGTCCCAAGCGGCTGATCGTCGCGTTCGGCGACAGTCTCTACGCGGGATACGGTCTGAAGCCGGGCGAAAGCTGGCCGGCCAAGCTCGAAAAAGCGTTGTGGGCCAAGGGGATTAACGCGAAAGTCGTCAACGCCGGGGTTTCGGGCGACACCACCGCCGCCGCCCGCGCTCGCCTGGCGTTCGTGCTCGACGCCCAGCCGCGAGCACCAGATCTGGTAGCCGTCGGGCTGGGCGGCAACGACATGCTGCGCGGCCTCGCCCCGGCCGAGGCCCGCGCCAATATCGACGCGATCCTGACCGAGCTCGACCGCCGCAAGATCCCCGCGCTCCTCACCGGGATGCTCGCCGCGCCCAATCTGGGGGCGGATTATGCCAAGGATTTCAACCCGATATTCCCGGCATTGGCCAACAAGCACAAGGCCGCGCTCGTTCCGTTCCTGCTCCAGCCGGTGGTCGGCAGGCCCGAACTGATTCAGCCCGATCACGTCCACCCGACCGCCAAGGGCATCGACCTGATCGTCGCCGACACGGTGGACGACGTCGCAAAGGCGCTGCCCGCTAAACCCGGCTGACCGCCCCCTCGCGCACCTCCCAAACCGCAGCTTCGCCCAGTATTTCCGCGAACGGCGCGGTCTCGGTGCCGGTCAGCCAGTACTGCCCAGGTACCGCGCGCAGCCGCTCGAACAGCGCGGCGCGGCGGACCGGATCGAGGTGCGCGGCGACCTCGTCGAGCAGCAGCACCCGCGGGCGCGCGGGATCGAGCAGTGCCGCGTGGGCCAGCACGATCGCGATCAGCATCGCCTTCTGCTCGCCGGTCGAGCAGTCCGCAGCGGCGCGGCGCTTGGCGGCGAGGGTGACCGCCAGGTCATCGCGATGCGGCCCGCTCAGCGTGCGTCCCGCGGCGCGGTCGCGGCGGCGCCCGGTGTGGAGCGCGGCGGCGAGATCGGCGCCGGTCTCCGAGGCATATGACAGCGAGGGCCGGGCGAAGGGTTGGGCAGGGGTCGCCGTCAGCGCCTGGTCCAAGGCGATCACCACCCGCAACCGCGCCGCCACCAGCGCCTCGCCGCTCTCCGCCAATTGCGCTTCGATGCCATCCAGCCATAGCGGATCAGGGTCGGCTTCGCCCGCCAGCAGCCGGTTGCGTTCACGCAAGGCCGCGTCATAGCGCGCGGCGAGCGCCGCATGGCCGGGCTCGAGAGCCAGCACCAGCCGGTCGAGAAACCGCCGCCGCGCGCCTGCGCTATCGGCGAACAGGCGGTCCATCGCCGGGGTCAGCCAGGCGACGCTCAGCCACTCGCCCAGCCGCACCGCGGGGATGTCCGCGCCGTTGCCGTGGACCACGCGGCGGCCCGGTTGGGTCGAGCGCATCGCGGTGCCCAGCGCGGTGTCGTCACCAAGCCGCGCGCTGACCGCGAAACCCCCGGTGCCATCGCCGCGGGCCATCTCGCCCAGCGCTGCCCGGCGCAGGCCTCGCCCGGGGGCGAGCAGCGACAGAGCCTCGAGCACGTTGGTCTTGCCCGCGCCGTTGTCCCCCACCAGCAGGTTGAACCGCGCGGTACCCTCGATCGCGGTGGTCGCGTGGTTGCGGAAATCTTCGAGGAGGATGCGATCGAGCATGGGCTGGCGTTAGCGGGACGCGCCGGGCGAAGCGAAATCTTTCGTTCGCGCCAAAGTTCCGATCCCAACTCTCGGTGAATTTTCCCAAACCGTGGTATTCACCGTGTGTTCACGCTCGCAGACTCGCGCCGTCGGACCCGATGAACCCGCAGAAATACGTCATTTCCGCAAATTGGCACGCCCTCTGCAATACCTGTTTCATCCGGCGGATAGCCCGCCCGGCACCAGACAAAGGACCAAGAAAATGACTGCCATTCGTTCGTTCGCCAGCCACGCCATCGCCGCCACGACCGCCCTCGCGCTGTCGCTGGTGCTGATCAGCGGCACCGTCACCACCCCCGCCGCCAAGACCTCGGCGACCTCGGTTCAGGAGATCCTGGCATGAGCGACCTGCGCTTCGAAGACACCGCCATCCGCGATGTCACCTCCGCCCGCCGCGGCTTCCACCTCGACAAGGTCAACGCCAAGTTCATGGGTGTGTGCAGCGGAATCGCCGACAGCTTCGGCTGGGACGTTACCCTGGTTCGCGTCGGCTTCGTCGCCGGCACCCTCATCGGGTTCGGCTCTCTGATCGTTGTCTACCTCGCCATCGGCCTCCTGGCCGATTGAGCGAGCCGGGAGGCCCCGCTCCGAAGGGTGGCGGGGCCTACCCACCCTAGTGCTCCCAAGTGCCCTGAGCTTGCCGGAGGGCGGTCCCATCGTCCCGGCCCCACCCCCCGCCGCTTCCTGCGAGGAACGGTCCTTCGGCAAGCTCAGCGCATTTTCAATCGGCGAGTGTCAGCTCTTGGCGAACGGCGAGAAGTCGGTCGCAGTGTCGAACACTTCGACCCCCTCGCGCCGCTTGAGCCAGCCGACCACCGCATAAGTCACGGGGGTCAGCAAGGCTTCCCACGCCACCTTCAGGCCCCAGTTGGTCACCATTACCGTCAGTACGTCGCTCGTTTCCCATACCCCGAGGAAGGCGAGGGGATAAAAGATCGCGCTGTCGACCGCCTGGCCGAACACCGTGGAACCGATCGTCCGGCTCCACAGATGCTTGCCCGCGGTCAGCACCTTCATCTTGGCCAGGACGAACGAGTTGACGAATTCGCCCGCCCAGAACGCGACGAGCGAGGCGAGCACGATCCGCCAGGTGCTGCCGAACACCGATTCGTAGGTGGTTTGGCAAACCGCCCCGCTCGACGTCCGCGCGACCACTTCGGCGAACAGCGGATCGCTGCTCGAGGCGCAACCCCAGCCCGGCGAAGGCGGCATCGCCACAACGACGAAGCTCATGAACGCCATGAACAGCAGCGCGAAGAAGCCTACCCATACACAGCGCCGGGCATGCGCATACCCGTACACCTCGGTCATCACGTCGCCGATCACGTAGGATATCGGGAAGAACAGGATGCCCGCGCCGAAGGTCACGCCTTGGACGGTCGCCAGCTTGGCCGCACCGATCAGATTCGATAGCAGCAGGATGGTGACGAACGCCGCCATCACGTAGTCGAAGTAGCGGAACTGCCGCGGCCCGGCGGCTGCTCCCTCGATGCGTTGCAGACCCTGATTCATGGCTTGCGTGCTATCGCGGTTTGCACGCCGCGCAAAGCGCCCTTATCGCACACGCGGCGCGCGCCCGTAGCTCATCTGGATAGAGCGCGAGACTTCTAATCTTGAGGTAGCAGGTTCGAGTCCTGCCGGGCGCACCACCTAGTCAAGTCTCTGGCGTCATTGAGGAAATCTGGATTCAACGGCTGGCATTTTGGCCCGGAATTGGCGGATTTCCGCCATGCGTCAGAGTCCCTCCTGTATTGAGAGACGGGGCATGATTCGGAACCGGGGAGGCAAATCGCCCGCCGGTCTCTGCCGCGGAAGCTGCTGATACAGATGGAGTTTCAGGCGAACCCGAGAAGAACGCGCTGCTCGGCCCAATCGAGCGGGAGATCGGTGCGCATGAGTAAAGTGCTCGAAAGCCCGATCGGTTGACGCCCTTCTAGGATGGCGGTGACGATGTCCGGGGCCAGGCATGCCAGCGCCAGCACGCGATTGAGCCGGACGCGGTCGCACCGGGCGTCGCGGGCGATGGCCGAGATGGACTTGCCGGCGTTGGCGATGACCAGTTCGCGTGCAGCATGCACTTCGGCCACCAGGCGAACGAGGTTGGGATCGCGGTGCCGAAAGCCGGTTGCGGCGAGGGGCCCCGGGATCACCAACCGCAACTGTCGCCCATGCCAGACTTTGGTTGCTGCGCAGGTGAGGGTGATGGGTGCGGCATCCGCATCTGGGATGGCATCGAAGCCCAGCGCCGTGAGCAACCGAGCGGCGCTGGTGTGAATGGCAATGCAGTCCGACCGCAGTTCGACACGTTCGATCAGCTTGGCCAGAAGCGGAACGCGGCTCGAGGGATACCCGCCGCGCAGGACGCTGGCGATGCGACCGGAAGCGAGGATCACCACCGAGGTCTCACGAGCCGAGAACGCATGGCTCTCGATGTGCGTGCCGAGCGCGAGCTGATCTTCGAACAGCCGCGCCAATCGCTCACAGACCATGGCCTCAAGGTCGTGCGCGGATACGCGCCAGGCTGGGCTGCCATCGATCAGATCGGGACGGGTGCTGTAGTAGCGGTAGCGCACCTTGTTCTTGAGCGTGTGACTGGGAGCCATGGCACGACCTTCGCCGTCACTAAGCAGGCCAACCAGCAAGCTCGGATTCTTGGCATTCAACCGACGTGAGTGACCTTGGGTACGGCCGGTCATAGTTGCTTGGACTTGGGTCCACAGCTCCTCATCGACGATCGCTTCGTGCTCGCCGAAATAGACCTTGTCCTTGTGAACGATCATCCCGCGGTAGACCGGGTTGGTCAGCAGCCGGAACAGCATGCCCCGGCTATAGAGGGCCCCGCCGCTGGTGCTGCCGTTGACGCTGGTCTTGATCTCGGTGCGGTAGCCCTCACGGTTCAGCTCGTCGACCAGCTCGACCACCGAGCCAACCGCAAGGTAGCGCAGCATGATGTGGCGGACTATCTCGGCCTGCGGTTCGTTGATCAGCAGCTTGCGGTTGTGGACGCGGTACCCGACCGGCACCGAACCACCCATCCAGATTCCGCGGCGCTTCGACGCCGCAATCTTGTCGCGGATGCGTTCTCCGGTGACCTCGCGCTCGAACTGGGCGAAGCTGAGCAACATGTTGAGGGTGAGCCGACCCATCGAGGTCGTGGTGTTGAAGCTTTGGGTGATGCTGACGAAGCTGGCACCAGCCTTGTCGAGGACCTCGACGATTTTGGCGAAGTCGGCGAGGGAGCGGGTCAACCGGTCGATCTTATAAAGCAAGATGATATCGACCCTGCCCGCCGCGACCTCGGCGAGCAGCCGCTTCAGGCCAGGCCGCTCCATGTTGCCGCCCGAAAATCCGCCGTCGTCGTAGCGCTCGGGTGAGAGCACCCATCCTTCATGGCGCTGGCTGACCGCGTAGGCAGCGCAGGCTTCATATTGCGCATCGAGACTATTGAACTCCTGCTCGAGCCCATCCTCGGTCGATTTGCGGGTGTAGACCGCGCAGCGCAGCGTCTTCTTCTTCTCAGCCACGTTGGATCAACCCGAAGAAGCGCGGGCCCGACCAGTGGGTGCCGGTGACCTCGCCGGCGATCTCGCTGAGCGAACGCCAGGTCTGTTCTCGCCACCAGAACCCGTCGACGCGGACCTCAACGCTGATGGTCTGGCCGTTCCATTCGCGGACCAACCGCGCCCCTGGCGTCAGGGGTACGGATCGGCGCGACGATGGTTGAGGGTTACCCTGAGCGGCACGCTCAAGTTCGCGCACGACGGTTGCCGACAAACTGCCGAACTTCCGCTCCTGCAGGCGGTAGGCGAGCAGGCGGCAGACGAGCGGCGCGGGCAGGGCCGGGACGACCGGACCCACTACCTCGACCCAACGCTCCTTGAGCTGCGCCGGCGTCATCGTCGTCAGCGCAGCCAGGTCCTTGGCGATGCGACTCACGGTTGCACCGCCGCCTCGATCGCGTAGCGGGTCACCCGATCGAGCTTGTCCTTGACGATGGTGTGGCCTTTCTTGCGCAGGCCGGTCAGGGCCGCACGAATGGTGTGCGGCTGCCAGCCGGTGGCCTCGACAAGCTGCGCCAGCGTGGCGCCATGCTCGCTGCGCAACATCGCCAGGACCAGCGCTTGCTTGGTCTGGCGGCTGGGCTCATTCGGCGGTTCGGGCACTTCAGGGGTATCGACCAGCTTTGTGATGGTGAAGCCGCCGGCCTCGGTCGTCGTGGTCCGAGGGCGCGCGAAGCGGCGGGCGGGCTTGAGGGATTTGTCGGTCATGGTGGGTCTCCGGTGGGAGCAGCGCCATTGCTGCTCCCACCACCCACACCCCCGCCGTTCGACCGGTCGGAGGTACCTGGCCGCCATCCGCGGCCGTGATCGCCCCAACACCAATGCTCAGCGTTCGCGCACAGTCCAGTGGATTGTGGCGCTCAGCTCAAAAGCTGGGGATGGACTTCGCAACACCGTCGCGGCTTCGTGTCGGCGCAAGAGGTGGCCGATGGATGACGAGCAGCGACAAGAGCGAGCCGAGCTAATTTCACGAATGTTTGCGCTGCTGACAGCCAAGCTCGAAGACGGGGCGGGAATTGGAGGCGAGGCTCAGGAACGGGACCTGCAATCAGAGCAGGTTCAAGACGCAGCCAGCCGACTCATCGACCTGGGCCAGGAAATCACCGCCGTCGCCCAAGCCATCGAACAGCTCAACCTGGGTCGCGAGTCCAACTAGACCACTTCATCGAGCAGCTCTCCCGGCCGTATGCCCAAGGCCGGAGCGGTCGCTCAAAAACGTGCTTGGTCGCGCGCGGGCCATCGATCCGACCTGGTCGATCAGGGCCGGAAGGACGGTCGGCACAGAATATCGAACGTACCAGAAAGACCGCTAAGCGCTCTCATCCCGGTCATTCACGTTTCATCCCAGTCACCCAAAACTGGTCGCTTAGCTAGCATTCGCATCGGTCTGGCTTGGGGAGCGACTGCATGGTGCAATTCGCGGTCATTGGACGATCCCCAGTTCGCGGCCGACCCGCGTGAACGCATCAACGGCGGTGTCGATGTGATGGTGTTCGAGCGCAGCGCTCATCTGCGTGCGAATCCGCGCCTTGCCGCGTGGGACGACCGGGAACGAGAAAGAGGTGACGTAAACGCCTTCCTCGAGCAGGCGCGCTGCGAAGCGCTGGGCAAGCGCGGCGTCCCGTAGCATGACCGGAACGATCGGGTGCGCACCGGGCAGAAGTTCGAAACCGGCAGCTGTCATCGCCTCGCGGAACCGTTTGGCGTTGTCGGCGAGCTTGGCTCGCAAGCGGTCGCCCTCATCGCTAGCCGCAATCTCGATCGCCGCGAGAGATGCACCGCAGACTGCGGGAGCCAATGCGTTCGAGAACAAATACGGACGTGCCTTCTGGCGCAGCAGGTCGACCACGGGCTTCTTCGCCGCCACGAAGCCGCCCATTGCTCCGCCCAGTGCTTTGCCGAATGTGCCCGTGAGGATGTCGATCCGCCCTTCGACCTGACACGCCGCGGCGGTGCCCCTACCGCGCGGCCCGACCACGCCGGTCGAATGGCAATCGTCGACCAGTGTCAGGGCGCCGAACCGCTCGGCCAACGACGTCAAATCGGCGAGCGGCGCTAGATAGCCGTCCATCGAGAACACGCCATCGGTCGCGATCAGGACGTGGCGAGCGCCTGCCTCGCGCGCAGCGATCAGCTGACACTCGAGGTCGGCCATGTCGCCGTTTGCGAACCGGTAGCGCCGCGCCTTGCAAAGGCGGATTCCGTCGATGATCGACGCGTGGTTGAGGGAGTCCGACACGATCGCGTCATTTTCGTCGAGTAGCGGCTCGAACACACCGCCATTGGCATCGAACGCCGCCGGAAAGAGGATCGCGTCCGTAAAGCCGGTGTAATCAGCGATCGCGCGCTCGAGGTCCTTATGGATCGTCTGGGTGCCGCAAATGAACCGAACTGAGGCCAGCCCGGTTCCCCATGCGTCGATCGCATCTCGTGCAGCGGCCTTGACGCGAGGGTCGTTCGCCAGACCGAGATAGTTGTTCGCGCACAGGTTGATTGCGGGGCCGGAGCCGGTCGCAATCTGTCCGCCTTGCGCTGTTGTAAGGACGCGCTCAGGCTTCGTCAGGCCTTCTTCGTCAATGGCCCGCAGCTGAGCCTCAACCTGCGCGTAGAATGCTTCCGGTATGATCACCGCCTCCTATAGAACACAGACGACGGCAGAAGTTCTTCCCCTGATCTCAACTTACCAGACCGTCTAAACTGGCTCGTTAAGCCATCGAATGCCTTGGCTAAGAGCCGCAAAAACCGCGGTGCCATGTGTTTCGTTCGGCAGAATCTGGGCCTTCGCGCGAACCCTAGCCGCGCCGGAGAGGATCGAAGCCATATGGAAGGTATCGCCCACGATGTCCGGGAAACCACCCATGATGCGTAGATACTCCTGCCACTCGGTCTTATCGCGATGCGGCTCCCATTCCCTCTTGAGTGCCACCGCACTTTCGAGCTCGCCTGCCGCGAGATAAACCGAGATGTCGCGCGGGGTAGGATCGGCCGTGAACTGCTCGGCACGGTCGAACAGCAGCGGCTTGTGCCACCAGAACGACGAGCCGACCGCGAAATACCGTCGGAACGCCCCGGGCGCCGCGAACAAGCTGTCCACGGCGAACAGTCCGCCGAGCGAATGGCCGCCCAAAGTCCATTCGCTCGGATCGACACCAGCTTCGGCTTCCACCGCTGGTCTCACCTCGTCGATAAGAAATCGGCGGAACACTTTGGAGTGGCCCGACGGGGGGCAATCCAGACCCAGCACCTTGCCGTACGAGGCGTCCCACTCGGGCCAGCTTGTGGGCGTCAGATCTCGGTTGCGCGCGACGATGGAAGGGTACGAATTGTCCTCGGGATAGCCCACGGTGACCACCACGGTGGGCGGAGCGAGCTGTCCCAGTTCGAGGAAGTAAGTCAGCTGCGCTGCCGTGCCCACGACGTGGTTTCCGTCGGTCAACAGCAATCCGTGCGGCTTATCCGTCGGGCTAAGCGGCCTAGTGATTGTCAGCCGATAGACTTGCTCGCTGGATGATGGCCGGACGGTCCATAGCTCGGTCCGCTCGATAGTGTTGCTGGGTTTGCGCGCGAGTATCTCCATGGCCGCGTGTCTCCCGTTACGCCGCCCCGAGGATCATTTGTTCCAGGGCCGCCTGCGGCAGCCAACGGCCGTTGGTCACCACCCCCGTCTGCCGGCGAAGCGCGGTGATGTCGTCCAGCGGGTCGGCCTTGAGGAGAACCAGATCGGCCCGCGCACCCGTTTGGATGCGTCCTTCGCCCGGTTCGCCGAGGAAAGCCGCGGCGTTGACCGTGGCCGTGCGCAGCGCGCGCCACGGCGACAGGCCGGCCTCGACCATCAGCTCGATCTCGCGAACCAGCGACCGTCCGGGGACGAGACGGCAGCCGGGGCAATCGCTTCCAGCGAGGACGCCCGCGCCCACCCGGTCCAGCGCCGCGACCATCGCGCTGCGGGCGGCCCGGCCGTCCTTCAGCACCTGCCGCTGCTCGGAAGAGAACAGCGCGCCCAAGTCAGACAGCTCTATCTCGCTCGCCATCCATTCGGGAAGGAACGCCGGCAGCGGCTCCGCTTCCTCGGCCATTTCATCGTCCGCGCGGATGCTATGCTCGACCACGCTGGTGGGCGCGTTGCACACGCCGGCCTCGGCGGTCTGCTCGGCCAGCTCGTCGATGCGCAGCGGGGTCGCGTAGAGCCACCCCTTGTAGCGTTCCCACGGGACATCACCGGTTCGCGTATCGACCGCGAAGTCGTAGGATCGGAGGTGCTCGATCGAATCCTGCCGCGCCTGCAGCGCCCCGTGGAGACCCTTCTGGAACGCCACGTGGCCGACGACCCGAATGCCGACCTCGCGCGCGGTCGCGATGATGGCGTCGTAGATGTCGGCCTCGATGTCGTTGTAGACCTTGATGAAGTCGAAGCCCGCGGCGGCCTGCTGGCGCACGGCGGCGCGGGCCTCCTCCGCCGTGGTCACCAGTTCGCCGAACTCGGCCATCTCGGGAAAGGTGAAGCGCGTCTCGAGGATCGGGCCGCAGGTGAATATGCGCGGGCCGACGACCCGCCCCGCTTCCACCGCCTCGCGCAATTTCAGGTGCAACGGCGTGCCGGCCATGTTGCGCACCGTCGTCACGCCCGCCGTGAGGAACACCTGGATGTAGGTTGCAGCGCGATCGAGCGCGGCGTGTGCGTCCTCTGCCCCGGCGGGGTTCGCCGGCGAGATGTGCACGTGCATGTCGTAAAGACCTGGGATCAGCGTCTTGCCGGTGCCATCGAGGCGGAGGGCGTCATCCGGAGGAACGACATCCTGTGTCGGTCCCACGCTCTCGATACGCCGATCGCGGATCACCACGGTCTGCGCGGGGACGGTTTTGCCCGCCGCCATATCGACCACCGCGACATTGGTGATCGCAAGGGCGCTCATTGGGAGCCTCCCCGCTGCGCAGGCTTGGCGGCGATCACCTCCACCTCGACGAGGAATTCGGGCGTGGCAAGGTTGCTGACGTAGACCAGAGTGGATGAGGGCGCGACCTCGCCCAGCAGTTCGCGCCGCACCTCTCCGAGCTGCCCCAGTTCGAGCGGCTCCACCGCGTAGGTGTTGATCCGAACGATATCGTCGGGACCGCACCCTTCGCTGGCGAGGATCGTCATGACGTTGCGCAAGGCCCGGACGAACTGCGCGACCGCTCCTTCGGCAACGGTGCCGTCGGCATGCGTCCCCACCTGGCCCGCGAGGAACAGAAGTTCGCGATCCGCCGGCACCCGCGTCAGATGGCTGTAGCGCCCGATCGGGGGCGCCACGCCGGCGGGATTGGAGCGGCTGATCATCGATTGAGTCCTCTTGCGAGCTGGGCCGCCTGCGGCTTCAGCGCCGCGCGATCCACCTTGTGAGTTCCTCCCACGGGGAGGGCATCGAGGAAGGCAATTGCCCTTGGGTGGGCGTAGGCCGGCCCATGGGACAGCGCGAATTGCTTGAGCTCGTGCTCGTCGACTGTTGCATCTTGCGATCGCACCACAAACGCGATCGGGATCTGCCCCTTGATCTCGTCCTCGGCCGAGAGGACCGCGGCTTGGAGTACGCCAGGGTGGCGTTCGAGGAGCTTTTCGACCTCGCCGGGATAGATGTTCTCCCCCCGCAAACGAACATGTCGTCCGCCCGGCCGACGAAGTAGAAGAACCCGTCCTCGTCATACCGCACGATGTCGCCGGTATCGTACCAGCCATCATTGAGCCGTTCAGCGTTAACCTCGGGAAGATTAAGATAGCCCCGCATTACCGCGGGAGTTCGGGTGAGCAGCTTGCCCTGGCTCGGCGTGCCGTCCACCAGCCGCCATTCGACCCCCGGGTAAGGGTAACCCAGCGCAAGGGGCGGACGCTCCAGGCCATCGGGGTGCGGTCCGAACATCGCGGGGCCGGATTCGGTCGTGCCGTAGCTGTTGCGTACGGCGGCATTGGGGAAGATCGAGCGCACCCGGTCGATCAGCGCCTGGGTCAATGGGGCCGAGCCGATGGTCACCGCCTCCACCGACCTCAAATCCAGCTCGTCCACCAGGTCGGTCTGGCGAGCCATCATCGCGAACATCGTGGGAATGCCGCTCAACAAGGTGAGGCGTTCGGCGGCCACCAGCTCGAGGAACGCGCGCGGATCAAACGCCGGCATCGAGAACGTGCGCCACCCGAGCGCCAGGGCGACGGTCGTGAAGAACAGGCCGTTCATGTGATAAGCCGGGGCGACGATAACGGTCGACTGGGGGTCGGTGCCGGTGGCCTCAACGAACAGGTTGAGCGCCCACAACTGGCCGGCGTGATCGAGTGGCACTCCTTTGGGCCGCCCGGTCGAGCCGGAGGTGTAGAGGATCTCGCACAGTTCGCCTGGCGCGGCGCGGACGGGGTCGAGCGGCTCGCCGCTCGAGAGTTCGGCGAACTCCGCACCCCCGAAGTCGATCGCCTGTACCGACGCGGGAAGCAACTCAGCGAACGGTGCGTCGATCAGCGCGGCCTCCGACTGGCTGTCCTCCAGAATGTAGCCGATCGTGTCCGCCGGTAGGCGGTGGCTGACCGGCACCGCGACCAGTCCGGCCCGCATGAGCGCGAGATACGACAGGATCAAGGGCGTGCCATTGCGGGCGAGGATGGCGACCCGCGTGCCACGGGAGAATTGCTGAGCGAAGCCGCCCGCCAGGCGCGCGGCGGCGGTGTCCAGCTCGGGCATCGTGAGCGATCGGCCCGTGGCGGTGTCGATGTAGGCGCCGTCCGCCTGCGGCGCGCGCGCGATGATGTCGCCGAGGTTTCCGGTTGGAAAGCGTGTGCTCATGGACGGATCAGCACTTTGCCGACCACTTCACGATTCTCGAGCATGCGTTCGGCCTCAGCCGTCTCCTCCAGCGGTAGGATCTTGTCGATCACCGGATCGAGCCTGCTTTCGGCGATGAGGTCGAGGAGCGCGACCAGATCGGCCCTGCTCCATCCGTTGGAGCCGATCATGCGGTGCTCGAAGGTCCACAGGAACCGCATGTCGATACCCACGTCGTATCCCGCGGTCGCGCCGCAGGTCAGCAGCCGGCCGCCCAGGGTGAGGCAGCGCTGCGATTCCTTCATCGTGTCACCGCCGGTGAAGTTCACGAGGACATCGACCCCGCCACCCCCGTAGACGGCCGGCTTGCCGTACTGGCGTTTGACCCACTCGAGTATGCTCTCGGACGCGTAGTTAATCCCATGATCGGCGCCGAGGGCCTTCAACCGCGCAAGCTTTGCCTCGCTGCTGGCGCATGCAATCACCTCGCACCCGGCCATCTTGGCAAGCTGGACACAGGCCGCGCCCACGCCGCCGCTGGCCCCCATCACCAGCACCTTCTCGGCGGCCTGAATCCGGCCCTGGGTGATCATCATCCGGTGCGCCGTGCCGTAGGCGAGCGGCAGGGAGGCCGCTTGCTCAAGCGTGACGTTGTAGGGCACGCGGATCAGGTGGCCGGTGCCGACGGCTATCCGTTCAGCCCGCCCGCCGTCCGCTGTCTCCCCCAACATGCCGGGCTTGCCGTCGTGCGAGATCGGATCGATCAGCACGCGGTCGCCGACCGCCCAGCCCTCGCCTCCGGCGCCAACCACGCTGATCGTTCCGGCAATGTCCGAGCCGACCACCACCGGCAGCGGGATCTTGATTCCGGGCATACCGCGCCGGGTGAAGATGTCGTGGAAGTTGACCGCGCACGCGGCCACTGAGACCACCACCTGGCCCTCTCCCGCGACCGGCTCCGCCCAGTCGTCTACCAGCCTAATCTGGTCACGATCCCCATGGGCCTGAGTAATAGCTGCGCGCATTTCTATCCTTTCGGCCTCAGGCCGCGCTCACTTCGACGCACCGTCCGGTGGCCACGAGCTTGCCGTCCGATTCCACTTCGACATCTACCAGGGCGAGTGTACGCCCCCTGCGAATGACCCGCGCCTTCGCCACCAGGAGTGTGCCCCCCGCTGGCCGCAGGTAATCGACCCGGATGCTGGAGGTCGGGACGCCGCGGCCCAGCATGGCCGCGCAGGCGAACGTGGCCGCGCTGTCGATCAGTGTGGCGATGGCCCCGCCGTGCGCCTGGCCGGCGCCTTCGTAGCGCGACGAGTTGCCGCCTGCGGGGCAGGTCATCGTCAGCGTGCCCGCCGCCCGATCGACTTCGGTGATCTCGAACCCGAGCCAGCGATGGATCGGCGTAGTGCCCAGGGTGGAGCGTAAGCCTTCCAGACTGGTAAAGTCGCCGTCGCTCATGTCCTCGCCCATTACTGCCGCTCGTCGACGGTCATTCTGCCGCATCAAACCTCTTCCGCAATCACGGCGCTCCGGGTGCATCCGATTGCGCAAGAGTTACTTCGCATCGCATCTGTTTGGGCAAGCGGCAGGCGGATGATATGCAGATCGCCATGACATCGGCGATGCAGTTACCCCACTCGACCATGGACGGCTCGATTGCCGATCTGATGGCGTATATCGATAAGAAGTATCCGGATGGGGGCAAGGCGGACCGCTATTCGGCGCTCATCCCGGTGACACGCGGAGAGGGAACGGGTCATTGGACCCTGTACAAACTTTCGCCGCACTTGCTGATCCTCATCGCCAACATCGAATACCATTCGGACAAGCGCATCCTCGTGCCGAGCGACACCATGGCCAAGGTGCGGGTGCTGTTGGCTGGTGGTTTGCGCTCCTCCAACGGCACCGTCGAGCTCGATGGAACTGGGGCATTCGTCGAATCCTATCCGGGATCGAACGGGTCCAGTTACGTCGTGCGCGGCGGTGATCGTACGCGTCTAGTAATTCTCAATTGCGACCGCGCGTTCTTCGAGGAGGAGCTCGGACTGCCCGAGGGGTACCTGCCTTATCCGATCAGCTACTTGTTCGATCGGCAGGCCGAGGATCCTAAGGGCAGCGTGGTCGCTCTCGGGCCTGACGTGTTGCGCGCGGCGAACGAGATCATGCGGGCAGAGACCCGCTTCGAGCAGCCCGTGATCTTCCCCTACCTGGCGGCCAAGGCCAAGGAATTGGCCTGCGCCATGATCGCCGAGCTCAACGCCGCGCGCGAGCGGCCGGTGACGAACTTGCGCTCATCGGTTCGCGACGTTTCGCGGATCAACGAGGCGCGCGATATCATCCTCGATCAGTTCCAGCGCCCCCCGACCATCCCCCAGCTCGCGCGCAGCGTTGGGGTCAACCAGACCAAACTCAAGGCGCTGTTCAAGAACACGTTCGGCCTCACGATCCACGAGTTCACGCAGAAGTGCCGCATGGACCGCGCGGCAGAGCTTCTGACCACGACCGACGTCGGCATCGCCGAGATCGCCTACGCCGTCGGCTACGATCACGCGGCCAGCTTTACGCATGCGTTCAAGGGTCATTTTGGCCATGCGCCCAGCCAGGTGCGCCGCGCGAACATGAAGGCCGACGGCTCGCCAAGGGCGCCAGAAGCCTCCTCTGTCAGCACGGCCTGAGCGCTATCGCTTTCAGAAGTTATAGTTGCGCGCAAAGACGCAACCCGTTCGCCCATCTATTCTGCGCCGTCGAGGTCTGTCAGCCTTTCGTCCAATGAAAAAATTGGATGAGAGGAACCCGCCCATGCGCCACGCGACAGCACTTGTTGCCACCTCGGCTATGGTCCCGCTTTGCCTGCTAAGCACTCCTGCCCTGGCGCAAGACGGCACGGCCGCTGCGGCTACGGAAGATGGTGCCAATGGCGAGATCGTCGTCACCGCGACGAAGCGCGAGGAATCGATCCTCGACGTTCCGATCGCGGTCTCGGTGGTGGGCGCCGAGGAGCTCGAGCTCAAGAACTCCAGCGGGTTTGCGGACTACCTGCCGAGCATCCCTGGCGTTCAGTTCAATCCAGGCGGCGGCATCTTCCAAAACAACATCGCCATGCGCGGCGTCAGCGATGGAACCGTCAGCTTCCTGACCCAGCAAACGACCGCCCTGTATCTCGACGATACCGCGCTGACCTTGTCGCAGGGCGCGATCAACCTCGATTACTCCGTGTTCGCGGTCGACCAGATCAACGTTATCAAGGGGCCGAACAGCACGCTCTACGGCGCTGCCGCTTTGGGCGGGACCGTCAAGGTGATCACCCGGGCGCCGTCGCTCACCGAAACGCGCGGTTCGGTCAAGGCGACGGTCTCTCAGATCAGGAGGGGCGATCTCGGTTACAGCGCAGCGGCGTCCATCTCGACACCATTGTCCCAGGGCAAGGCGGCGGTCGAAGTGACGGGGTATTACAATCGTCGCGGCGGGTATCTCGACGACGTTACCGTTGGAGGCCTGGGGACGGCCGAGGAAAACGCTAACGGCACTGAAACCTATGGTGCCCGCCTGGCCCTACGGTTCGCTCCGAGCGATGCCATGACTGTCGATCTCAAAGGCTACTATCAGAAGTACACTGCGGACGGGTTCGATTTGTACAATCCCACCGGGGTTGGCGATCTGAAGGGTGGGCCGAAACTCATCGATGAATTTCAAATCGACGAGTTCGCCTTGGGCACCCTGTCGATCAATTATGATCTCGGATTCGCCGACCTGGTCAGCGTGAGTTCCTATTACGATCGCACGGCCGAAACCCAGCAGGACCTGAGCTTCTCGTTCTTGAATTTCTTTCCAGGCCAGCCCCAGGGGACGTTCATCGTCGCCCCGGCCGAAGTATTCTCGCAAGAGGTGCGCCTGGTATCCAGCGGCGATTCGCCGCTGAAGTGGCTGCTTGGCGGTTATTACAGCAAGGAAAACTACAGTGAGACAGGGGGTTTAACCGCCGGCCCACCCGGACTGTTCGATAGCGACTCGAAATATAAGTACACGACCTACGCAGCGTTCGCCGAACTGGGCTACGATATTACGCCCGAGCTGAATTTCACTGTCGGCGGGCGTTATACGAGTTACAAGACGCGCGCCGACCTGGATAGCAGCATCTTCTTCATTCCCGGAGTCCTCGTCCGCGAGGATAAGGAGAATGACTTCAGCCCGCGGATCGCGCTCAATTATAACTACGGCAATGGTTCCCTCTATGCCCAGGCGAGCCGCGGCTTCCGCCTCGGTCAGATAAATATTCCGATCCCCACTCTGCCGGGCGAATCCTACCCGCCGTTCTTCGGCGCCGACAGCCTGTGGAACTACGAGGTCGGCGCGAAGACCCGGTGGCTGGACGACGCGCTGTCGGCCAATCTGGCGATCTATCAGATCGACTGGAAAGACATCCAGGTGACCCGCACCGGCGGGCTCGGCTTCACCTTCATCGACAACGCAGGCAAGGCCCGCATCCGTGGGTTCGAGCTGGAAACGGTTGCGAGGCTGTCGCCGACGACAACGTGGACCGGCAACGTGGGGCACATCGACGCGCAGATCGTCGAGCCAGTTCCGGGTGTAGCGCTTCTTGGTGCGCAGCTGCCGGGGTCGCCGCGCTGGACCGTCAGCACCAGCATGCAGCAAGACTTCGACCTTGGTGGCAACGACGCCTACGTCCGCGGTGATCTACTCTACTATGGTGAATACGACGACGCCTTTGCCCTCGTCGGCCGCCCGGCCGAGAACGGCGATTACGTCAAGATCGATCTGCGCGCCGGGGTTACCCTTGGAAAGGTGGACGTAGGCGTCTTCGCGACAAACCTGACGGACACGCGCCCGATCATCACTCGAAACGGCTTCTTGCCAGGTTACGTTTCCACGATTCAGCCGCGCACCATCGGCGCGAGCCTCGGCTTCACCTTCTAAGGGGGCGCCGGTCTGCGGGCGCTCGTCCTCGGCGCCCGCGGACCGAGTGCCGGCACGTCACGATGAAAGCCCTCACCTCCCCCGCCGGCGCGCTGATACGGATCGACGGACGCGAAATCCTCAGCTTTGCTGGGTGCAGCTACCTAGGGCTGGGCGGCCGCCCCGAACTGCTCCAGGCCGGCGGCGCAGCGCTGCTCGAGCAAGGGGCGACGGCGCAAATCGCGCGCCATTACGGCGTCCAGTCGCCGGCCAACATCGACGCCGAGGCCGAGGCCCGGCGGTTCTTCGGCACCACCGGCGCGATGTATTTCGGCGCCGGTTACATGTTTGCCCTCATCGCCCTCGCCGGGCTTGCAGCTGATTACGACGTCGCGCTGCTCGACGAGACCGCTCACTTCTGTTTGTTCGACGGCGCGAAGGCGGCCGGGAAAGAAATCCGCACGTTCCGTCACTGCGATCCGCAATCGCTCGCGCAGGCTTGCGACGCGCTGGCGGCTGAGGGGCGCCGCTTCCTCGTCGCGACCGACGGGATGTTCCCCACCTTCGGGCGGGTCGCTCTGCTGGCCGAATACGCGCAAATACTCGCGCCCCATAATGCTTGGCTGGTGGTCGATGAGTCCCACAGCTTCGGCGCGGTCGGCGCCACGGGACGCGGTTCGGCCGAACTATACGGCGTTCTCAACACGAAGATCGTGATCGGAGGATCGCTGAGCAAGGGCTATGGTGCCTTTGGCGGGATCGCCGTTGGCGAGGCTGAGACCATCGAGCGGTTGTGGAAATCGCCGGTCGCGCGTGGCGCGGCCGCCGGCATGTCGTCCGGCGCGGCAATGACCGCCGAAGCCCTGCGCTATCTGCGGGCGCACCCCGAAGTGCTCGACCGCCGCGATGCCAACCGGCAACGGCTTCACGACACCTTGCAAGCCATGGGTGTCGCGTTCGAGTCCACGCCTAGTCCTGTCGTGGCATTTGCGCATGGAAGCGCGGATCGTATGCGCTGCGCGCAGCAGGCGCTGCTCGAGGACGGCATCTACATCCTCTACTCGAACTACGTCGGCGCGGGTGCGGACGGTGTCCTCCGCATCGCCGCCTTCGCCGACCACGAGCCCGAGCATTTCGCGCGGCTGGCCGAAGGGCTCGAACGCCATCTCCTCTCCCACACCTAGCAGGATGCCTGATCCCATGACCGCCAAGACGACCCGTTCGCTCGACCACTTTGTGATCAGCGTGGGCGACATCGAGATCGCCTCCGAGATGTATCGCCGACTCGGCTTCCGCGTGATGCCGACTATGGAGCACATGCACATCGGGACCTCGAACTCGATCGTCCAGTTTCACGACACCTATCTCGAGCTGATCGGCGAGTTCGAACTCGCCAATAGCGAACTGCTGTCGAAGGGCATGGAGCCATGGACCTCGCAGGGCGACGTCTTCTGGCAGACCTCGTTCACCTCGAGCCGGCTCGACGACGAGATCGAGCGGTGGGCCGCGGCTGGCCTCAAGATGGAGGCGATCACCAGCGCCGCGCGGCGGGTGCGCCTGCCCAACCGCGGCTACATCAACACCGCCAGCCGCTCTTCGTACATTTGGAACCCCCAGGACAAGCTCGCCTCGCTGTTCATCTCAGACCACCCGGTGCCCGAAGCGATCTGGATCCCCGAGTACCAGTGCCATCCCAACAGCTGCATCCGCGTCGCGGGTTTCCGTTACCTGATGGCAGACCCCGCCAAGCACGTGGATTACTTCTCGAAAGTCACCGGCGGGGAGCCGGCCAAGCGCTCCAATGAAGGCGTACGGTTCGAGACGCCGCGCGGGGAGTTTGTCGAGCTGCTGACACCCAGCGCGCTCCACGCGCGGTACCCCGAGGCGCCCCAGCTGTCGCCCGGCACCGAAACGCGCGGCGCGGTCTTTACGATCGTAGTGGAGTCGCTCGAGCGGTGCCGCTGGGCCTTGCGCGACGGGGGCGTTCCGCATCGCATAACCGATGGCGCTATCGTCACCGGCGCGGCCTACGGCTGCGGCGTCGCCTACGAATTCGTCGAAGGGAAATAGGCGATGGCCGTCACACTTGAAGTCTCGCCGTCGGAGGCGCTGTTCACGACGCGGATAAGGATCTTCGTCTCGGGTCTCGAGGCGGGCCAAAAGGTGGTGCTTGCCTCGTCCCTAGTGGACGATGCCGGCCTCCGCTGGTCGGCCCAGGGGCACTATCGCGCCGATGCTTCTGGGCGGATCGACGTTGCCGAGGCGCCGAGCACGGCGGGTTCCTACAGCGGTATCGACGAAGCCGGATTGTTCTGGTCGATGGCCCCCGAAGGGATCGAGGACCTCGCCAAGTTTCAGCTGGAGGCGACCGACAAGCCGCACAAGCACGGTCAGCCCCTGCAGGACCCGCTGGCGCCCCGCGTGGTCCAAATCTCGGTCTTGAGCGGAAGCGACACGATCGCCGAAGCGACCGTAGCCCTGGTCCGGCTGGCCGAGGGCATCGAGACGATCGAGGTGCGCGACGGCAACTTGCGCGGCATGGCGTTCCGTTGGCGGGACCGCACCCGGACGCGCGGGGCCATCATGAGCCTGACCGGCTCGGGCGGCGGGATCGAACTGAACTACGCGCCGCTGCTCGCCTCGCTCGGCTACGACGTGTTCAGCCTGGCCTATTTCGCTTACGAGGATTTGCCCCCGGCGATCATCAACATCCCGCTCGAATACTTCGCCGAAGGGTTCGAGTGGATGAAGCGCAATTTCGCTTGCGACAAAATCGCCATCCAGGGCGCCTCGCGCGGGGGCGAACTGTCGACGCTGCTGGCGGCGACCTTCCCGGATTACGTGAAGGGGGCGATGCCGATCGTGCCGATGTATGCCTGCAGCCCGGGTTGGAACCCCAGCGAGGGCGTCGAGGGGCCGAGCTGGACATATCGCGGCGAGGAAATCCCATACCCGCCCTCGATGCCGGGCAACACCAGCGAGGAGATGATCGAGATCGGCCAGCGCGAGCCCAACGGATACGAGCTGACACCGTGGTACCGCGCGCTGATGGAGCAGCCCGAGGCGCGCGCCAACTGCACCATTCCAATCGAGAACGCGGGCGGGCCGATCCTGCTGGTGTCCGGGGTGGAGGACGCGATGTGGCCGAGCGACTGGGGCGCCGACATGATTGTCGACCGCTTGCGCGCGAAAGGGTTCCAGCACCCTTATCGCCACCTGGCATTGCGCGAGACCGGGCACCTGACCCCGCTGCCCAACCAGATCACCACGTTCGACAGGGCGATCGTCCACTCGCTGGCCCCGATGCGGCTCGCGTGCGGCGGCAATCCCCAAGGCTCGGCGAAGCGCAGCCGCCTGTTCTGGGATGCGCTGGTCGACCACTACCGCGCCGTGTTCGGCCATTGAGCGGCGCGATGAGCACACCCGCCTATCGGAAGCGCTCGATCGGGAGTCACGCCCTCCAGCCCTCCACGCTGATGATGGGATACGGTTACGATCCGGCGTTGTCGGAAGGGGCAATCAAGCCCCCGCTGTTCCAAACCTCGACCTTTCTCTTTTCCTCGGCCGAAGAGGGCAAGGCGTTCTTCGAGATCGCCTATGGCCTGCGCGAGAAGCGCGAAGGCGAAGAGCTGGGGCTGATTTACAGCCGCATCAACAATCCCAATCTCGAGGTGCTGGAGGACCGCCTGGCGGTGCTCGACCGCGCTGAGGCTTCGGCAAGTTTCGCCTCGGGCATGGCGGCGATCTCGACCGCGCTTTGGGCGTTCAATCGGCCGGGCGATGTCATCCTTTATTCGGAGCCCGTCTATGGCGGGACCGAGTATCTGCTGAAGCACATCCTGCCCCAGTTCGGCATCCGCACCGTGGGGTTCGCTGCCGAAGGCGGGTGCGAGGCAATGCACGCCGTCGCGCGCGAAGCCGCTGCGCTGGGGCCGGTCACCAGCATCTACATCGAAACCCCCGCCAACCCGACGGGCGGGCTGGTCGACATTGCCGAAGCGCGCAAGCTGTCGGAGTCGCTCGCGAAGGGTGACAAGCGGCCGCCGGTTCTGGTCGACAACACTATGCTCGGGCCGCTGTGCCAGTTTCCGCTCGACCTCGGCGCCGACCTCAGCATCATGTCGCTGACCAAGTATGTCGGCGGGCATTCGGACGTGATCGGCGGCTCGGTCTCGGCCAGCGGCGAATGGCTCGCGCCGGTCAAGGTCATGCGCACGATCCTGGGCACCATGCCGGATCCGCACACCTGTTGGCTGATCATGCGGTCGCTCGAAACGCTTCACCTGCGGATGCGCGAGTGTGTCAGCAACGCTCGCCGCGTGGCTGCCTTCCTCGCCGAGCACCCGATGGTCGCCAGCGTGTGGTATTTGGAGCATCTGCCGGCGGACCATCCCGACCGCGCCGTGTACGAGAAGCAGTGCCTGTCCGCGGGGTCTACTTTCGCGTTCGAAGTCGTCGGCGGCGAAGCGGAGGCCTTCCGCGTGCTGAACGCGCTCCAGCACATCAAGCTGGCCGTCTCGCTGGGCGGGACGGAGACGCTGGCCAGCCACCCGAGTTCGATGACCCACTCGGATTTCGCGTCAGAGGACAAACGCCGGCTCAGTATCTCGGACGCACTTATTCGTGTCGCGGTTGGGGTCGAGGACGCCGACGACCTCATCGCCGATCTGGCGCAAGCGCTGGCCGGGTTGTCGAGCCTTTGAAGGAGTGAACGCAATGCGACGCAAGGTAGCCGCCTGCTTCTGCCCCGCGCATGTCGCCGCGATGTGGCCCGGCGGCTTCGCGGCCGGAGCGCCGGCGGGCGAGCTCGGCGCGGCGCCTTCGTTCTCCGACAGCACGCCCAAGGAGCGCAGCCGGTTCTGCACCGCCGATCGCTCGGCCACCGAGGGGCTCTACGAGATGCTGTGCCCTGGGCAGGCTCTGGTTTTCCGCGGCTGCGACGCACTGACCATGCATGGACCGGCGCTCGAGCAACGCCGCGACGTGGTCGTGCGGGATGGCGTGATCGAGGCCGTACGGCCCACCGGGCTGCCGCTCCCCTCCGACGCCGTGGTCGTCGCGGCCGAGGGCAAAGTGCTCATCCCCGGTCTTTCCGATATTCACGCCCACCCGTTTCTCGCGACCTGGGCCAAGGCCTACGCCCCGATGCTGGCGGGGACCGAGGACGGCAGCGAATTTCTGGTTCCTTACGACCTGCAGATGTTCCAGCTGCTCGCGGCCGGCATCACCCGGATCGAAGTCCTGGCCGGCTGCCCTGACGCGCTGTGGCTGCGTGACACGGTGCGTGATGGGAGCATGGTGGGTCCGCGCATGCGGGTGGGCAGTCCGCTGATCGATGGCGCCCCGGCCATGCACTCGGTGCTGGTCAGCTACCTCGTGGGCGATCACGCGGGCGGAGAGAGCGCGCTCGACGTGATCGCCGAGCAGGGCTTCGACTTCGCCAAGACCTACAGCCGGCTTCCCGCCGAAGGCTTCGAAGGGGTGATGCGCGGCTGCGAGAAGCATGGCATCGAGGTCATGGGCCACATCCCCGCCGCGGTGGACGTCGAAGCGGCGCTCGCGCGCGGCCAGCACGGCGTCGCCCATGCGTCCGAACTGTTTTACAACCTCGAAGAACCGGACCGCACCGATCTTGTCCGGACCGAGCGGATCGCTCGTCAGATGGCAGACGCCGGTACCTGGCTGCAGGCGACGCTGATCGTCACCGAGCGGACCGGTTGGACCAGCGGCGAGCGCCCGCTCAACGCGCCCGACATCGCCTGGATGCACCCCCTGCATCGCACGCTGTGGCGCGAGGACGGCGCCTTCGTCGCGATGATCCGCCAGCGTGAAGACCTGCGGCAAATGTTCCACCAGTCCTTCGATCTGTCGGCTCGGGCCACGGCGCTGGTCCACCAGGCCGGGGGCCGCGTTCTGACCGGGACCGACTATCCCAACCCCTATGTCGTCGAGGGACTCTCTCTCCATGAGGAACTTGAACATCTCGTCGGCCAGAGCGGGTTGACGCCCTACGAGGCGATCTTCGCCAGCACCCGACGCGCAGCGGAGTACCACCGGGACGGGCCCGCCGACGGAACGATCCGAGAGGGGGCGATCGCCGACCTGGTGCTGCTCGATGCTGACCCGCTCGAAGACATCGCCAACACCCGCGCCATCGATACGGTGCTGTGTGGATCAGCGATCGTTCGGAAAGACAGCATCCATGAGGGGATGGCCCGCATCCGCCGCCGCTTCGAGGCGATGCCGGTGCCACGCGTCGATCTCAGCAATGGCTCCGACTACGCCCCCGATCGATGAGGACCGCGATGAATCATTATCACCACGCCGCCTGCACCAATCCCCGCCTCTGCTGCCCTCAGCACGCTATGCTGGCCTTCGGCGCGCGCATGGCCATCGGCGAAACCCAGCCGGCCCCGGAGGGACCGCAGCCGAGCTTCCGTGAAGGGCCCGATCCAAACCTGTCCTCCTTCGCGGCCGGCGACGACCGCAACACCCGCGATCTGTTCGAGGTGGCGGAGAAAGAGCGACCGGTGGTCGTGACCGGCGGCACGGTTCTGCCCATGACCAGCGCGGAGACCCTGCCGGGTCATGACGTTCTCATTCGCGATGGGCGGATCGAGGGGGTTCAGGCAACTGGGGGCGCGCTCCCCGACGGGGCGCTGAGCATCAATGCGAGCGGGCGCTTCGTTATCCCCGGCCTCACCAACATACACCAGCACCCGCCGCTGCGGCACATCGTTGGCGTTTACGCCAACATGCTCGGAGAAGGGGTCTCGGGCGAGGAGGTGACCCTGCCGTACGACCTGATGATGTTCCAGTATCTGGCCGCTGGGATTACACGCATCCAGGTCATGGCGGGCTCGCCGGAGGACCTAGCCAACCGTGAAAACGTGCGCAGTGGTCGCTACCGCGGACCACATATGCGCGTAGGCTCGCCGGTGATCGATAGCCCAGAAGCAATATGGGCGAGCGCCATCACTTGGTACGTCAACGACGCTGACGGCGGCCGCAGGGCGGCGCGTGCGATCTTCGAACAGGGGTACGACTTCGCCAAACCCTACACCATGCTCGGGCGCGACGGTTATTTCGGGCTGGTGGAGGAGTGCAGGGCGCTGGGCATCGAGATCATGGGGCATATCCCTCAGTCGGTTAGGCCGGAAGAGGCGTTCGAGGCGGGCCAGACGGGTGTGGCGCACTGCTTCGAGTACTTTCTGCACGGGCGCGGTGCGGATCGGTTTGATCCGGATACGATTGCCAAGCGGGTGAAGCTGAGCGTCAACAACGGCGTCACCTTGCAGACCACGCTCGAGATTGCCCGCGTTTACGAATACGACTGTGGGTTCATCCCGGCGAGCGAGATGCGCTTCGAGGACACGCTTGATCCCGTGATCCGCTGGTTAATGCGCGAGGATTCGCCGTTCTTGCAGGGCTGGCGCGCAAACCCGGTGCTGATGGCGGGCGGTGAGAACGTGCTCGATTACTCCACCCGTATTTGCCAGGCGCTCTATGCCGAGGGCGTTCGCTTGCTGCCCGGGACTGACATGTCGGCAAGCTCCATTACTGGCGAGATGAGCTCGCATCACGAGATCCGGAGCATGGTTGAACGAATCGGTATGAGCCCCTTCGAGGCTTTGCGCGCGGCGACGGTGCAATCGGCTGAATACCAGGGCGAGGGTCGTGTCGCGGGCACGATCGAGCGCGGCAAGCGAGCTGACCTGGTGATCCTAGACGCCAACCCGCTCGAAGCTATCGGCAACACGACGGCGATTGACACCGTGGTGATGGGCGACGCAATCCTCCGCAGGGGCGCCCGCGAGCGCGGATTGGCCCGGCTCAAGGCGCGGTACGACGCGATGCCCGTCCCCGCCTAGTCAGGCTTCCGGAATGGGCAGTTCGTTCGTTGACTTAATCTCGGACAGCGCGACGGTCGAGTTGATCTCCTGGATGCCAGGAAGCTTGCTGAGCTGATCAAAGAAGAACCGTTCGTAGGCTTGGATGTCCTTGGCGACGATGCGCAGCATGAAGTCGGTGGTCCCCATCAGCACGTACGCATCGAGCACCTCGGGAAAGCCGCGGATCGCCTTGCTGAACTCGTCGAGGTTGGCGCGGCCGTGCGCGTTCAGCTTCACTTGAGCGAAGATATGGGCCGTGAGGCCCACCGCCTTGCGGTCGATGACGGCCACGCGGCCGCGGATCACCCCCGAGCGCTCGAGCCGGTCGATACGCCGCCAGCATGGCGAGACCGACAGGCCAACCCGATCCGCGATCTGCGCGGTCGTCTGGCTGGCGTCACGCTGCAGTTCGCGAACGATCTTCCGCTCATATGGATCGAGTGAGGTCATATTTTCCTGTTAATATCGAAAGTCGGAAATAGACAACCGTTCTTTTCAATCCCGATGCCAAATGAGACCAATTCTGCCCCCACGAGAATGGGTATCTTTCGCGTCACAACAGGAGGAACCGATGCAATTTGATGATGCGGGTGCCACTGTGGAACTGGTGGTGCTGCGCGAGCCGGAGGCGCAGCTCGAAGGGGTCATCGCGATCCACTCGACCGCGCTCGGCCCGGCCGCCGGGGGATGCCGCTTCACTACGTACCCGGATTTCTCGCGGTGCGTAGAAGACGCGCACCGCCTCGCCCGCGGCATGACTTTCAAGAACGCCATGGCCGGCCTGCCCCTGGGCGGCGGAAAGGCCGTAATCCGGCGCCCTGAGGGGCCGTTCGACCGCGCGGCACTGTTTGAGGCGTTCGGCCATGCCGTCGGACGGCTCAAGGGCCGCTACCTGACTGCCGAGGATGTCGGGACCACCGTGGCAGACATGGAAGCCGTAGCGCGCTCCACCCGGCATGTCGCCGGCCTGCCGCGCGCTTCGGGCCATCCCGGTGGCGATCCATCCCCTTGGACTGCCCGTGGGGTGTTCGTCTCGATGCAGCATGCAGCGTCACGCGTGCTGGGCAAGCCGCTATCCGAGGTCAGCGTCGCCATTCAGGGGGTCGGCAACGTCGGTGAGGCCCTGGCGCGCCAATTGCATGACGCCGGCGCTCGGCTGGTGATCGCTGATGTCGATTCCGAGCGGGTGGCCAAAGTCGCTGCCTCGACGGGCGCGTTCGTCGCTTCGACGGCTGATGTGCTCAAGGCCGATGTAGATGTGATTGCTCCATGCGCGCTCGGCGGGGCGATCGATCATCGGCTACTGGGGAGCGTGCGGGCACGCATAATTTGCGGCGGAGCCAACAACCAACTGGCCGAGCGAGGCTTGGGCCCAAGGCTGGCAGCGGCTGGGATCACTTACTGTCCAGACTACATCGCCAACGCCGGCGGCATCATCAGCGTCGCCGGAGAGCACTTGGGATGGAGCGCCGCCGACGTTGCCCAGAGGGTCGAGAACACCGCAGACCGACTGGCCGGCGTCCTGGATGTCGCGGTATCTCTCGGCCTGTCGCCCGCTGATGCAGCCGATCGGCTGGCGATTGAGAAGCTGAAGAAGGTTGGACGCCGGCCCATTGCCGCCTAATGCGATGGGCAGCTTCGTTCTATCGATCACGGGCCCCGCGTCCCTGCAGATGGTCCTGCGCGTCCTCGACATGGTGGCGCTGTTCGGGATCGATCCTGAAGGCATCGAGCTCGAACGCGACGAGGACTGCTACATCTTGACCATCGCTGGCACAACTTCGTCATCGGAGCGGTTGTCGGCATTGACCGCCAAGCTGATGTCGATCGTCGTTGTCACCGACGTCGTCCAGCGTGGTGCGCAGCTGCAGCCTTGCGGTTAGGCCGCGTCATTCATGCGGATGCTATCACCACTCGACAACGTTGGCGGCGAGACCGCCCTGCGCCGTCAACCCAAGATCGCCTTCGATAAGGTCGGCTACGGCACCCCGGTGATGGTGCTCGTCCGGTTGGAGGCCCGAAGCAAACAGTCTTTTGTCACCTTTGAAAGCGCCGTGGCCGAGTGCCCTTCGGTGGTGAGCTGCCACCTTCTGTCGGGTGGTGAGGACTATCTGATCACTTTGCGGGCCCGCGATCTCAGTGATTTCGAACGGATCCACTGCGAAGAATTGGCTGAGCTCCCTGGTGTCACCCGGATGCAATCTCTCTTTGCGCTGCGCGAGGTCATCTCACGCGCATTCCCTCCCTCGCTACGTCATCGAGGAATTAATCAGCGCCCGTCCCTCCTGCTCTATGAAGGGATTTCGACACCGGGATACGACCACTCCCGATGTTTCCTGTCGATTCAACGATAGAAACCGGGGCTCGGTAGAGTCCGCTGTTCAGGGGTTGATCCTAAGAAGCCGTCGGTCAGCTATCGGCCCCGTTTCGGACGCTTCTAAGTTGTCAGCTATTGACGACACGGAGAGCATGCGTACCCAATCCGCTTAACATAACGCCTGTTCCCAGCGCAGCGATGCGGCCGACGGCCCTTTTTACCCTCAAGCATTCCTAGCTCGCGCTTATGATCGCTGGCTGTGTTGCGGTTTTGTGGAGCGCTCAGCGACAAGCGGCGCGTCGGAGACCCGCTGTGATACAGTCAGGCAGGCCGGTAAGGACGGGCTCCACTTAGACCCGAAGTCCCGCCCGCCATTGCTGGCTCGCTGAGTGTGCGCGTGCTTCCGACAATTGCCAATGAGAATGTACGCAAAGAAGACCCGCCGAAGCGGCGGCGGTATGCCATGGATAGTTGTGGCCAATTGCGACGAGGCAATTGCCTCCGCAGTGACTCACCTGAGGCTGTGACCGGGCGAGGAGTTGCGAGCAATATCGCCAAGCGGTCGGACTTGCTTAGGCCGAAGCAGTAGGGACGCGGCTCGTGGATGGCGTGTACGTGTCGCGGCGTGCCAAATCGACCCCGGTGTTAGGACGTTGAGCGGCTGAGCTTGGAAGTAGCTCGGCGCGCAGCTCTTCTGCCTGAAGCCTGTTTCGATACATCTTCACGAGCGATCGATGAACGTGACGAACGCTGGGGTCAGTTTCGGATGCAGCACGTCGAGACTCTTCTTCGATGCGCTTGCGGTAATATTCAATGTTGCTGATCGACATCGGAGTAACTCCCGATCGCGCGCGGAAGCGACTCGAAGCTTGGGTGGGAAGCATTCGCGACTCGCCTCCGCGTGATAAGAAACTATCGCTAAAACGTCCTTTTCTCGTCAATATCATTTGAAACTAACGGCCCTTGGAGCAGGCCATCCATCGCCACGCGGGATCGAGACCCAACGAAAGCAGCTCCAACAAGCCTCAAACCAATTTCTGCTCGACTCAGAGGGGCGACTTTTGGCAAAATGCGGTTGCGACCCAAGGGCTTGAAAGCCCGACTCAGCCACCGCCTCGGCGGTGGCTTTCTTTTGCGATTGCCCGTTCAGCAAATTGGGGACTTTCGTAACCACACGAGCAGCCGAATTTGCTGCCGTACTCGCCTTGCAGCTGCCGTGACGAACAAGCTAAAGGTGTAGCACTGTGGCGGGCCCTGCTGCGGCACTATGGTTACGCGGATCATCGGCAATGAGCCGAGGGGGCGAATGCTGCTAGACCCGTTTGGGACGAGCAGGGCGTATCGCTCGCAAGGGCGAGCTCAGCCGAGCACTCGTCTCAACCAACAGCGTTCACCCGGAATCGGTGGCGTTTGTCCAGCGATCTGGAACAAGTAATTTCCAAGGACAGCCGCTTGGTTTTTGGTCAGCATGATCGTCGTGCGGTCAATGTCGTCGGGCGTCCCTACCTGCTTTATCGTCTGGAGATTCAGGACGAGTTTCTGCCCCAATTCCTGGTGAGTCCATCCGACCAGGACACCATGGTTATCCATCGCCTTCTCCCCCCGGTGGCCCGAGCTACGTGTTGACGGCCTGTGAGCTTGTCCGCTTCACCCATGGCACCGAGGTCTGCTCCTTCACCATCAAGTCGGGGTAGGGGCGGCAGAGCATCGCGGCATCGTCGGGCGCGCCGTCTAGCCAGTCTCTCCAGTCTTGCGGACGGAGGATCACGGGCATGCGGTCGTGAACGTCGGCGACGTGGATGCACGCCTCGGTCATCACCATGCTGTAGGCCGGGCCCCACTCCGGCGTGTCGCGCCAAATGCCGGCGACGGCGAACACGTCTTGGTCGGGTAGCCGAAACCAGGTCCGGGTCTTGGCCCCCTTTTCGCCTTCCGCCTCGGCAAACTCACTGACCGGGATCAGGCACCGCCGCTCGAGAAAGCTGAAGCGCCACATAAAGCTGTCGAGCTTGTCGGCGCGCGCGTTGTTGACCGGCTTGGGCTTGGAGCCAGGTCGGGCGCCCTTGAGCTTGAGCGGGAAGCCCCAGGTCATCGAGCGCAGTGCGCGTGCTCCGTTCTCCTGGGTGACCACCATCCCGGGATAGCCGGGAAAGACTTCACCCGGGCCAGCGTTGAAGGCGGCCGGCTTGTGTGCGCGGAACGCGTCGGCGATCTCGTCGGCGCTCGCCTTGGTGGTGTAGAGGTTGCAGATGGCTAGCCTCGCGCGAAAAGGTCTCCCACAGCCGCCTTAGCCTGTGGCCCGCGCACGGTGAAGCTTCCTTCCGGAAACGACGTCAGGATGTCCTCCTTCGGCTTGGTCGCCATCAACCAGTCGTACCACTGCTCGGGGCGCACGACCGCCACATGGCGATCCTTGTAAGGCGCCAGGTCTGGATAGGCCTCCACCGTGAACACCGCGAACGACCCAGGCCAGTATTCGGTCTTGGGGCGCCATAGGCCCGCAAGGCAGAAGAACGCCTCGCTGGTGCGAAGGGACGCGCGGTAGCTGACCGCGCCATCGACCTTGAGCCCGAATTCGTTGGCGATCACCAGACAAGGGTTGCGCACCGCCCAGCGCTCCGACTGGAGCAGGCTCACCACCCGGCCGCCCGGCTCTAGCGGCTCGAACCCCCACTTGAGTTGGATCTGCTCGGAAGCGCCGTTGCGCCAGATCATGACCTTGGCCAGCTTGCCGGGCCCATCGACAGCAGGATCAAACGACATCGCCAGGCTCCCGTTTACCGGAAGCGCGACAGCGCGCGCTTCCATGCCCGCGGCTCCGGCTCGGGCAACACAATCTCGCCCGGTCCTTCGCGCACCACTTCGATCCGTTGCGGCCTGATCCGATGGCCCGCCCTTTCACTACAGCTCCGGCACCGGAAGCGCGCGAGCGCCTGGCCGAACTCATCGTTCCAGCCGCATCGATGAAACCTCCACCACAGGCCGGGAGCCCAGTAGCGCGCGCGGCGTCCGCAGCCGCAGGTGACGAGCACCGCGCGGGACTGGATCGCCGCCTCGAGGATCGTCGTTGCCTCGAGCATCCCGGAGGCCGACCAGCGCGCCACATTACACGGCCAGCCCGAGTTGCGCCGGATTGGGCGCGGCGCGATCGTCGCCAATCTCATCGATGATCACGCGGGCGAGTTCCTGCGCCGCCTGGTGCCGCATCCCTGGATCGGGAGCGGTCAGGCCGACGCGAGCCCAGCCCGGCGACTTGAGAAGAAGGGTGTCGGCGAGAATGTCAGGATCGATTCGCATGCCATGATGAGAACATAAACAGAACATCGAGGCAAGGCGTTACATAGGCAACTTTGGTGTCGAGTCCGCCCAGAAGCTGCGGGATCGCGCTAGCTAGCTGGGCCGATCGCGTCCTCGCGCTCTGTCGAACGCAGAGTGGCGTGGATGGGCTGGTTGAGCCACTCCCACCATAGCTGGCGCAGATCGTCGCGATATCGTTCCACACCCGGCTTGTTCCTGAGCCGCAAGGCCCATTCCAGTCGCAACAGCTTCACGGGAATCCTTTCGGCGATGTCGGCTCGATCGGGCGGGCCGCCTGCGCAACGCAAGTGAGACAGTTCGCCGTGGATGGCGCCAAGCGCACCAGGCGGCAGGGCGTCGCCCACCCCAACAGCGCACAACGCTTGATATATCCGCGCCTGAGCCTGCCCCTCGATCATGCCAGGTCCGTTAGCTGAACATGGTTAATGAACGGCAAATTGCCCCTCTGGGCGGACAGGAATTGCAGCTACGCGGCCGGTTGAGGAATTTCGGTTCTGGTGACCAATTCCGGGAATGCGAACATTCACAGGCATCGCAGCCATAAATCGCTGCGAGGCGTTATCCTCCTATGACCATGCACCACACGCGCTCGGGCCGCGGTAAACCCCTCCTGCTCATTCACGGTCTGGGAGGAAGCCACCGCTCTTGGGACACAATCATGACGGCTCTTGCGAAAGAGCGGGACGTGATTGCCCTTGACCTGCCCGGCCACGGGCAAACCCCTGCAGAGGCCGACAGCGGCACGTTTAACGGGTTGGCGCGCAGCGTGGAGGACTGGTTGGTGAGCGAGAATCTCGAAGCCATTGATATGGTCGGCAGCTCCATGGGTGCTCGCCTCGTGCTCGAGATGGCACGCCGCGGTCGCGCCGGTGCGGTCGTCGCCCTCGATCCGGGTGGGTTCTGGCAAGGGTGGGAACGCACGTTCTTCAAGACCACCATCACGGCGTCGCTTGCAGCGGTAAGGGCGATGCAACCAGCGCTTCCCGCCATCACCAAGAATGTCGCCGGTCGCAGCGCCCTCATGCTTCAGCTTTCTGCAAAGCCGTGGGCGCTGGATCCCTCTCTGGTTCTGAACGAACTGCGGTCGTTCGCTGGTACGTCTACCTTCAACTCGCTGGTGACGGACCTCGCTACGGGGCCGATGCAGGACGGCCCTGCGGCCACCGATGCATCGGTCGTCATCGGTTGGGGCCGCAAGGATCGACTATGTCTTCCAAGGCAAGCGAACAGAGCGATGGCCGCCTTTCCAAAGGCAAAAATGCACTGGTTCGCGGAGAGCGGTCATTTCCCGATGTGGGATCAACCAATCGATACAATCCAAGTGATCCTCGACGCCACGGGTCGGTCGGCATCCGCATGATGCTCCAGCAGGTCGTCGGATGCCTGATAGCAAAGAGCAAGCTTACCGAGGCGTCGGCATTTGGGGCGTATCCCGCCTGACCGGTCTTGCGCCCAAATTGGCGCCAAGATGCCATTCTGCGGCCCGGACTGCCGATAGCAGCACCGCAAACTCGGCGCCTAACATCAACCCGAGGCGAGGTCAGTACTCCGAGAATCCGCGCCCCGATCGGCACCAAATACTCTGACGGCAGACCGGCTCCCTAAAATCATCATTAAAAGATTTTATCTGGATTCATTATCCCCATCGGATCAAGCTGAGACTTTATCTGCAGCATTGTTTGGACCGCTGTCGCATGTTCCTCGCGAAGTAAAGTCTTGCGGCATGACCCAACTCCGTGCTCTCCACTCGCAGTGCCACCACGCCTGATCGCAACGCGGGCGATGTCGCAGCCCAGTCTATCGGCCGCTTCCCTGCTCTGCGCGTCGTGCAGAATCATTACATGAAAGTTGCCATCTCCCACATGCCCGACGATCGGGCACACGAAGCCGCTATGCGCAGCGAGCGTCTTTACTTCGGCAATGGTATCAGCAAGGTCCGAAATGGGAACGCAGGCATCTGTAGTGACCGCGTCGTATCCAGGACACAGTGACTTTGCCGCCCAATAAGCATTGTGGCGAGCGGTCCATAACCGCGAGCGATCCTCGGTGCGCAAAGCCCATTGGATATTTGCGCAATCCGAGCTGGCGAAAACGTCTCGTATCTGGTCCTGCTGATCCGCCACCGAAACGGCGCTGCCGTGTAATTCCACGAACAGGGTGGGCTTTGCTAATAGCTCCGTCAACTTCGACCAACGAATGCAGGCGCCCATTTGCACTTCGTCAAGAAACTCAAGCCGAGCGACTGGCACACCCATTTGCAGCACGGCGATCACCGCGAGGATTGCCTCCCCTGCGCTCTGAAACTGAGCGACGCCTGCGGCAATCACTTCTGGAATGCCAAAAAGCCGAAGGTGAAGCGAAGTAATGACTCCGAGCGTCCCTTCGGAGCCGACATAGAGACGGGTGAGATCATACCCCATGCTCGATTTCCGAGCGCGGCCACCGGTCTCGATGACAACGCCCTGCGGCGTGACGACGGTCAGCCCGAGTGTGACATCCTTCATCGTCCCATAGCGAACCGCATTGGTCCCGCTGGCTCGTGTGGCCGCCATCCCGCCAAGCGTGGCATTGGCGCCAGGGTCCAACGGAAAGAACAGGCCGGAATCACGCAGGTGTCCGTTGAGCGCCTCGCGAGTGACGCCAGCTTCGACGTGAACATCGAGATCGGAGGCGTTGACGGCGAGGATGCGGTCCATAAGCGACATGTCGAAGGTCACACCGCCCCTCAAGGCGTGGACGTGACCTTCGAGCGAGGTGCCGGCACCATAGGGGATGATCGCCACTCGATGCGCTGCGCATATTTGAACCCCATCGGAAACATCGCGCACGCTGGTCGGGAACAAAACCGCGTCGGGCGGTCGCGAGGCTGCAGGCCCCTCACCGGAGGCGTGCTGGTTGCAGATGGCGTGTCCGGTCCGAAGCGCCTCACCAAACCGCTCAGCAAGAGCCTCGAGACAAGCTCCCAATTCCGGCAACAAACCGTCCGCCATTGCGCTAGTCCAACGCCCGGATCAGCTCGTCGGGCGCATAGCGGGTCCCTGACTTGAACGTATAGCGAACCCGACGGATATCCGAGATGTTGCGAATGGGATCGCCGTCAACGAGAACCAGGTCGGCGTCTTTGCCCAATTCAATCAAACCCGTTGTGGCGTCGCGCCGCATGATGCGCGCCGCGCCAAAGGTAGCGATCCGCAGGACCTCAGCCGGGGGCAACCCCGCAGCTGCCATGAGTTCCAGCTCACGAGGTAAAGTGAGGCCGCCAAGCGCCGGCGTGTCGGTCCCCGCCACTAGGGGAACGCCACGCTCATAGAGAACGCGCATCAGCGCCTGCACCTTGGCCATAGTGCCCTGGAACTGAGCGAGCGTCAGGTCGGGTGGAGTCGGCAGCGCGCCGCCGGTCATTTGGCGCCGAGCAGCATCGGGCAACGCGGCTGAAAGCAGCTCGCTGCCGGGCGGCGGCTTGCCCGCCTGAGCGAGGAGCAGCGGCTCGTAGACCGACAAGGTAAAGTCGAGCGCGACCTGGTGGCGGTGCAGGAGATGGGCGAACGCGGCAACCCGGGCACTTGCCGGGTCGATCGTCTGGGCGGCGCGCGCGGCGTTAAAGGTAAGCGGCGTCTTCGCCGGCTGGCCGGCCAGGCTGAGGAGCGGGTAGATAAGGTGCTGGACCTCGTCGTAACCCGACGCGACCATCTGTTGTACCGTGGCCCCAAACGGAACGTGTCCGCTTAATCGCATTCCGCGAGCGTGGGCGCGGATTGCAATTGCGGGCACCCATTCGGGCTTCACCTGGTTGTACAGCTTGATCTGGGAGTAACCAGCATCGGCGTAGGCATCTACCGCCGCCAGCGCCTCGCCCTCGCTCGAGACGAGCGTACCGTTGTAGGTGGCAGCCGGGCCGGCCGCGTCGATGAATCCTGCCTTGACGATCGCCGGCCCGGGAAGCCGACGCTCGCGCAGCCGCCGCTCCAACCGCACCATCGCTGCTGTAATGTTGCCCATATCGCGCACGGTTGTGACGCCGCTCGCCAGGAAGCGGAGCGGATCGCGCGGGCGCAGGTGCACGTGCATGTCCCATAGCCCGGGAAGCAGCGTCGCGCCGCGGCCGTCTATCACGGTAACGCCCTTGGCCACTGCGAGCCGCGAACTAGGCGCGATCCGGACGATCTTGCCTCCCCGAAGCAGAACCGAACGATGCGTAAGAATCTTCGCGCGCCGGGCATCGAAGAGGGCGACATCCCGGATCAGCGTCGGAACCGGCGGCCGTCTGAGCCCGACCACGGCAGCGGACTTTTCGACGGCGCTCTCATCGGCCTCTGCCACAGCGGCAGTCAACGCGGTTTCAAGGCCGCGCCATCCGCGACGGATCACCCCGTCGCCGGCAAAGAAGCGGTCGCGCTCGTCGAGCCAGAGATAGATGGGATCGAGCGACGTACCCTTGATCGCAACGAGGCGCAGAAGCATTGTCTCGCCGTGATCGGAGTAGCTTTCCTCGCGCACGACGCGGGCAAAGGCGTGACCGACGGGCAGCAGGTCGAGGCCGCTTTCGCCGGCTCTGAGCAGTGCTGAGGCGAGCAGGCCAAGTTCGTAGGCAGCGCCATCGCGTGCCAGTCCGCCACCGTAGGTTAGCCCAAACGGCACATAGTAGCGCCCGGCTGCGTCGGCCGATCCGCGCTCGATGCGATTGCGCCATGTTGCGCGGCCGCCGGCGACTTCGAAGGCCTCATCGATTGGCTGGAACGCAAAAGCCTCCCCGGCGCGCGTCATGGCCGTCGGCAATCCGGCTCGGTCAATGACGACGTCAGCGGCAAAGGCACGCACCTTGTCCTGCTGCTGATAGCGGTTCTCGATATGGACGCGTCCGCCCGCGCGGATGTCGGCGGTCATTTCGCCATTTACCACGCCGTTGGTGACGATGTCGTAGGCGAGCGTCTCGGCCCTCGCCGGTGCGGCGAGCCCGAGACCCAGCGACGCCGCCAGCACGATCCGGCGCAAAAAAGGACGCATCATCGGTTCATCCCCAAAGATCCGGAAGGTGTGGACGCGCGACGGTGCCGCGCTGGAAGGTGAAGCCGGGCTGGTTGTCCGCCAGCTGGAACAGCGGGGCGTCGAGATCGACCCAGCGACAGCGCTGGGCGAGCACCATCCCGGGCGCCATGACCAGCGATGGACCACCCATGCATCCGATCATCAAGTCGAAGCCACGCGCTTGCGCGGCGTCGGCCAGGCGCAGCGCCGCCGTCAAGCCGCCGGCTTTATCGAGCTTGATATTGATCGCCGCGAACCGCCCGGCGGCTTTGTCGAGGTCGGCAATGTCGTCGACCAGTTCGTCGGCACATAGCGGGATCGGCGAGACCCACCCATCGAGCTCGCCTTCCGCACCGACCGGGATCGGCTGCTCGATCAGTTCCACGCCGAGATCGGATAACTGCGGGGCAAGCTGCTTGAGCTGCGCGGGCGACCAACTTTGGTTCGGATCGACAATCAGACTCGCCTCGGGCGCGCCACGCCGCGCGCCGGCGATCATCGCCAGCGGATCATCCGCTCCCACCTTCAGCTTGAGCGCGTGTGCGCGTTCGGCTCGGGCGGACTGCTCGAATTGGTCGGGTGAGCGAATCCCCAGCGTGCGGGCGCTCATGACAGGGTTCGCCGCAACGCCGTTGCGCGCAAACGGATCGCCCTCGCCGCGTTTAGCCTCGAGGTCCCACAGCGCCGCGTCGATTGCGGAGCGGGCTCCGCCCGCAGGCATGAGGATCAAAAGATCCTCGCGTGTCGCGCCGGCTTCCACCGCTTCTCGCGCGGCCTCGACATCGCGGCTCATCGTCGCCAACGTCTCGCCGGCATAGGGGACGCCGTGGGCACCGCCGCGGCCGGTGAGTCCGCTAGTGTCGCTCACCGCGACCTCGATCGTGTCGCACGTGGTTATCGTCGCCCGCGAGATCACGAATGGTTCACGGAATTCCCAGCGCGCGGTGGCGAGCGACAGCCGCAGCGGACCGCCCGCCCCCATTGTCAGCGCGTGTACGGGCGGGGCTTCAGCCCGGTCTGCACGGCGGCGAACGACCACAGATCGGTAAACTCGTCGACCAGCTGCCCTACCGCCTTGCCCTCGCCGTGACCGGCGTCCTGCTCGATGCGCAGCAGCCTGGGTCGCGGACCGAGGTCGGCGGCCTGCAGCGCCGCAACGTACTTGAAGCTGTGCATGGGCACGACCCGGTCATCGCCAAGCGCCGTGTTGACCAGGACCGCGGGATAGCGCCGGCCCGCCGCGATGTTGTGCAGGGGCGACCAGCGCAGCAGCCCGGTGAGTTCTCGGGCATCGGCGGGGTCGCCCATTTCCGGAATCCACGTGCGGCCCGAGGTGAACTGCGTAAAGCGTACAAGGTCGGTCACTGGCACGCGGGGGATAGCTGCGCCGAACAGCTCGGGATAGGAGTTGATCGTGGCGGCGGCCATCATCCCACCGTTCGATGAGCCGTAGGCGATTGTCTGGGCAGGCGTCGTCACACCAGTCGCCTGGAGCAAACGTGCGGCAGCGGCGTAGTCCTCGATGCCCTTGAGGTGGCCCTCCTTGATCGCGGCGCGATGCCATTCCTCGCCCAACTCACCGCCACCGCGGATATGCGCGATCGCGAAAGTGCCGCCGAGCTGCATCCACGCGAACCGGGTCTCGGTGAAGGCGACGTCGACGCTGAGCCCCCAGCCGCCATAGACCATCAGCATTGTCGGGGCCGGGCGCTTCCCGGCGTCCTTGCGATAAGCAAGCGTGACCGGGATCATCGTGCCATCGGACGACTTGGCCTGGACTTGCCGCAAGACGAAGTTGCCCGGGTTCCAGTCTGCCTTGGGCCGCGCCACGACAGTCGAAGCCTTGCTCGCCAAATCAAAGCGATAGAGCGTGGGCGGCATGATAAGCGACGATAGGCTGTAGAAGATGGCCGGTTGGCCGGCGCGGCCTTCGAGCGCCGAGACCACAGTCAACGGCGGCAACGCGATCTCGCCGCGGTCGCTAACGTCGAGCCCGTAGCGATGGAGGTGAGAGCGGAGTCCTTCAAGCGAGCGGACAATGACCTCCTCGCTGGCCAGCACGGCTTGCTGGATGCTGCCAGGGCCGCTTGGCGCGACGGTGACAGGAACCTGCTTGGAGCCGCCGGCGGGATCGAGCGCGACGACACGCCCTCGGGGCGCACCTTCGCTGGTCACGAAGTACACGCGTCCGTTCCGCGAGCCAATGTAGCGCCAGCTCGCCTTCAGGCCGGTGACGAGCGGGACCGGTCGGGCACCGCGATCGTCGAGATCGATCGCAGAAACGTCGCTACGCGATCCATCGGTTGTGCCGAATTCGATGATTAGCCATCGGCCGTCAGTCGGCCGAGGCCAGAGAATGAGTTCGCCGCCACTTGGGTCGTCGAACAGGCGCGCGTCCTCGCTCTGCGGTGTTCCAAGGCGATGCGCGTAAATCGAAGAGTTAGCTGGGGCAGCCATGTCGCCGGCCGTCGTTGGATAACGCGTGTAGAAGATCGTTCTACCATCAGCTGACCAGTCGAAGGCGGGGGTGCGGATGCCGTCGAGCGGCAGCTCGCTGTCGAGGCCGCTGGCTATGTCGATTACATGGAGGCGACGTCGGTCCCCGCCGTTCGCCTGTACGGCGAAGAGCAGTTTGGTGCCGTCGGGTGATGGTTTCCAGTCGTGGACAACCGCGCTGCCGTTGGCCGAGAGCGCGTTCGGATCGACCAGCACACGCTCGCCGCGCCCATCGCGCATAACAATCACGTTTTGGTTCTGGAGGCCGCTATTGCGCTCGTAGAAGCTGCGGTTCCCTCGCACCCGCGATGGTGACCGCTTCTCGAAATCCCATGCTCGAACAATTGCGCGACGCACGATATCGCGGTTGGGCAATCCGTCCAAATAGCGCCGCGTAAACGCATTTTGCTCGGCGACCCACGCCGCGACTGAAGCGTCCTTGCGGGGGTCGGCCTCGAGCCAGCGGTACGGGTCGGCGACCTTGCGCTCGAAATGGTCGTCAACCACCGCCACGCGGCGCGTAAGCGGGTACCCAAACGTTTGCGCGGCCAGCGGCGCGGCGGCGAGCGCCGCCCCCAGAACCAGAAGCGCTCGCCTAACCCCCATCGCTGCGGGACCTCAAAAGTTGCCGGTAAACTTGATGCCGATCTCACGCGGGCGGATCAGCCCGGTTTGGGCGGGGATGGTTCCGCCCAGCGCCGACTGGCCGGCATAGTAGAAGGTGATGCCGCGCTTGTCGGTAAGGTTCTTACCGTACAGCATAACTCCGAACGGCCCGCTCTTTACGCCGATCTGTGCGGCAAAGGTGTCGTAGCCCGGAAACGGCAGATGGCTGATCGTTGGCGTCAGGGCGTAGCTGTTAAACTGGCTGCTGACATGACTCCAGCTGCCGTTGACGCTAGCCGTCATGTCGTCCGAAAGATCGAATTCGTAAGTGGCCGAGACCGTGGTGTTGAGCTTGGGCACGTAGGGCAGCCGGTCACCGTCCGCGGCGCCGATGCCTGGCGCGTCGCGGGAGAACTTGGCGTCGGTATAGCTACCCAGTGCCGTCAGATTGAGCCCGCGCACTGGCCGCAGCGAGAAGGTCCATTCGAGACCCTTACTGACGGCACGACCGACATTGCCGGTGACGTTGTAAGCGACGCCCCCGCTCGGAAAAGCGACCGTGATCTGAACGTCGCGCCAGTCGATGTAGAACGCAGCGATATCGACCGACAGGAGTCGGTCGAGGAATGTCCCCTTGAGGCCCAGCTCGTAGCTGATGGTCTTGTCGGAGTCGAACTGGCTAGGAAGACCTGCTGGTGCGTTGGGAATGAACGACTGCGGGCCGCCGGGGCGGTAACCTGAGGCGACACGTCCATAGATCATCGCGTCCTGGCTGAAGTGGAAGCGTGGCGCGACCGAGAAAGTCCAACTGGTCTCGCCCGACTTCAGGCGAGGGACGATCTGGCCGAGGGGAACACCGAGGAACGGCCCGCCTTGAATTCCGTCCTGGTGCTGTTTGTTTTCGAACACACGGGCGCCAGCTTCTATGTCGAAGCGCGGCGAGAAGAAATAGGTCAGGTCGGCATAGCCGGCGATCTCGCGATACCGCGAGAATTGGTTGGCCTGGAGCACCAGCGCACCGCTGGCGCCGCCGAAGGGTGTCGCTACATTCGCGCCGGTGACCGCGTCCTTGGTGTAATAGTTGGTGAGCGCATCGGTTTTCTCGCGGGTGTAGAAGCCACCCAGTTGCCACTGCAGGCCGCCCTCTTCCTTGGCGTTCCTGGTGGAGTAGAGCCGGAATTCCTGGCTGATCTTGCTCAGGTCGGTATCGATTATGTAAAACAGCGTGGTATTTGGCCGTCCAAACAGCAGCCCGCCGAACACCTGGCCGTAGAGCGGCACGTCATTGGTGCGGAAGTTGTCGAGCTTGCCGTAGCTGGTGATCGACTGAATCCCGACACCGCCGAAGTCGTATGTCAGGTTGCCGATGTAGAGCTGCGCTTTGACCCGCCCGGGCTGGGGTAGGAAGGTGTCGAGGTTGTAGCCCTTGAGCGGCGCGAACTGATTGCTGGGCTGCGTCAGGCCATTGACCTCGATCGCGTCGAAGCCATCGGTCTTGAGGTCCTGGTAAATCGCGGTCAGGCGGATGCTGAGATTGTCGGCAGGCGTTACCAGCAGCGAGGCACGGCCGCCATAACGGGTGAAGCCGTTAGCGTCCTGGCGGCGGCCGAGCTGGTTGTCGATCCAGCCAGGGGCGTACTGATAGTAGCCCGAAACGCGCAGCGCCGCGACGTCGGAGGCAACGGGCACGTTGACATAGCCGCGTCCCACCGCGCCCATATCGCCGTGGGCGATGTCGAACATACCAAAATCGAACCCGGCGGCGAGACGCGCGGGGTTCGGCGCTTGGGTCACATACTTGATCAAGCCGCCCTGCGCGGTCGCCCCGTAAAGCGAACCCTGCGGTCCGCGCAGCACTTCCACCCGATCGAGGTCCCACGGCTCGAAATCGGTGGCGAAGCTTGCGTTGCCGACCGAGAAGCTGAGCGGCGCCTCATCCACCACGCTGGCGACGGTCGCCGCGCCGCTGCCGGTGTTGAGGCCGCGGATGATGATCTGGTTGCCGGCGCCGGCGATGCTCCCGGCCCGGATGAAGCTGATCCCGGGAACGGTACGGGCAAGATCCTGGATGTCCTGCACCTGTTGGCGCTCGAGCTCGTCGCCTGCGACCGCGGAGATGCTCAGCGCGACGTCCTGGATGCGCTCTTCGTACTTGTTGGCGGTGACGATTATCTCGCCCGGTTGCGCATCGTCATCGCCGGCGGGCTGTTCGGCTTGGGCCAGCGCCATGGTGGGCAAGCCCGCACACAGAGCTGCTCCGGTCAACAGAAGTATCTTCGCGCCACGCATGCTCGGCCTCCCACACTGCGCCACGCCGGTCGCGACGGCCCGCTGGCGTTTCGGCACAGCTTAGTCATGTTTTTCGTTATAACAAGTGGCAAAGTGCTTGTGCGGCTCCGGATGGGGTGGCAGCGTTGCAGCAAGAGTGGGAGAGGTACGTGCGCAAAAACATCTGGATGGGGGTCATCGTGGCTTGCTTGGTCTGCGCATCGGCACAAGCGCAGGTCGTCGAACCGAACGCGCCGCCATCACTTCCTCCGCCGCAAGCCATCGTCGAATGGCTCGCAGCCAACGCCGCGCCAATTGACGTGAAGCAGCATTTGCCCGCAGGCCCCGAGGCGGCGGCAATCGATAGCATCACCTCCGGTGCGCGAGTGATCGGCCTGGGCGAAAGCAACCATGGCAACCGCGAGCCGCTGGCCTACCGCAATCGCCTGATCCGCTACCTCGTCGAGCGCCGCGAACTGACCGCTGTCGCGCTCGAGAGCGGCTTCGCCGAGTCGCGCCAGCTCTATGACTACGTGCTCGGCGGGCCAGGTGATCCGGCGGCGCTGCTCGACACCGGGCTTACGCACGGCTTTGGCAACTTGCGCGAAAACCTCGAGCTGATCACATGGCTGCGGGCGTGGAACGCACAGCACTCCGGGCGTCCGGTGCGGCTCTATGGGATCGACCGCTCGACGATCCAGTCGGCACCGCCCGGAGTCAGGCGGCGCTCGGTGGTGCTCGACCACGTCGCACGCTATCTCGAGCGCACAATCCCGCGAGCCTCGGCCCCCGCTCGCATCGAGCTCATGCGTTTTGCCGACCGCTTCACAGAGAACGATTATCAAGGCTATGCGGCCGAAGACCGGACCTTGCTCGACCGCACGCTGGCTACCATCCAAGCGATGTTCGTGACGCACCGTTCGGAGATGATCCGGCGAAGCGGCGCCGACGACTTTGCCTGGGCGCAGCGCGAGGCCTACGATGCGGCGCGTTTGCCCGAGCTGTTCCGCATCTGGAACGTCGATGGCAGTGATCTCGGCAAGCTGATCCAGGTCATCGAAGTCAGGGACCAGGCGATGGCCGATCACGTCTTGTGGGCGCTGCGACGCGAGGGGCCGCGCGGGCGCGTGCTCCTGTTTCAAGCCAACGGTCATGTCACCAAGGCTCCGATGATCGGCAGCGTGATGCGCAACTTCGCGCGCCAGCCGATCCTTACCGGGATCGCCTTGCGCCGTGCGCTGGGCGGCAAATATCGGACCATCGCCACGGTCTCGAGCCGCGGCCGCGAGGCAAGCGACGATGCATCGGGCAGCCTCGATCGCGCCTTCGCCGCTGCCCGTCGCTCGCCGAGTCTGCTCAGCCTCCGCCAGGGTCGGCCATCTGGTTGGTGGCGCAAGGTACAATCGGCCTCGCAGGGTGACACCCGGCTCGACGACTTTGCCCCGGCGCGGGCCTTCGACGGGCTGCTGTATTTTGACCGTTTGACGCCGGTGACCCCGCTGCGTCCACGGACCACGCCATGATCGCCGCCTCGGCCACGGCGCTCATCGGTCGGACTCCGCTGGTCGCGCTCGATCGCATTCACCGCGGGTCCGGCCGCATCGTGGCCAAGGCCGAGTTCATGCAGCCTGGTGGCAGCGTCAAGGATCGCGCGGCGCTTGCGATCGTGGAGGCGGCGCGCAGCGATGGCCGCCTGCCGCCGGGCCGGACCGTGGTCGAGATGACCAGCGGCAACATGGGGGCTGGGCTGGCGGTGGCCTGCGCCGCGCTCGGTCATCCGCTGGTGGTCACGATGTCGGCCGGCAACAGCGAAGCGCGCGCGCGGATGCTTGAAGGACTGGGGGCCGAGGTCGTGCTCATAAGCCAGGTCGATGGTGTTCCGGGCCGCGTAACGGGTGCCGACATCGCGGCTGCCGCTGCGGCTGCGCGGCGGATAGCGGCCGAGCGGGGCGCGTTCTATGTCGACCAGTTCAACGCGGCCGAGCCCATTCATGCGCACCAGTTCGGCACCGGTCGCGAGATCCTCGATCAGGCCGGATGCCCGATTGACGGCTGGGCGGCGGCGGTGGGCACCGGGGCCACCTTCATGGGGGTGGCGCGGGCGCTGAAAGCGGCGTCGGCCGCCACCTGGTGCGTTGCGGTGGAGCCGCAGGGCTCGGCGCCGCTCGGGGGAGGCCGGGTCAGTAAACCCGGCCACATCCTCCAGGGCACCGGCTATGGGGCTGTGCCCCCGCACTGGGATGCACCGCTGATGGACGAAAGCATGGAGGTTAGCGACACCGAGGCGAGCGACTGGCGCCATCGCCTGGCCGCCGAGGAAGGGTTCTACGTTGGCTTCTCGGCGGCGGCGAACGTTTGCGCGGCTGTTCGTCTGCTCGAATCCGGCCGCCTCCGTCGCGATGCGGTGGTGGCAACGGTGTTGTGCGACACTGGTCTCAAGTATTGAAGCGGCCTGGACCGAATTGCGGAAGGTCAAGCGACGAAAGTTCGCCAATCGAGAGCGCGGCGGCGGCCTCGCCGACCGCCGCGGCGTGCTTGAACCCATGGCCCGAGCAGGCCGAGACCACCGTCGCGCCCTCCTCGCTGCTGATCAGGAAATCGGTATCGGGGGTGACCGCGTAAGGACATACCGCGGACTTGGATGGCAGGGCTGCGAGGCCCGCAAGATGCCGGGTTACGTGGCGCGCCGCCATCGCCGGACCCTCGTCGAAATCCGCCTCGCGCGATGCCTGCTCGATGTCGAAGTCGCCAGCGTCATCCTCGCGCGCCACTTTCACGAGGCCGTCGATTGGCGGGAAGCCATAAAACTGCTCCGCGCTGTCGAGACCGTGGGTCCAGATGAAACTCGGCGTGAGCCCGGCCCGGTAGGCCGAAATGTCGTGCACCGGAAACCAGTGGAGAACCTGACGACGGATCGCGACATGGCGTCCGATTTCCGGCTTGGCGAGTTGCGGCAGCCACGGTCCGGTCGCGACGATCGCATGACGCGCGACGACCTCCTCGCGCTCGGTGCGTATGCGCACCTGGTCCGCGCCGCGCTCGATCGCACAGACCCGCATTCCGGTTACAATCCTCGCGCCTGCTCGTCGCGCTTCGGACAACGACGCCGCGATGCAGCGTTCTGGGCGGAGGTACCCGCCACCCGGCTCGTAATAACCGGTCTCGTCTCCCGCGAGGCCGATGAACTGGGGGAAGCGCGCCCCGATCTCCGCCGCGTCGAGGACCTCATGGTCAATCTTGAAGCGCTCGGCGGCATCGCGGGTCCGCCGCAGGAAACCGGCGTGGCCATGATGGCTGGTGCCGGCATCGTCGCGGGTCATGAACAGGAAGCCGCAGCGCTCGAGCAACCTTTCGCCGGTGACGCTCTCGAGCTCCTCCCAAATCGCGTTCGAGCGCAGGACCAGCGGCACATACGCTTCGCCTTCGCCGATCGCCTGGCGCGTGATCCGGCTTTCCCCGTGGCTCGAGCCACGATCGTGCGGCGGCGCGAACCGGTCGATACCGACGGCCTCGATTCCACGCTTGGCCAACTGGTAAAGCGCCGAGGATCCCACCGCGCCAAGCCCGATCACCGCGACATCGCAGACCCGACCCATAGCGTTCAGCCGTGGACGGCGACGTCGCCGTCGCGATAAGGCCGGTAGACGTCGGTCGAGTCCTCGAGATCGGCGGCGAGAGCGGCGCGCGCACCGTCGGCGTCGCGGGCTTTCAACGCGCGGACCAGCTCTTGATGATGCGCAAGGTCCACGATCTCCGACAAGTCCGACTCGCGCATCGAATCGACCAGCGCGCCAAGATGGGGACCCACCTGCAGCCACAATTTCTCGATGATCGACTGGAGTAGATCGCTGTGCGCAGCGGCATAGACTGCGAAATGGAACTCTTGGTTGGCGACGAGGAAGCGCTCGATCTTGTTGCTTCGATAAGCCTTTTCGGCGCGCGCGGAGGCCTGCTCGATCGCCAGCAGATCGTCGTCGCTGGCGCGCGCGGCGGCCAGCGCCGCCGCTTCGCTTTCAAGGAGTATGCGGTAGCGCTCGACATCGCGCAGCTCTTCGAGTGCGAGCAGCGGGACGCGCACGCTGCGGCGGTGATTTTCCAAAGCGCGTTCAGTCACCAGACGCAGCACTGCATCGCGCGCGGGGATGACGCTGGTGCCAAGCGCCGCCGCCAGCGGCCGCAGGGTCAGCGTCTCGCCGGGACGGAACTTGCCCGACATGATGGCCTGGCGCATCTGCATGTAGACGCGCTGGTGGACGTTGTCGGTGTTGACCGGGGCCAGCTGAGCGATGCCCCCCTTATTGGATGCCATGCCGACTGCTCTTTCGCGTGATGTCGTCACTGTTATAACGAGTGAACGAAGTCGCGCTAGGCCGCGCGGATCATTTCCACACCGCTCGCGCGATCCGCATGTAGTTGCCGCCAAGAATGCCGGCGATCGCGGCATCGCCATACCCCGCGCTCGTCATCTTTTCGACCACGTCCCAGACGTCCTCGGGTGGCAGGTAGGCAATTGTGTCGTAACCGCCAGTGGCGGCCGGGGGCCACTCGTCGGGGCGCTCGGCGAAAATCCGCAAGACCTTCTCGGAGTCGGCGACATAGTCGGTGCCAAGACCGACATGATCGGGGCCGATCGCCTGCACGAAGTGATCAATGTGCGCGAACACGCCCGCGGCAAGATCATCCCAATCGCCAAGGTAGGCGGTGGAACCGGAAATCCCGACCAACCCGCCCGAGGCCGCGCAGGCGCGCGCCTGTTGGTCAGAAACGTTGCGATAGTGGTCGTAGAGTGCCCGCGCGTTGGAATGGGTGAAGACGACGGGCTGCCCGATCCGCTCGATCGCCTCGAGCGACGACCGCTCGCCGGTATGGCTACCGTCGAGCAGCATGCCAAGGTCGCCCATGCGATCGACGACGCGGCGCCCGAACCGGCTGAGTCCGGGGTCGACGAGATCGGCGCACCCCCCAGCGGCCGAATTGTTCTGGTTGAAGGCGAGGATCGCATGACGAACACCCAGCGCATACATCGCGTCGAGCACGTCCAGATCACGCTCGAGGCATTCAGTTCCTTCCAGATGCAATCCCACCGCAAGTCGATCCTCGGCTCGCGCCGCTTCGATCTCGCTGAGCGATGTCGCAAGGCGCAAGCTGTCGCTTCGCTCGGCGATTGCCCTCCGCGCCTGGGCGAGACGGTGAATGGCTTCTCCCAGCCCGCAATCGTCACCGGCAATGGTGAGCGAGACGAAGCTGTGACCGGCGCGGCGGAACCGCTCGACAAGCGCCCAGTCGTTGCCCACCGCGGGAGCTAGCGGCAGCACCATGTCCCAGAGCAACGGCGCGCCGTTCGACTTCACGCGGTCGGCTCCAACTCGAGTTCGATGGCGGGCGCGATCGCAAGCGAGGTAACCACTGGCGATGCGCCTGCGGCTTGGTCTACAAGCTTGCCGAGAACGTTTGCGGGTTCCGACGAACGCATCCGCAAACCGATACGCAGATCCCGAATGCCGCCCCGCGCCTCTCCGCCGAATTCAAAAAATGCGGCTGGGTCCATCCACGCCGAGATCCGCATGTCCAGACCTTCGATACGCAACCCGCGCAGCGCCGCATGGGCGGTGATCGTGACCGAGAGGCTCGCGCCCACCGCCGCGAGCAGCAGCTCTGCCGGGTCGGCCGCATCGCCCTCGCCTCCGAAGTCCGCCGGCTCGTCGATACGCACGAGATGCCCGCTGCCCGTACGGCCATGATTAACGAACCCGCGCTCGCGCGAAAGCTCGACGAAAACCCGTTCGGGCGGGGCTTCGCCAGCAGCGACGCGGACTTGATAGTCCGCCACTGCCCGCGCGAGGTGCTTCGGCGTGGAATGCGCAGCAGGCGAAGAGACCATTCGCCTAGTGTAGTTTTGTTATAACAGATGGCAAGTGGGTTGTGCGACTAGAGGTCAAATCGGGCGAACATCCGCCGTCCAAGCAACAGCGCGCCCCCGGCCAGCGAGGTGGCCAGCGCGATCATTCCCATGACCGACGCCTTGTCGCCTTCGAACGCGACTGCGCCCAGCTGACCGCTCAGCCATGCGCCGAGCCCGATCGCCGCGCCTTGCGAGCCGATCGCCAGCGTCGCGTAGCGCGCCGGCGCGAGGCGGGTCGATGCGGCCATTCCGGCGGGCGAATAAAGCAGCTCGCTCGCCGCGATCGCCATGATGCTCGCCGCTACCCATAGCGGGCTGGCAAGACCCTTCTCCGCAGTGGTTCGAGCGGCGGCAACCAGCGGGAGGAAGCCTATGGCCATGAGCAGCAACGCTGCGGCGATATGCTGAACGGTCGACCAGCTGCTTCCCGGTCCGCCCCGCTTCCACCAGCGCAGCAGCAGCGGCGTCAGGATCATGATCGTAATCGGGTTGAGCGCCGTGAACCAGGCGGGCGGTATTACAAAACCCGATACGTCGCGCGCCACGAACCGAGCGGTGAACAGGCTGACAAAGCCATAGGACTGGAAGGAGAAGGTCGAGCAGAGCACGAGCAGCGCCAGTAGCAGCGCGACCGAGATCACGAACGGTTTGTCATCAGCGCTAGGATCTCGCGTGTCGTCGTGAGCCATGCCGCCGCGCTCGGTAAAGGGGCTGATATACCTGTCATTTAGAGCCAATGCGGTGACGATGGCGATGGCCATTCCCATGGCCGACCCGGCAAAGGCCCAAGCCCAACCATAGTTCTGCGCCAGCCAGCCCCCGAGCAGAACCGAAAGCAGCCCACCGATGTTGATGTAGAGAAAGAAGGTCGTGAAGGCAGCGGTTCGCGCAGCCGCGTCGGGGTGGGGCAGACGCCCGACGATGACCGTCAGGATCGGCTTGAACAGACCATTGCCGAGCGCGATGGCGGCGACCCCGAGGTAGAAGCACATCGACAGCAGGAGATAGCGCGTCGCAGCCGCGCCCTTAAGCCCCGCCGGATCAAACGTCGCCATCGTCAACCCGGCGCCAGCTACGTGATCGAGCAGCCGGAAGCCGTCGCCCAGCACAAGCCAGGGCAGCGTTGCCGCGACCGCCAGCAGGCTATGGCCGGCCACCAACGCCGCGGCGCCAAGACGCAACGACCGCCCCATGCCGATCACCCGATCCGCCGCCCAACCCCCGACGATCGGGGTCACCTGCACGGCGAGTAGGTAGACGCCAAAGAAGCGCAGCGACTGTGGCGCGCTCCACCCTAACCCGCCGCTTGCGACCGGCGCGGAGGCGAACAGCGCGAGCAGCGTGAAGGTGGTGTAGTAGCTGTAGCGCTCCCAGAATTCGATCGCCGACAGCCGCACCACTGCGGTGCGGGCGAAGGTGGCCGCATCGCTCACGCAGCGCACGCCGGCAGGATCAGGGCCGATGCGCAGGCGCCGCCGAGATGGACCGCATTTCTCGCGGTGCGCCATTCGGTGCCCGTAAAGTTGTCGCCGCCGGTGTTGAGGTTGCGGTCAAACACCGGAAAATAGCTCGAACTCAGCGACAGCCGAAGCGCATTGCCTGCCGGAACCTCGATCGCGGCATGCCACAGATCGATCGTCACGCGGTAAATTTCGCCCGGTTTCATCATCTCCGGGCAATCCAGCCCGGTACGGTAGCGCATTCGAGCGACCCCGTGAGTCACATTGATCGAGCAGCCTTTGCTGTCGACCTCGCTCAGAACGGCGACGAAGTCCGTGTCCGGCGCCGAGGACGAAACATAGAGCTCGAGCTCGATTGCTCCGGCCAGTGCCAACGATGCCTCGAGCGGGGGCATGGTGAAGGAGATGACATCGTCGCGGACCTCGATCGCGGAACGATCGGCGTAGCCCCCGCCGAGGAGATCGACCGGGGTCTCGGGGGGCTCGGACGGGGTCGGATCGTCGGGATCGTAAAGGTATTCGACGGACGCCTCGGCGACTGGCTTGTCCCAAACAAGCGCTCCCTCTCCGGCCAAGTAAAGCCGGCGAGCAACTACCCCGTGCGGTGGCCAGGATTGCGCCTCCTGCCAGACGTTTCGGCCGGCGAGGAAATAGCGCACTCGCGGCCAGGCTTCGATCTCGGCTCCGTGGTCCAGCAGCCAGTGCGTAAACCAGCCCACCAGATCGCGATAGTATGGGTGCCGGGTGTCCCCGAAGTGCCGCGCACCGAAACGCGTATCCGCTTCGCACTCGGCGTAGCCGCTGTGCGCGGCAGGTGTGAACCAGAGATACTGGTGTCTGGCGACCTCGGCGCTGTCGGCGTTGGCCTGAAACAGCCGGAAGTTGTCGAAGCTGCTGCCGCCCCGCTCGAGCGGACCGGTAACAAAGAGGTGCGGTGCGGCGAAACGATCCGCTTCGGTGAGGAAACCTTGGTCGGCGAAGTACTGAGAACACGGCTCAGCCGAGGCGCGCATCTGCGCCGCGAACTCGCTCGGCGCCGCCCCGCTGCGGTCGAGCAGGGTATCGACCGGCAGGGTCTTCAGGTGACTGTCGTAATCGACCGGCGGTTGGCGGACCGGTTGCGTCTCGTAGGCGTCAGCCCAACGCGCCTGGTACCAGGCCTCGCGATCGATCCCGGCCGGCGGCGCAAACGAGACTTTGGGTACGAAGTCGCGGTACCATCCAAACATCATCCGCAGCAGCGAGACGCCGCCCTGCAGATAGGCGCCGTTGCGCGTCTGGCCGCCGCCATAGCTGCCGTCGAACATGATCACGCCGCAGCGATGCGCGGGATGGCGCATTGCCGCGATCTTGGCGGCGGTTTCGCCGGTATAGGACGAGCCGAGTGTCCCGACACGGCCGTTGCACCATGTCTGACTTGCGATCCATTCCACCGTATCTAAGCCGTCGAGCCGGTCGATGCCCGAACAGGCGACGAATTCGCCTTCGGATTCGTGACGCCCGCGCACGTCCTGGATCGCGTAGACGATGCCTTGCTCGGGCAACAGCGCGGGCATCGCGGTGGGAGCGTTGTTCTTGTTGTACGGGGTGCGGACAAGCACGACCGGCAACGGCAGGTCCGCGCCCAGCGGAATGTGGAAGTCGGTCGAGAGGCGCACGCCGTCGCGCATCGGGATGAACACGCTGCGCACACGGCGCGTCGCAAAGCGCGGCGCGAGGCCCTCGAATAGGAACGGCCGCTCAGGATCGAAGCGCGCGCTGCGCGGCTGTAGCGCATCCTCGGCACCAGCCACGAAACTCTCCGCTCGAAGACTCATCAGTTGCGTATCAATCTCACGGATCGATCTTGCCGTGTTATTACATATGACGCAAGATGGGGTATGCGACGAGCTAAAGGCGCCTCTGGCAAGGTACAAAAACAGGGCACGAGCGGCACGCTCGAGATACCAACTGTCACTTTGCCGGAGCTTGAGCGCGCCGCACGGTTGATGCGCAATCACCCCGACACCGCGATCCGCAACGCGCGGGTAGTCCCCCGCTGGACTCGGGACGGCGCGAGTTTCTGGTACGTCCGCGAGACCGACCGGGGCCACGATCATGTGCGGGTCGATGCGCGCACCGGAAGCAAGACGATCGCCTTCGATCACCGCGCGCTGGCGGAGGCCCTAGGGCGCGCCGGAGTGCCGGACGCTTCGCCCGACACGCTTGCCATTGCCGTGATCGAAAACAAAACAGTGCTCGTCGTCGCGGACGAGCGAACCTATCGATGGACGCCGGGCGAGCCTTGCGTGGTCGAGCCGGATCCTCCCGTCGGTGAGATCCCCTCCCCTGACGGCAGGTTGGTGGTGTTCCGGCACACCGGGAACCTCTGGCTGCGCGACCTCGGCACCGGTATCGAACGCCCGCTGACTTGCGACGGACAGCTCCACTTCGGCTATGGCTTGCCGTCCGATCGCTATGGCCAGGATAAGCTGGTCCGCGAGCGTGAGGGAATGCCAATTCCTCCAGTTCAGACCTGGTGGTCTCCTGATGGCAGCCACATCGTCAGCGCACGACTGGATCAGCGTCACCTCGCGCCATACTACTTTCTCGAAAACGCACCGCGCGACGGAAGCTTTCGCCCCAAGCTCCACGAGGTTCGGCTGCCGCTGATGGGGGAGCCGGGCGGCAGGCTCGACTGGTGGGTGATTGACGTCGCCACCGGTGCAAAGCGCCCGATCCCCTTCCCGACCGAGCGGATGATCGCCGCCAACAACGGGATCGACGATCTCAAGATCGCCTGGGGCGACGACGGGCGGACGCTACTCGCCATATCCGGCCTGACCGGCCTTGTCGGTGCCGAAGCGTTCGCTGTCGATCTCGCCAGTGGCGAAGTCCGCACCATCCTGACGGATCGCTCCACGCCCGGGCACCCCCTAGTGGCCGGCGGCTATGGAGACCCGGTAGCGCGCTTCATCCGCGGAGGGAGTGAACTATTGTGGTATGCCGAGCATGACGGTTGGGGTCACATTGACCGCTACGACGTCGCCAGCGGTGATCTGCTCAATCGGATAACCCAGGGCGCGTGGCTTGTTCGCGACATAGTCGCCGTCGATGAGGCGCGAGGGCTGATGTGGTTCACCGCGATGGGCCGCGAACCCGGCAGCCCGTACGACCGCTACCTCTATCGCACCCGACTCGATGGTGCCGGGCTCGAACTTATGTCTCCCGAGCCAGGCGATCACTTAATCATCGATCCTACCGGCAGCGCGCTGGTCTTCGACGGTGCAGGTCCGACCGAGACCGTCGCGCCCGACTTCGCGAGCTATGCTTACGACATCTCAAGCGTATCGATCCCGACGCGTTCAGTCCTCCGACGCTCGTCCGATGGAGCCGTGATCGCGGAGTTCGAGCATGCCGACGACTCGGGGCTACGCGCCGCCGGTTACCGCCCGCCCGAGGAAATGGTGGTGCCCAGCGCCGACGGTCGTCATGACCTGTGGGGCCTGGTTTACCGCCCGTCCAACTTTGATCCGGCGCGCACGTATCCGGTCGTCGATGTCCAGTATGCCAACCCCGCGGTCGCGCGCACTCCGCGAAACCATGCTATGGCGGCGACCTACGTGGGCACCGCGGCCACCCCCGCCGCACTGGCAGAACTGGGTTTTATCGTCGTGTGCGTGGACGGGTGCGGCACGCCCTATCGCTCCGCGGCGTTCTCACGCGCGCCCGAGGGCTTCCTTGCCACCATGGGACTTGAGGATCACATCGCGTTCATCCACGGCGTCGCCGCTCGCGACGCCTCGCTCGATCTGTCGCGGGTCGGCATCGCCGGCCAGTCCTACGGGGGCTATGCTGTGCTGCGAGCGCTGATAGAATTTCCCGACTTTTTCAAGGTTGGCGTTGCCGGAGCGCCGCAGACCGGCTTCCACAATATGGCAGCCGAAGCCGTTCTTCACGCTTACGAGGGCCCACCCGACTACGGGGGCGGCGCGACGCTTCGGCCTTTCCCCGCCGCAATGCCAACCAACTTCATGGCATTCGATTGCGCAGCACAGCTCGACCGGATCCAGGCACCGCTGCTGATCTTTGCTGGCGAGCAGGACGAGAATGTGTATCCCGGCAGCATCGTGCAGTTCATGGACGCAGCTATTCGCCAAAACCGCAACATTGAGTGGGTGTGGATGCCCAACAACGCGCATGACGGGCTGTATACGCCCTACGCCCTGCGGCGCAGCCTCGAATTTCTGACGCGGCACCTCCAGGGTCGGCTTCTGCCCGACCGCCTCCCTCCGTTTCCTCCGCCCGCACGATGAGCGCGCGCAGCCTTTATCGGGTCGAGCCCTATGCTTGCGGAATGCTCGCGGTTGGACAGGGGCACGAGCTCTATTGGGAGCGCTGCGGAACGCCGGGAGGCAAGCCGGCGGTGTTCCTTCACGGGGGCCCCGGTTCCGGTTCCTCGATTGAGTCACGCGGACTCTTCGATCCGGATCGCTACGATCTCCTGCTGTTCGATCAACGCGGCGCGGGCCGGTCGACCCCCCATGCCAACCTGGTCGCCAACACCACCTGGGACCTGGTCGAGGACATCGAGCGCCTGCGCCGCCACGCGGGTGTCGAAGAGTGGCTCGTGTTCGGCGGCTCCTGGGGCTCGACCCTTGCGCTCGCCTACGCCGAAGCACATCCGGCGCGCGTGACCGAGCTGGTCTTGCGTGGCGTTTTCACCGGGCGCCAAGCCGAACTCGACTGGATCTATCGCGGCGGCGCGGACCGGCTCTTTCCCGAAGCTTGGCGTAATTTCATCGAAATCCTCACCCCGGAGGAGCGCGCTGACCCGTGCGCTGGCTACTACGGACGGCTGACAGCCGCCGATCAGACAATACAGCTGGCTGCGGCACGCCGCTGGAGCGAGTGGGAAGCGCGCATCGTGCAACTCGAACCCGACGCGGCCCTCGTCGAAAGCTATACCGAAGAAGAGTTCGCTGTAGCCCTGGCGCGGATCGAGGCCCACTACATGGTCAATCGGCTGTGGCTTACGGAAGGCCAACTGCTGCGTGAAGCTGGCAGGCTCTGCGAAATCTCCGGCATTGTCGTCCAAGGCCGCTACGATGCCTGCACTCCCCCGCGCACAGCATACGATCTGTGCCAGGTCTGGCCCCGGGCGCGTCTGGAAATTGTTACCGCAGGCCATCGCTTCGACGAGCCCCCAATTCTCAACGCTTTGATTTCGGCGACCGATGAATTTGCTGAGTAGCGACGGAATTTCGCGAAAGGTGCGCGCGCGTCTGGCCTCGCGACGACTCAAAGATTGGCTGTCGAGGGGCTGTAAGCTGCCCGGCTGCTTTTCGACTGGAAATCTAACAAAGCGGACGCAGCAGTCCGGCAAGCTTCAGCCCGACGAGTTATCGAGCATTTGTCCGAGAACCTGACTCCATCCGCTCGAGTTGAACGCCGAGCGTGTTCAGCACCATCGACATCATCGTGTAGTGACCCACCGCGAAGATCAGGTCCATCAGTTGCTGGATGGTGAAGCGCTCAGCCAGGCGACCCCACAGCGGGTCTGAGATGAAAGCGTTGGCAACGAGGTCATCGACTGCCCTCAGCAGGTCAGAGTCCTCGGGCGAGAGGCCGGGGGTTTCCGGTCCGGTCTTGATCGCCGCGATGTCAGCATCGCTCAGCCCAGCCTGCTCGAGCGCGATCTCCACGTGATGCGCGAACTCGTACTCGGCTCGCGCGAGCCACCCGGCGCGCAGGATGACCATCTCGCGCTCGCGCGGCGGCAGCGACGACTTGAACAGCACGTGGTTGCCCCAGGGCGCCAGCCGCCGCATCGCCGCCGGGTAGTGCGCCAGCGTCTTGAAGACGTTGAACACCGGCTGGTCGCCATCCCCGAACTCTGGAGGGCGGCCCCGCGTCAACAGCTCGCCGACCGCCGGGTCCCACTGGTGGGGCTCGAGCGGTGGGACACGGGGCTGCGCGAGGCGGGGCGTCAGTTTGTCCTGGGCCCGATTGGCTCCCGTGGCCATCAGAAGCGGTACCGGATCTCAGCACCGTAGGTCCGCGGCGGCCCGTACAGCACAATGGTCCCGTTATTGATCCCGGAGACGGTGATCGTCTGCTCGTAGGTCTCATTGGTCAGGTTGCGGCCGAAAATCGCGGCCTCCCACCGATCGCCCGGCGCACTGTAGGAGAGCCGCGCGTTGATCAGGTCGAACTGACCGCCGCGCGCGTAGTCGGTGTTGAACGGAGTGAAATAGAGCTTCGAGCGGTGCGAGTACTCGCCGCGAAGCCCGATCTCGGCGCCGCTCGCCAGTGGGATGTCGTACTGCGCGGCGACGCTGCCCGTGAACTTCGGCGAGCGCGGCAGCTGGTTGCCGCTGAGGTCGATGTCGCCCAGCGCGGGGCGGAAGCTGTCGCGCGTGACGAAGTCCTTGAAGGTCGCGTCGAGGTAGGCGAGCGAGGCGTTGATCGTGAAGTTGTCGATCGGGCGGGCGGTGATCTCGGCCTCGATGCCCTTGCCCTTGGCCGAGGCGGCGTTGGCGATGAAGGTCTGGCCAACGGCGAACTGGTTCACCTGCAGATCAGTGTAGGTATAGTAGAACGCTGCGATGTTGGTCTGCAGCCGGTCATCGAGGAAGCGGCTCTTCAAGCCGAGCTCGTAGTTCCAGACGTATTCCGGATCGTAGGCGTTGGCTTGGAGGCTGGCGGTGTTGAGCCCGCCCGCCTTGAAGCCGCGCGCGGCCGAGGCATAGATCATCGTGTTGGGGTTGGCTTGGTATTCCAGGACGAAGCGCGGGGTCAGCGCCGACCAGCTATCGCGCACCCGCACCGAACGGGCGCCGAAGAGGTTCTGGATCGTCGAACCCCGCTTGTTGTCGACCGAATAGCGCAGGCCCACCGTCGCCTTGAGCTGATCGGTGATCTGGTAGGCCGCCTGTCCGAACGCCGCCATGGCGCGGGTCTTCTGGACGGCGTCAAAGCTGATCGTGGTCTTGAGAATGGGGATCGGGAATGCGTAATTGAGCGTGCCATTCTCCTGGAAATAATAGAGGCCGCCGATCCACTGCAGCGGGCTATCGTAGGCCGAGCTGAACTGAAGCTCTTGGCTGAACTGCTTGCCGGTCTCGCGCAGGTCCTGGTTGATCAGGAAAAAGTCGGTTCCGTCCAGGTCACTCTGCAGCCGAAAGTGGTTGTTGCGGTACCCGGTCAGCGACATCACCTTGATGGCGTCCCCGTCGATCTCGAGGCGCGCGCTGGTGCCCCAGGCGCGGATCTTCTGGTCGAAGGGACCGTCCGCGTAGAAGCGGCGCGGGCTGGGGTCCAGCCGGCCGCCGAGCGCCGCCGCGGTCCCCGGGATCGAGCCGGGCTGAAACGCCGGGCCATCGTCGCTCTCGCGCATATAGTCGCCGCTGAGCGTAAGCGTCGCTTTGTCGGTGAAGTCATAGGCTAGCTGGGCGCGGGCCGAGCGGGTCTTACTGTCGTCGACCCGGTCGCTGTTGACGAGGTTCTTCAGGAACCCATCGCGTTGGTCGGCGACCGCGCTCAAACGGCCGCGCAGGCGCCCCTCGCCGTCGAGCGGTCCGCTGATCACGAACTGCCCGCGCTTGCGATCGTAGTTGCCATAGGTGAAGGCGACCTGCCCTTCGAGGCTGCGCGTGGGCTGGTTGGCGATCAGGTTGACCGAGCCGCCGGTGGCGTTGCGGCCATAGAGCGTCCCTTGGGGGCCGCGGAGGACCTCGACGCGGGCAAGGTCGGAGAAGATCGCGTCCCCGACAAATGGCCTCGCGACGTAAACGCCGTCGATGTGGAGCGCGACGCCCGGCTCGCCGCCGAGGTTGATCTGTTCGAGCCCGATCCCGCGGATGTTGAGCTGAACGAAGTTCGACACCTTGTTGTAGCTGAGGCCAGGGGCATACTGGGCAACATCCTGGACGTCGCGGATGTTGCTCTTCTCCAGGAACTCCTCGCCGAACGCCGAGATCGCGAGCGGAGTGCGCTGGAGCGACGATTCGCGCCGCTCCGCGGTGACGATGATGTCGCCGATCTTGCCGTCGTCCGGCTGTGAGGTGTCGTCCGCCGCGTCCGCGGGCTCGGTATTGGGGGCGGGTGCCTGCGCAAAGGCAGGACCGCTGATCGGGGCCAGCGCGGAGGCCGCGGCCAGCCAATAGCTCGATTTCATGTCTCTCTCCTCCAGGTGCGGCCAAGCCGCGCTGTCGATGGCACCCTCTCGTGGAGTGCTCGCTGGGCAGATTTCAGTAGGCGGCCTCGCCCTGGCGCTTGGCGGGCTCTCCCGCCTCGAGCCGGCGCTTCAGCTCGGTCGCACCCACGCTGGCGGCCAGGTGCTCGTCGGGCTGGCCAAGGAACTTGCCGAACGGGTCGGTGTCGATCTCCTCGAGCTCGATTTCGCGGGCCAGCACCTTGGCCTTCCACTCGGCGTGTTCGGGCTCGCGCTCGTGGAACTCCGGCATGACGTCGCGGGCGAACAGCTCGAGACTGGCGCAGATGTCCTCGTGGGTGGTCTTCCCCGCCTGGTTGAGCAGGATGACCTGGTCGACACCGGTCTTCTCGTAGGCCCGCAGCTTGTCGCGGATGGTCGCGGGTGAGCCGATGAGCCCGGTACCCAGCGCCTCGACGGCCTTCGGCGTCTTGCGCCACTCCTGGTACTCGTCCCACATGTTGAGCTTGCCCGGCTCCGAGTAGCCGTGTTTGGACAGGTACTGCAGGCAGAAGATGAAGAACGTCCAGCCGGCCGCCTTCTCCATCGCCTCCTCGTCGGTCTCGGCGCACATGAACCCGCAGACCATCGCGATGTTGGGGTTCGGCTGATAATCCGCGAGCCGTTCCGGGCGCTTGATGAAGTTGTTGTAATAGCAGTTTACCCAAGCCGTCGCCGCCTCGGGCGAGACGAACTGGAAGCCGAGCGCGCCCATGCCGCGGCGACCCGCCATCTCGATCGTCTTGAGGTTCGAGCAGGCGACCCACAGCGGCGGGTGCGGCTTCTGGTACGGCTTGGGCAGCACGTTGCGCAGCGGGAATTTGATGTACTCGCCGTCGAACTCGCAACCTTGCTGTGTGAACATCGGGATCAGCGCCTTGATCGCCTCTTCCCAGATCTCGCGCTTGTCGCGGTAGCGGATGTGGAAGGGATGGATCTCGGTAGTGGTCGATCCCTCTCCGGTGCCGAGCTCGACGCGGCCGTGGCTCAGCAGGTCGAGGGTCGAAACGCGTTCGGCGACGCGGCTGATGTGGTTGGTGGGGAGCTGGATGACGCCGTGACCCAGCCGGATGCGCTTGGTGCGCTGGCTGGCGGCCGCCAGGAACACTTCGGGCGCAGAGGAGTGGGAATACTCCTCGGTGAAATGGTGCTCGACTTCCCAGGCGTAATCGTACCCGAGCTGGTCGGCCATTTCGAGCTGCGCCAGCGAGTTCTGCAAGAGGTCGTACTCGCTGCGCTCGTGCCAGGGCCGCGGCAGCTGGTGCTCGTAGAACAAGCCGAACTTCATGGCGGCATCTCCCTTCCCGGTCCGTCGTGCGGTATTTTGCTGTTTGTATAAGTTGCAAACTTGGAGTCAAGTGCTTTAGAGCAGAGGCCTGAAGGTGTAAGGGGTCGCGGCCGACGTCCTGCCGTGGAAGTAAGGAACAGCATGCCAAGAGCACCGCTTGCCGCGAAGAAGCCGAAGCTGCGGGAGGTGCAGCAGGGGGATCGGAGGACGACGATCCTGCGAGCGCTTTACAAATGTATCAAGCAGCAGGGGTACTCCAAGACCTCCCTGACGGACATCTCGATGGCCGCGGGAATGTCGCCAAGTCACATTCGCTACTATTTCGGCGGGAAGGAAGCCGTGCTCGAAGAGTACTTCAGGCAAGCTTGCGAGGCGATTCTCGAAGGCATCCGGCGGATTCCTGAGGACGATCCGGAGCGGTGGTTCCAGGAGTTCGTCGACTACTTCATCTCCAACCCCTGGATCACCCGCCAGCGGCTGAGCGTCATGGTCGAAATCTTCGGGATCGCGGTGCACGACCCGGTGTTGCGCGAGATCAAGGCGCGCTACGATCGCGAGATCCGGACTATCCTCCAGCGTTATTTCGAGCGGGTCGGCTGCGCCGAGGGCGTATCGCCCTCGGTTGCTGCGGAGGTGGCGCAAAGCCTCGAAGCCGGCATGAAATATAGCGCGATCTTCCAGGACGAATACAGCGGCGAGCGCGCGCGCGAGGTCTTCCAAGGCGGGATCGCACACCTGATCGCCGGCAACGCTTAGTTCCGCGCGTAGAGCTGAAAGGTATGGCCGGCCGGGTCGCGCAGCGCCGCGGTCCGGCCGTGCGATCCCATGTCACGAGTCGAAAGCAGCACCGCGCCCGCCTCTTCGAGGAGCGCGATCGCCGGCTCGAGGGTCGCGATGTCGAAGACCAGCGCCACCCGGGTATCCGGAGTCGCGGCCTCTTCAACAGAGCTCAAGGCAAGGCGGCACCCGCCCGTACGGAACTCGGCCCAGCGGCCCCCATCACGCAGCGAAGGCTCAGCTCCAAGCAGCGTCGTGTAAAACGCGACCGCGGCGTCCATGTCCTCGACGACGAGGTAAGCGGTCCGGAGCTCACCGGTCATGCGAGAGTCAGCGTCAGGAAGGCGCCGATGCGCTCAATCGCGGCATCGGCTTCGGCAAGCCGGGGCGCGAAGGCTTGATAGACGTGGAACAGCCCCGCCGCGACCTCCAGGTCCACGGCGCAGCCGGCGGCGCGCAGTTTGCTCGCCAGCCGCTCCGAGTCCTCCAGCAGCACCTCGTCGGACCCGACCTGGATCAAAGTCGGGGGAAATCCGGCGAACGCATGCTCGAGAGGAGCGAAGCGCGATGCCGCCGCTTCGCTCTGCATCCGCTCGCCAAGCCAGCGCAGCAAGGGAATCGTGATCGTCGGATCGCGCGCCTCGAGCTCCTTCGCGCGCCGGCCCGATACTGAGACGTCGAGCCAGGGGCTCAGGAGGACAAGCGCGGCAGGCGTGGCCTCGTTGCGCTCGAGCAGGCGCTGAACCAGCGCGACCGCCAGCCCCCCACCCGCCGAGTCGCCGATCACGGCCATTTTCCGAGGCGAAGTGCCCTGATCGATCAGGAAGGCCCAAGCGGCCGCAGCGTCCTCGAGCGACGCGGGGTAGCGCACCTCAGGGGCCAGCCGGTAGTCGGGGAGCAGCAAGAGACGCCCGCTCTGCGCAGCGATGCGGCTGGCCAGCGGCCGGTGCGATGTGGGGCAGCCCGCAACAAAGCCGCCACCGTGCAAATACAGCAAGGCCCCCGTCCCCGCGCTGTCGTCAGCGGGCTCGTGCAGTTCCGCGGAGACTCCATTCGCGTCGATCGCACGGAACGCCACGCCGGCGGCCGTCGGCGCCGCGCCGGCAGCGTCGAGCCCGCGGCGCATCGCGGTGAGGTCTGGGGGGAAGCTGCCCCGCCGCTCCTGTAGCCAAGCGCTCGCCTGCTCGACGGTGAGCATGGTCAGGCGGCCACGCGGCAGTCGCCGATACCTGCATCGCAAGTCCAGGGAGCGATTTCAATGCAGTCGAGGCCCAGCCGCGCCGCGAGGCCGCAGCACTCAGCCGCGGAGGCAACGTCTCCGGCGTCGTTGAGCACGTCGCACCACAAAAGCGTGTTGAAGCGGCCCTCCCTCAATAATGCGCTGAGGGCCACTTCCGGCAGCGTCGCCCCCGCGCGATCGGGGTTGCGGACAAGCAGCGGGATCATGTGCCCCGGCGTGACGATCGCCTCGGCAGACGCCTCGCCTGCGCTCGCCACCTTTGCAGTCAGCGCCCGCTCCGCGGCGGATATGCCGGTTTCCGTGCAGGCCTTGGCCTCGAACGAGCTCAGGTATTCGCAGGCGTCCCCGGAAATGAGGCTACGGGCCATCGGCCGCAGACCCAGGCGTATGGCTTTGTCCGGCAGCATCGCAAGGCTGATCAGCCCACGGGCGTGGCGGGCCATCAGGCTGATAGCCGCCGCAGTCGAGTGTTCGCCGGCGACCGCGATGATTCCGCGGCCCGGATGGTAGCCGTCACGGAGATCGACCATCATCGCGAGCGAATTAGGGTGCGCCGGCATTCTGTCCTCCTCAGGCGGCGATGAGCTGAATGAACATCTTCTCGTAGTCGCCGGGCTCAACCGGGCGCAGGTTGGTCCGGTGGCAGAGGTCAATCATCGAGTACGACACCAGTTCGGGAATGGCGGCCTCGGTGATGCCCAGCGGCGCCAGGCTGTCGGGTATGCCGATGCGGCTATTGAGCGCCTCGATCGCCTCGGCGACGTCGGCGCCGGCCGGCAATCCCATGGCCGCCCGCAAACGCACGAACTTGTCCTCAGCCGCCGGCGCGCAGAACCGCAACACCGGCGGCAGGAAGATCGCGTTGAGCAGCCCGTGATTGAGGCTGAGGCCGGGCAAGCGGCTCGCCGCATGGCTCATCGCATGGGCCGAGCCGAGCGGCTTGGTGAAGGCGATCGCGCCCTCTTGCGCGGCCATCATCATCTGCCACCGCGCGTCTGGGTTCGTACCATCCGCGACCGCGCGTTCCAGCCATCCGTCGCCGATCGCTCGCTTCACGCCGTCGAGCGCAACCGCATCGGCGGGCGGATTGACGACGGACGACAGGAACCCCTCGATGCAGTGGGTCACGGCGTCCATGCCGGTGGCCGCAGTGTAAGTGGAGGGCAGACCCAGCGTGAGATCGGGGTCGCAGATCGCCGCCGATGGGATCAGCTTGGCCGACGCGAGCACCGACTTGCGCCCGTCGCGGGTCATCAGCGGGCAGCCCATCGACGATTCCGCGCCCGTGCCCGCGGTGGTCGGGATTGCGATGTGAGGCGGCAACTCGCCGATGCGCCGGGGCTTCGCGACCGACCAGGAATACTCGACCAGCGGGCCTTCGTGGCGCAGGCGAACGCCGACACCCTTGGCAAGGTCGATCGCCGAGCCTCCGCCGACGCTGATCAGCCCGTCGCAGCCTTGCTCCCGGAACTGTGCCGCCGCCTCGTCGACCGCCACTTCGGTGGGATTGGGCGGTGTGGCGTCGAACACGGGGTAGTCGCCGCCGCCCTTCGGCAGGACAGCGCGCACCGTGTCAAGGATGCCTGCATTTACCACGCCGCGGTCCGTGCAGATCAACGGCCGCTCGATCCGGTTCTGCCCCATCAGCTTGGCGAGTCGCTGGATCGCTCCGTGTCCGAAAGTCACCGGATTGACGAAGTTTTGCGTGTGGATCGACATGCGGCATCCCTTGCTGGCGATGGCGACATCCTAGTTGACATTTGTCTTTTATACAAACTACAAAACAGCGCATGGGAAGTGGTATGCAAGAGAGCCTTCAAGACCGGTCCGGGAACTCCTCCGCAATCGGGCTGGTGGCGATCAAGGGGATTTGCGAGCCAGCCTTTGCCCGCGTTCGCGAGGCATTCGCGGCCAATTTCGATCCTTCGCTCGCCACGCCCGAAGTGGGGGCCAGCTTCACCCTGATGCGCGGCGAGGATGTCGTAGTCGATTTGTGGGGCGGATACAGCGATTCGGCGCGCACTCGGCCGTGGACCGCCGATACGATCGTCAACACCTACTCGACCACCAAGGGTATTGCCGCTGCCTGCCTCGCCGTGGCGGAGAGCCGCGGTCTTATCGAATACGGTGCGCCCGTTGCGCGCTATTGGCCCGAGTTCGGGGCGAACGGCAAATCATTGGTCACGGTCGAGACCCTGCTGTCGCACCAAGCCGGTCTTTCCGGTCTGCGCGAGCCGCTGACCATTGAGGACCTGTTCGACTGGGACGCCATGGTCGCGCGGCTGGCCGCGGCTGAGCCGCTGTGGGAACCCGGCACAAAGGCGGGCTATCACGCGCTCACTTGGGGATTTCTCGCGGGCGAACTGATCCACCGTACCGACGGGCGCAGCCTCGGCCGCTTCCTCGCCGAAGAGGTCGCCGGCCCACTCGGAGCCGAGTTCTACATCGGCGTTCCCGAGGCGGTGGACCCGCGCGTCGCCGAGATGATCGCCCCTCTGGGGGAGCCGACGCAGTCGCTCGCCGAGATGAGTGAAGTCCTCAAGCTCACTCTCCTCAACCCTTACGTCGATCCGTGCGTTCCCAACCGCCGGGACTTCCGCGCGGCGGAGCTCCCGGCGCTGAACGGCACCGGAAACGCCAACGGCATCGCGCGGATCTACGCCCCGTTCGCCAACGGGGGATCGTTCCAGGGCGTCCAGGTGCTCTCACGGGACGCGATCCAGCGAGCCACGCGGCTTCGGTTCCAAGGCACCGACATCAACACCGGCGTCGAGGCCCGTTGGAGCGCCGGCTTCTTCGGCAACAACGCCAAGCAGTGGTACGGGCCGAACCCGGATGCGTTCGGCCACAGCGGCTGGGGCGGGTCGATGGGTTACGCCGACCCCGTTGCAGGGATCAGTCTCGGCTATGCACCCAACCAGATGGACGCCAATCTCAACGGCGATCCCCGCGGGCTGCGGCTGGTCGAGGCAGTCTACGCCTGCCTGGCGGACAGCTGAGCCATGCCATTCGCAACCGTTGAAGGCGGCGCCCTTTACTATGAGGACATGGGGGAGGGCACGCCCATCCTCGCGATCCACGGGTTTTCGGAGACCGCGGAATACTGGCTAGCGGGCGGCGTCGGCCAGGCGCTGGCGGAGCGGTTCCGCTTCGTGCCCATGGACATGCGAGGCCATGGCCGCAGCACGATCGTGGACGGCTTCGACGTGGTCGCGGTCGCGGCAGACATCGACCGGCTCGCCGATCACCTGAATCTCTCTCGCTTTCACTTGCTCGGCCATGCCACCGGCAGCGTCGCGGCGTTGCGCTACGCGATGCAGCGGCCCCCGCGGCTCGCGTCTCTCGCGGTCACCAGCGCGGCCTCTGCGACGGCGATGATCCCCCCCGGCGACGAGGGCGCGGGCGACTTCTTCGCCAACATGGCGCGGTTCTACGCTATGCGCGCTTGGGACGAGATCCTTCCCCGCATCCGCCTCAAGCCGTGGCCGTTCCTGCACCAACTCGACCGCCACCCTGAGCGCGAGGCGCTGTGGAGCCGGATCGAAACGGTGTTCACCGCTAACGATCCGCGCCGGCTCAGCCGCTTCGTCGAGCAGTTCTACACCGATCCCGACCCGCGGGTCAAAGGCCTGCGATCGATTGCCTGCCCGGTGCTCGTCGTCAGTGCCGAACACGACGATCTGATGCGCGAACCTGAGGCCCTGGTCGTCCGGGAGACCCCGGGCGCCCGCTTCGCCGATTTCGCCGGTGTCGGCCACATGACCGCGCTGGAGGCGCCCGACCGCCTCTCCGAAATGCTGCTCGACTTCTTCGCTGCGGTCGAACCCGACCGACAGCCCACCCCACCGCAAAAGGCACAGGCATGATCGTTCGCGAGGCGCACTACATCGACGGAGAATGGCGCCGGGCCGAGCGAGCGGTCGGGATCGAGGTCGTCGATCCGTTCACCGAAGAGATCATCGGCAAAGTACCGCAAGCGACTGAGGCCGAGATCGATGGGGCGGTCCAGGCCGCGGCCCGGGCTCTTCCGGTCTGGCAGGAGACGCCGGTGGCCGAGCGCGCCGCTGCGCTACGCGCCATTGCCGCCGGGTTGAAATCGCGTCGCGATGAGATCGCCAAGGTCATCCGCGCCGAGCTCGGCATGCCGATCAAGCAGTGCCGCGACATCCAGCTCGGCATGCCGATCGCCATCCTCACGACCACCGCCGACGCGCTCGAAGGTTACGCGTTCGAGGAAACGGTCGGCAATGCCAAGGTGGTGCGCGAGCCGGTAGGCGTCGTCGGCTGCATCGCGCCGTGGAACTATCCGCTCCACCAGATCGCCGCCAAGATCGCCCCGGCGCTCGCCGCCGGCTGCACGGTCGTGGTGAAGCCCAGCGAAGTGACGCCGCTGAGCGGCCTGCTGCTGGCGGAGGTGATCGATGCGTGCGGGCTTCCTGCGGGCGTCTTCAACCTTGTGAGCGGCGATGGCCCGACCACCGGTGAAGCGATCGTCCGGCACCCGCAGGTAGACATGGTAAGTTTCACCGGCTCCACCGCCGCCGGCAAGCGCGTCGCCGCGCTCGCGGCGGAGTCGGTCAAGCGGGCCGCACTTGAGCTGGGCGGCAAGTCGGCGACGATCGTCCTCGACGATGCTGATCTCGACAAGGCGATCAAAGTCAGCCTTGGCGCCGCCTTCCTGAACTCGGGCCAGACTTGCGCCGCCCAGACACGCCTCCTCGTTCCTGAGCACCGCTACGACGAGGTCAAGGCGATCGCCGCGGCCGCCATCCAGCGCTGGACAGTCGGCGATCCGCGCGAAGAGACCACCCGCCTCGGCCCGCTGGTATCGCGGCGCCAGCAGGAGCGGGTGCGACGCTACATCGAGGAAGGCCTGGCCAGCGGCGCGGACGTGATCCGCGGCGACAACGACGACAGCGGGCAAATGGGATGTTCGGTGCCGCCGGTTATCTTCGGCCGGGTCGACCCAGCCTCTCGCCTTGCGCAGGAGGAGGTGTTCGGCCCGGTGCTTGCGATCCTGACCTACCGCGACGAGGACGATGCGGTGCGCATCGCCAACGACAGTGTCTACGGATTGTCGGGCGGGGTGTGGAGCGGCGATCCGGAGAGGGCGGAACGCGTCGCCCGCCGCATTCGCACAGGGCAGGTCGCGATCAACGGCGGCGCTTTCAACATCGCGGCGCCGTTCGGCGGGTATAAGCAATCCGGCATCGGCCGGGAGAACGGCCGCTTCGGGCTCGAGGAGTTCCTCGAGACCAAGGCGCTGCTCCTTTGACCCGCGAGCCAATCTGAGGGAACATTCCATGACCTTCGACGATTCGAGCACCGCCGCCCAAGTCGTCGCCGGGCACGATCTCTCTGGCAAGAAGGCGATCGTCACCGGTGCCGGCTCAGGCCTTGGCATCGAGACCGCGAAGGCGCTGGCACTCGCCGGAGCCCACATTGTCCTGGCGGTGCGCGACCGCGCCGCCGGGGAGCGCGTGGCCGCGGCCATCCGCGAGCAGCGGCCGGATGCGCGGGTGGAGGTCGGTATCCTCGACTTGTCCCGCTCGGCTTCAATCCGCGCCTTCGCTGCCGCTCATGCGAGCGAACCGCTCGCGATCCTAATCAACAACGCCGGGGTCATGGTGACCCCTCTCGGGTGGACCGAGGATGGCCTCGAAACCCAGATCGGCATCAATCACTTCGGCCACTTCCTGCTCGCGCGCGAGCTCGCGGGCGCGCTCGAGCGCGCTGCGCCGGCCCGCGTGGTCTCGCTGAGCTCCATCGGCCACGTGCAGTCGCCGGTTGTCTTCGAAGACATCCACTACCGCCACCGCCCTTACGAGAAATGGCAGGCCTACGCTCAGTCGAAAACCGCCAACGTCCTGTTCGCGGTCGAGCTGACCCGCCGCTGGGGCGGCCGCGGGGTCACCGCCAACGCGGTGATGCCGGGCGGCATCATGACCAATCTCCAGCGTGAGATGAGCCGCAAGGAGATGATCGCGATGCAATTCATCGACGAGAATGACACACCCCACCCGATGTTCAAGACCCCCGAACAGGGCGCCGCGACGTCGGTCTGGGCGGCCACCGCGCCCGAACTCGACAGAGTGGGAGGTCTCTACCTGGAAGACTGCGCCATTGCCGCGCCGTGGAGCGAGGACCAGCCATATCGCGGCTTTGCGCCGCACGCAGTCGACAGTGACGCCTCAGCTCGGCTCTGGGAAATTTCCGAGGACTTCGCCGCCCGCGGAGATCAGCCGTGATCCAGCTCCGCGGGATCGATGCTGGGTTCCTCTAATCGGAGAGTCCGACGGTCTACGGCCACATCGGATCGGTCTACTTCCTCGGGTGATCGCCGACCGGCTCAGCCGACGCACGAGCGACTGGAACCGCTTCGAACCGCCGGCGGTCACGCATTGGTCCTTCCCGTCCAGCTATCAACCCCGAGCCAGGAACGCGGGCATGAGCGACACCCACAACGACGTCATCGAAACCCTTCGGCAACAGCAGGTCGACGCCATCGAAGGCCAAAGCAAAGCGGCCATGAGCGCCCTCGCGGAATGGCAGAAAGGCGTCGCAGCGTTCGTTGCCAGCGCGGCGCCGGCAGGAAAGACCCCCGAGGGACTGCCGGAACCGCAGTCGATGCTCACCGACTACTTCCGGTTCGCCGAGCAGGTGCTTGCCAGCCAGTACGAGTTCGCGCTGGCGCTGCTGAAACCCCAAAGCGCCGGCTCCGGGGCGGGAAGATCCTAGCCGCGGGGGGCCACCGAGGGCGGTCCGGCTGCGAACGTCGGCCCGACCTCTTTCCCTTCAACGGATCGGTATGGCTGGCCATGGGCTTGTTCCTGGTCGCCGTTCTCCCGGCGTTTGTAGACCGTCAAATCGTCGTCCTGGTCGTCGAGCCGCTGCGCGGGGACCTGCCGCTCAGCGACACCCAGATCGGTACAGGGACAGCGTTCGCGGCTTGTATGCTCTGGCAGCAATGCCGCTGGGCGTGCTGGTCGATCGTCACAACCCCCGCAACATCGTCTTCATCCGGGGCGGCTGGTCTCTGCTCCCGCTAGCGGGGTTGGGAATCGCAACCACGGGTTCGCTGGTCCAGGCTGGCCTTGCTTGGCTGCCGGCCATATTGGCGCGGGAGCACGGCGTCCGTGTTGGCAGTGCAGGCGCTTCGCTGGGGCTCGCGTCCGGGCTCGCCAGTTTCGGCGGGTGGGGTTGGCGTAGCCGGACTGCCCAGGCTGACGGGCGTCTGCTTTCGCGAACTTCCGGCCATCCCGTTTGCGGCTATTTTGCCGGCGCTGAGCGGCCGGTCTGTTCTTCTACCCATTGCTATCGCACGTAGTTGGAGCAAGCTGCGCTGATGGAGCAGGCGAGCCCAGACTCGTTGGCATTTCGCGAGCGATTTGTTGCGTGGCTGATCCACGAGGGCGCGCGTGCTCGCACGATCCCGGACCTCCTCGACGGCTGGTGCAGCCTACTCAACCGCGAAGGCTTCGAAATCTATCGCTGCAATCTGGCGACTGAAGCTGTCCATCCTCTAGTCACCAACACCCGGCACGTGTGGTTTCCTCACTCGGCCGACCCGGGGGCGATCAATCCCGCCGTCATCATCGCGCGCCGCCAGTTTCAACTCGGCGAAGCTATGGTCGATGAGATCCTGTTCAACACCGGCTCGCAGCGCAACCCCCAGTACCTGGCGAGCCCGTTCGCCAAAGTGGAGGAGGTTGGTGAGCTCTACGAGCTGGTCCGGCCTGAGGGTGAACCTCAGCCTTATCCCTTGTTCGACGATCTCGCGATGGCTGGCTGCAGCGCGTACTATGGGCGTCGTCTGACGAGCTTTGCTGGTTTGCTGCAAAAGATCGGTCTGTCGACCATGCGTGCCGGCGGGCTAGACCCGGCAAGGCTCGCCGACCTGCGCTGGAGCCTCGACCTCGTCACGCTTCGCCTCGACACTGTGATGGAGAACATCGCCAAGGAGACACTGGCGCGATGCTATGTCGGCGTCGATCCGGGAAGGCGGGTCTGCGACGGGATGATCTCACGCGGTGCCATCGTTTCCGACGAGGCGGTCGTATGGTTTTCGGACCTGCGCGGGTTCACCACCATTGGCGAAACGCTTAATGAAGCGGGTCTGGTGACCTCGCTCAACGACTACTTCGACGCGGTTGTCCCCGCCATCTATGCCCAAGGCGGCGAGGTCCTGAAATACATCGGCGACGCGGTTCTGGCGGTGTTTCCCTATCGAGCCTACCCCGACCCAGGTAGCGCCTGCCGGGCTGCCCTCGAAGCTGCGCGCAATGGTACGCAGATGTTGAAACGGATCAATGCCCGCCGAAGCGATGCCGGTCAGCCGCTTCTCCGCCACGGGGTGGGTCTGGCGAGCGGAACCTTCTCCTATGGCAATATCGGTGCGCGCGAGCGGCTCGATTTCACGGCGATCGGCCCGACGGTAAATCTTGCGTCGCGGATCGAGGGGCTGACCAAGGACGCTGGCCGGACCGTCCTATGCACTCGCGAAATCGGCCGGCAATCAGGCCTCGAAATGACTTCAGTGGGCAGCTTTGCGCTTAAGGGCATCGCCCAGCCTGTCGAGCTGTTCACACCTGCATGAGCCCTCGGCACAGGCGGCGAACGCCGGCAAAAACTGACGCGAAGATTGGTGCAGGAATCACTTGAATTCCGCCACACCGCGACCATAGTCATTGGTGTGAGTGGATAGTGTCGCATCGACATGACCGCAGATCCCGACATCGCTGATCAATAGGTCGCCGCAGGCGCTCGCGTGCTGGTGGCCGCCGGTCGGGTGCTGGCGCTGCCCACGTTGCCAAAGCAGAAAGGAGCGCCATGCGCGCGTTTTACGTCGACCTCGTTCGAGGGGCATGGCTGGACTTTATTGCAGGACCGTTCGGGAGCGAGGAGATCGCACGAAAGTACCAGCAAGCCGCGGTCGGCAAGCAAGTCGAGCTCGACCCATGGGCCCCGTTCGATGATTTTGGGGTCAGCGCCGTCAGCGGCGGATTTTGCCAGCCAGGACGATTGAACGACCAGATCGAGATCGACCCGGGGGACCTGTTGAACTGACAGCGTCTGCGTGGTCGAGTCGTCCAGAAGCTAAAAAAGGCGGAGTGGAGCGGGGTCAAGGCTCTGGAAACGCAGTGATTTCCAAGCCCCGAGTCGTCTGCACGGTTCGGGCGACGCCAATCGACCAATTTATGCCGCCAGACGACTCGGCCCGCGCTTGAACCGCCGACAAAGTCCGACCCCTGATGAGCGAGCGATAGCGCTTATAGAGATTGCGAAACGCAGGAGCCCGGGGGTTAGGACTAACATCGGTCAGGGCTATGGCGTGACAGCGGGAGCATTTTCGCACAGCAAGCGCGCGCCCCTGGCTGATTTGCGATGAAGGTGAGGGGCCGGCGGACACGGCAGTGCCCATTGCCAACGCTGCGGTGAGCCCCAGGGAAACGGCTAGCTTAGAGGCAAGCATCTTGGGCCTTCGAAACATGGTGGTCTGAATTGGCGTGCGGCAAACGGGGCGCCGCCTTCCTTCAAACGTTTAGCTGGACCGCATGAGATGCGAGGTTTCCCCGAGGCCGCGACCAATCAGGCGCTGAACTGCCTCGGCGCGAAGAACACCCCAGACGCTCGCCCAGTGATCGATACCGGCAAGTTGGGACGGCAGGAGTTCCAAAGCGATGGTGGGCCGCTCGGACAGCGTAGGAGTCGATGGGCGGACCTTCTGTGCGACACCCCGGTTCCGAAACACATATCCAGATATTTGGTCGTCGAGCGGCGCAAATGGGTTGCTATAGCCATCCACCTCGCGTCCGGGCTTCGCCCCGGCAGCGCGGATCATGGTGACTTGTTCGTCGTGCAATAGCTGGTTCAACGGCATGAACGTTCCCCTTGGTGCGGGGGCTCGTCGTATCCCTCAGTCAACGCCGGCAGGTTGGCGGATGATGATTGGCCATAACACGGATAGCGGTTCTAGCGGCCATCAATTCGCCCGGTGGGCTCTCAGAGGACGACCAGCCGCCGATCTGCACGGGCGCGCTCTGGCTTATTGCAGGTGAAGGGGAACAACCCTGCCTGCCAACCATATCTTCCATGTGCCGGACATGACTGGCTCAATCCGACAGCAAAGCGAAAGCGCATGACCTCACAGCAGCAAGGCACATCGCCGGGCTCAATCCTACCGTGGGCGACGACGCCTTGAACGTAGCGGATATCTATCGTTCGAAGCTGACAACGCCCACGCAGGCGGTTGAAGCCATCTTGTCCGGGTCCTGCCTAGCGATGGGCATGGCGACGGCAGAGCCCCCCGCGCTGCTCACTGCGCTTGCCGATCGAGTGGAAGGCGGCCTGCTTTCGGACCTAAGGCTCTGGTATTTCCATTCAATGGACCATGCGGCGAAGACGATCCTGCGCAAGGATCTCTTGGACCGGGTCCGGCCTCACTGCATGTTTTTGAGCAGCGTCGAGCGAGATCTGCTCAGGCAGCTTGATGGGCGAGAAAGTATTCCCATCGAGTTCGTGCCGACGGCCTTCAGCGAGTCCTCGCGCCTTCTTTCAGAGCGGGTGAAGCCGAACACGTTTATCACCACAGTCTCGCCGATGGACCGCCACGGCTATTTCACATTTGGGACCAGCAACGACTACGGTTCCACTGTCGCTCGCTCGGCCCAGCATCTTATCGTCGAGGTGAACCGGTACATGCCGCGGGTGTTCGGCGACTCGCTGCTCCACGTCTCGGAAGTTGATGCCATCGTCGAGTACAATACACCCTTGCCCGAGGTTGCTTTCAAGAGGCCCGCTGCCGAGGACGAGACCATCGCGCGAACGATTGCCGCAATGATCGATGACGGCGCATGTCTGCAAATGGGTATTGGTTCGCTTCCAAACGCGGTCTGCGCAATGCTCAGCGGCCACCGCGATCTGGGCATCCATACCGAGCTGATGACACCCGGCCTTGCCAACCTCATCAAGTGCGGTGCCGTCACCAATCGCCTCAAAAAGACCTATGCCGGCCGGAGCGTCTTCACGTTCGCCATGGGCGATCGCGGCTTCTACGACTTCCTCGATGACAATCCTTCGATGCACAGCTTGCCTGTGCAGATCGTCAACGACCCCCGCCTGATCGCCAAGAACGACGATGTCGTCTCGGTGAATGCGACGCTCCAGGTGGACCTCGGCGGAGCCTGCAACTCCGAGCACATGCTCGGCAAGCAGTACAGCGGAGCCGGGGGCCAACTCGATTTTGTCCGCGGCGCGGCAGCTTCGCTTCGAGGTAAGTCGATCATCGCCTGTCATTCAACCGCCAAAGGTGGGACGGTTTCGCGCATCGTCACCGCCCTCGACGGCCCGGTTACGACGCCCCGAAACGACAGCGACATTATCGTGACCGAATTTGGAGCGGTCGAGTTGAAGGGCAAGTCGCTCTCCGAACGCGCGCAAGCGTTAATCAGAATCGCCCATCCAAAGTTTCACGAACAGCTGGAAGCGAGCTGCCACTAAGTCCCAGCTCGGATCCAGCCTTCATACAGACTGCGCCGCTTTCACTAGGAAATCAGGTCGCGCGCAAAATTTCCCCTCCGCACGAGCGCTGGGCAACCCGTATCGGAGATCAGCATGTCACTCATGAAAGCAGCCATATTCGTGGAGCCAGGCAGGATCGTTCTGGACGATAAGCGGATACCCGAAGTCGGTCCGACCGACGCGTTGATGAAGATCACCACGACCACGATCTGCGGCACCGACGTTCATATCCTTAAAGGCGAGTATCCGGTCGCCAAGGGGCTCACTATCGGCCACGAGCCGGTCGGGATTATCGAGAAGCTCGGCTCCGGCGTAACCGGCTATGCCGAAGGCCAACGCGTGATCGCCGGCGCTATTACCCCAAGCGGCCACAGCTACGCTTCGCTGTGCGGCTGTCATTCCCAGGATGGACCGGGCACGGCTTCGGGCTTCAAGGCAGCGGGCGGCTGGCGCTTCGGCAATACCATCGACGGATGCCAGGCGGAATATGTACTCGTTCCCGACGCCATGGCCAATCTTAGCCCAGTACCCGCCAACTTGACTGACGAGCAGGTGCTGATGTGCCCCGACATCATGTCGACCGGCTTTGCCGGGGCCGAAAAGGGCAAGGTCAGGATCGGCGATATCGTGGCGGTGTTTGCTTTAGGTCCGATCGGACTTTGTGCTGTGGCGGGCGCAAGCCTGATGGGCGCGACGACAATCATCGGCGTCGATACGGTGCCGACGCGCCTTGAAGCTGCGCGCAAGCTCGGCGCGGATCGCGTGATCGATTTCGCGGCGGGCGATCCGGTCGCTGAGATCATGCGGCTGACCGGAGGCCGAGGCGTAGATGTGGCGATCGAGGCGCTCGGCACCCAAGCCACCTTTGCATCCGCGTTGCGTGTTCTACGCCCCGGCGGGACGCTTTCGAGCCTGGGCGTCTACTCGGGCGACCTCACCATTCCGGCCGATGCGTTCTCCGCAGGGCTTGGCGATAACAGCATCGTCACCTCGCTCTGCCCGGGCGGCAAGGACCGAATGAGGAGGCTGATGGAGGTTATCGCTTCCAACCGCGTCGATCTCAGTTCGATGGTGACCCACAGCTTCTCTCTGGACCGTATCGAGGACGCATATGAGCTGTTCGCCAATCAACGCGACGGGGTCCTCAAGGTGGCAATCAAGCCATGACTGAGAGATTGGTTATGCCGCGCGGATGGGAGAAGCGGAAATCCATACCAAAGCGGACCGCGTGCGAGTCTCTCTCGTGATTCCGGCCGACGACGAGAAACGCCCAGGCGAGATAGCTTCAGAGCGAGGTGGCCGGGTGCGGCTGGCGGGACGACGCTACGTCACCATCGCCATCGTGCTGATTGCGCTGTGGATCATCCAAAGTTTCCTAGTCCCATTGGCTTGGGCCGCGGTCCTCGCGGTCACCTTCTGGCCGCTTTATTCGCGCGCGTCGGCACGGGTGAAACAGCACTGGGCGGTGCCGCTGCTTTTTACTGCTGCCACCGCGGTAGTCTTGATGATCCCGCTGTTCGTCGCTGGAATCGAGGCCGCACGGGACAGCAAGGCTGCACTGGCGTGGTTGGCGCGATCCCAGCAGACCGGCATCGCTCCTCCCACCTGGCTTCACAGCCTTCCTGTTGTCGGCCGCAACCTTGCCCACTTCTGGCTCGACCAGGTCGGCACACCCGAAGCCGCTCGAGACTTTCTGGGTAACCTGAACGCAAGTGCCGTGTTTAGCTTCACTGGTGTGGTCGGCGCGCAGCTGGCCCGTGCATCGATGTTGGTGTTGGTAACGCTCCTCACACTTTATGCCCTGCTCCGCCACGGTGAACGCCTCGGCTCACATTCCCGAGCCATCGCGACGCGGCTCCTGGGAGACTTTGGCTCACGATTTACGGACCGTCTCGTCACCGCGATCAGGGGGGACGGTGGCAGGAACGGTGTTAGTGGCACTCGGAGAGGGGACCTTGATCGGCATTGGCTATGCGCTTGCGGGCGTGCCACGAGCCTTCCTGTTCGCGGTCCTCACCGTCGGATTTGCCATGTTGCCGTTCGGCGCGTGGGCCATCTTCACCGTCGCAACCGTCGTTTTGCTGTTGCAAGGCGCCGTAGCCGCCGGGGCCATCCTGTTCGCCGCGGCCGTAGGAATCATGCTGATTGGGGACAACTTCGTCCAGCCGGCACTTATCGGAAACTCGGTTCGGCTGCCATTCCTTCTCGCGTTCGTGGGGACCTTCGGGGGGCTTGAAACACTTGGGCTTGTCGGCCTTTTCCTGGGCCCGGTGGTGATGGCGATCCTCATTCTGGTCTGGCAGGAAGCCATGGCTCCAGGCGCCGCGGAACCGTTGTTACCGCCCGACCGCGTGAACTGAAACCGGTGGGTCTGCCCAACCCAATGGCGCCGGCCACGACTCCAGAATTCACCTTACTATCGCAAGCCAGACCTGCTAAGCAGTTGTCATCACCTGCACTTTTCGCAAGCATCCTGTGACAGAGAGCCTTGGTCGTGCTCCCGCTTGCAGCGAAATCAGGTGTTCCCCATGCCGAAGCTGCCTCATACAATGCCCGGGAGCGGTCGGGCTATCCGGTCTCCGCACACGCCGAGCTCCGAGCGGCCGCGCAGTCCGCTGGATAGGGCTCGAATCGAAGTGCAGACGGCCCCTGCCGGCCTGGGGCGACGTCCAAAGTTGGAAGACGCGGGCGAGCAAACCGAGATCCACGAAACGGACTTGGCAGCGCTGGTCCCGCGCTTCTACGAGCAAGTTCGTCGCGATGCGCTGATCGGTCCGGTCTTTGATGGCGCAATCGACGATTGGGATACCCATCTCGAGAAACTGATGGCGTTCTGGTCGTCGGTGATGCTGACCAGTGGCCGCTACAAAGGCAACCCAGTCGCTGCCCACGCGAAACACCTGGCAACCATTACGCCAGCAATGTTCGACCGCTGGCTCGATATCTGGGCCGAAGTCACCGACCAAATTCTGCCGCCAGCCGCCGCGCAGGCGTTGCAGACGAAGGCCGGGCGGATCGCCGAAAGCCTCAAGCTCGCCTTGTATTTTCGCCTACCCCCAGCGACCGGGATGCCCATCTCGATGCGCGACAGTAGTCAGACTGGACAGCATAGTGACTAATTCGATCCTCGCTCCTGACGAACTTGCCCTCCACGAAGAGCGTTTCGGCGAACCCGACGTTCACCATCCGCCGTCGGGGTTCTCAGATCGCTTCGCGCTGGGCTTTACCAAGCTGCTCCGGGTCACCGCCGATACCTTTTTTGCCAAGCGCTACGGCCATCGCGCCATCGTTCTCGAAACGGTTGCTGCGGTGCCAGGTATGGTGGGAGCCATGGTCACGCATCTTGGATGTCTGCGGCGGATGCGCGACGACAAAGGCTGGATCCGGACCTTGATGGAGGAGGCCGAGAACGAGCGAATGCATCTCATGACCTTCATCGAGATTGCCAAGCCAACGCTGTTCGAGCGCTTGGTCATCCTGCTTGTGCAGGGCGTGTTTCTCGCTGGCTTTACCTTGCTGTATCTGATCTCCTCGCGGACCGCGCATCGGGTCGTGGGCTATTTCGAGGAAGAGGCGGTGGTCAGTTACACGCTGTATTTAAAGGAGATTGACGAGGGCCGATCGGCCAACGTCCCCGCTCCGGCGATCGCCAAGCACTATTGGAAGATGCGCGACGATGCCACTCTTCGCGATGTCGTGCTCCTCGTGCGCGCAGACGAAGCGCATCACCGCGACATCAATCACGGCTTTGCGAGCCAGCTGGCCGGTAAGACAGTCGATCGATCGCTTGCGGCTCCCTATCCCGCGCACGCGACCGAGATACGGCTTGGATGATTGATATGAAGCTGAGCCCCTCGCCCGAGCCCTACCGCACGACGCCCATATTCGACGAGGTGACGTTGCCTGCGGCGCTGCGGCGTGAGCATCGCACCAAACCGGGTGTCTGGGGAGTGGTTCGCATATTCGAGGGGCAACTGAAGCTATCGGTCATTGAACCGCCACAGGAGCTCATGCTTTCGCCAGGTTCGCCTGGATTGCTGCTGCCAGACCAACCGCATTTGGTGGAGCCGATTGGATCGATGCGGATGCAGGTTGAGTTTTACAATCAGCCACCGGAACTTTGATGAGATACCCTCGCCAGGCAACTTGACAGTAGAGGAGGGTCTGGATTTTAGTGCCGGCCACTACTGCAGCTGGGCGGCATCTCCCCAAGCTGGCATCGACTCACTTGGCAAGTGACCCTCGCTTTCCGCGGCCATCCCGGCCGTGGGAGAATGGTCATGGCACATACCCAGTATGAGCCGAAGTTTGCTGCTCGCCGGCCGTGGAACGATGGTCGCATGGTTGGAGCAAAGAAGCCGCTCAAGCCGAAGGAAGTTTGGGCAATCCGCTTCTTCCTCGAGCACGAAGGCAGGGTTCGTGACCGGGCGCTGTTCGATCTCGCCATCAACAGCAAGCTTCGAGGCTGTGAACGAATGGACTTCTGCAATCGGTCTTCCGCAACGTGACCACGGCACGCACTCACTCCGACGCGCCAAGGCAGCTCTGGTCTACAAGCGGACCGGCAATCTGCGCGCGGTGCAAATTCTGCTCGGCCATACTAAGATCGAGACGACGGTTCGCTATCTTGGCGTCGACGTCGAAGACGCGCTGATCCTGTCGGAACACACCGAAATCTGAACTCTTGGGGCGCGTCGCTCTTGCGGACGCGCCCTGCATTTCGCAACCAGATCTCGTCCGTTGTGGGGTGGTTTTGCGACGTCCTGGGCGTCTGGCATACCGCATTGGTCTGCGCGTTTCAGTGCGATCTGTTGGCCGCAATCAACTGATTGCGGGTAGCACTACTAGAGGGGAAAAGACCCTCTCGTCGCCGTCGACCAATCTGGCCCTTAGCGACGACCTTCAAGCCACAGGAGCGCGGCCAGTCCACCGGCAACCAGCACCGCGACCCAGCTAACACCCTGGCTCACCGTGTGGTCGCCGAACGTGACGGGAAACGGCTTCACTACGCGATAGAGGTGGACTAGCGCGATTGCCGCGAAAATTACTGATGCGAGTGAGGTGAACGGCTTACGAGCGATCATAATCGCCTCCCATTCTGTCCGCCCGACAATACGTCTCATCTGCCCTTAGTGGTAGCTGGAAATCGCTCAGCCTGCGGCAGTCTCTCGGGCATGCGCGGTTTTGTCCGCGTCGATCGCCATGTGGGCCTTGGCTCGTAGCTCGACGCGACCCTCACCCGGCTCTGCATCGATCGTAACCGCCAATGGGACCTCGCTATTGGGCGGAGCAATGATCGCGCGCCGGTCCCCTTGGTATGAGATGCGATAGTCTCGATACTCATCGTGCCAAATCGGCATCGGACCCACTCCTTGATTGGAGACCCTGCGCAATCATACCCCTCCGCGGAGCGAGAGCATCATGAAAACGCCCGCCTGCTCGCCGTTGCTCTGCTAAAGAAAACCCTGCCGAAGCGGCGCAGGATCGACAAGACGCGGGTCTCGGCGGGGCCATTGCCGCGGATCAATTTCCCCAGTCGTTGCTCTCACCGGCGAGATGGGCACTCCTCACAGCCATATACTGCTGCCCGCGGTGAAGCAGCGATCGGGGAGATTCACCTGCGCTCCACATCCACACGGCGGCGACAATGACCAGGAAGGAGATGAAGCGGATCATCACGCATTAGCAGGGCGACGGTTGCCAGTCTGCTTCGCTCAGGCTGTCGGCCAACTTCGACCGGATCGAGCGAAGCCTCTCGCGCGCGATTTCGGTGGCCTCGGCATCGCGCTTGCGGAGAGCCCATTCCAAACGTAACAGCGCGACGGAGAGGTCTTCGGTAGCCCTCAAGGTTTCGTCCGCAGCGCGCTCGTCGCGAAGTGTAGTGGACGCCCCATGAATCAGACCGAAAGCCCCGGCGGGTATGCGTCCATCGTCGGCTGCAAGATCGATCATCTCGCACACGCTCGAAAGGATGTTTTCTGCGAGCATTGTTGGTCCCCTTGTCCAGCTTCCTTTAATTTATGATGGTTAACGCATCGTAAAGTCGGCGGGGCTGATCCACGCTGGCTCGCGGTGATTGGCCGGTTCGTGAAAACGCCACTCGGTTAAAAAACCCCCGCCGAAGCGAGGGTCAGGAGGGTCGCCGGGTGAAGCTCTACCCGGCGGTGAGTCGAGGCAATATCGATTCTCGAAGGCCCAGGCGACGCCCTGAACGACCATTGCCTTGACCATGGCGCGCATTAGCACGCGTATTGGTACAGGCTCATTATCGCTGACCCGTCCTGAGTTCTGCGCCCGGCGCTGGCCATAGCAGCCGATCCAATCTCGACCGCTTATTCGTCAAGCGCGGTGGAGCGGGGCGACCGGAAAAAGGTAACTCGCCGCACGGCGGGCTTATGCGTGCTTTCAGCGGCGGCCATCGCATAGGCTGAAGGTTGAATACCCTGACTTCAGGCGGGTTAGCGTGGTGAGCGAAGCGACATAATATAAGCTGCCGCGATCTCTGCTTCGTCCTCGTCGAGTTTGATAGACATCGCATCCGGTGTCTCGTGCCCATCGCGAAAGAACGCGCGTAGAGTACTTTGATTGAACTCCATGTCGTTCGCGACTGCCACGAAACTCGGTGCTTGCGGATTGGGCGGCTCGATTCCTGGGCGCACCGAGTGGCATCCGCTACATTGCGCTTCAACGAACGAAAGCCCGCGCGTCACCTGCATTTGATTGAGGTTGCCCAAGTCGGCAGTCGACGTTGAACCGGGGCGACTGTCCCCGGCGTGTCCGCACGCGCCCAACAAGGTCGCGGACATCGCGAATAACGGACGGAAAAATGACATGGTCAGCCTTTCGGGAGGGCGGGTCCCCGCCAATCGCGTCGGTGTAACAGCCGATGTTGTCAGGGCAAGCGAGACAGCCAGAATATCGGGCCAATCGTTGGTGCGGACCTCTTCGTCGGCCGTATAGGTCCATCCGCACCCGAGGGTCAGGACGCGATCGATGCCGCCGCGCTGCGCTCAACCATCATCGCTCACCGAAGCCGCGCTCAAGAGCGTCGGGAAGGCAATCGAGTAGAGGTCTAGCCACCACGGCGCGTCGGCAAATTGTACAGGTTTGAGACCTTAACAGGCTTGCACGCGGCGCAAGTGTTGCCAAAATACGCTGCGGGCCGGGACTTGAATCACCCCTTCCCAAACAACCTAGACCCTCGCTTCGGCGGGGGTTTTCTTTGATAATAATGCCGTACATCGTCATCGACATCGAAGGTAAACCGCTCTGCAACGATGCTGGCGCTCCGATCGTGCTGGATACGCAAGAAGAGGCGGTGCGTTGGATTAAGCCTGGGGAACAGGTCGTGCCCTACCTGGATCGTCGGCGCGAAAGGACACCTCAAGGTCGCTGACACTGCAGGCTGGACCTACGTCACCGTTCGACAAACTTTGGTGCAGGTTCCGGCCCAAGGATGCCTTGACCGCCCGACATTCTTGCGACTTACCGCGGCGTTTTGGTAAATCCTACCCGCGGACAACGGCTTGCGCAGCGCTGAGGGCCAAGCCGCCGCAATTGCCGCGAAAATCACTGATGCGAGTGAGGTGAACGGCCTACCAGCGATCATGATCGCCTCCCATTCTGTCTCGCCGACATTACGCCTCATCTGCCCTCAATGGTAGCTGGAAATCGCTCAGCCTGCGGCAGTCTCTCGGGCAAGCGCGACTTTGTCCGCACGCTCGTCGTCAAGGTTTCCCGCAGGCTAAGACTCCCTGTTAGGCCTGTATCGAAAGCATACTCGGTAGTCCGGGACAGAGCACAGGCTTTGGAACGGGATTAGGCAAGGATCGCTATAGTCACCTCGGCAAACGCAGGCCAGGAGATGGGCGGAGCAGTGGGACAGGTAGCTTCCCGCAAAGTCGATGAGCAGAGGTGCGCGCTAGTCTCCCGACTGCGTTCACGGACCGGTTTCGTGAACGCGGTGGACGTGGTCGAGTTGACCATGGCCGGTTGCATGATCGACAAGTGCACCCTTTCCGTTCGCGATGGCGACCGAATCCTGCTCAGAATGCCTGGACTGCGCTATCTACCAGCACGCGTGCTGTGGATCGACGAGGGACGTGCTGGGCTCGCATTCGAGGAGCATCTGTACGAACCCGTTCTCGAGCACATGCTCAAGTCATTCAAGGTTCGATGCCTCTGCTGATCGGCAAGGGCCCGCAGCAATCAGCACATTGACACAAGCACTGCCGTTGCACGACCGCCCAACGCAAAACCCCTGCCGTTTCGGGCAGGGGTTCCGGACGAATCGGTCGGGTCGCAATCGCCAACTCGCATCGGCATTGTGTCCCATTTCGCCGCGCAGGCAACGCTATCAATAGACCAGTGTGAGCCACTTGCTGCGAAGGCGGCTGAGGTGTTTCACGTACCTCAACCGCCCACGCGTGCCCCGGCAGTGTTGCGACCCAAGGGCCGGGCGTTCAACCGAAGTGACACTGGCAACGGTCGGACCTCATGATGACTCACTGACTGCGGCCCGGTTCCCATGCCAAGAAGAGGCCCCAGCCCTTTCGGGCCGGGGCCTAGAAGCGGGGGAAGAACCGCTACGACGACTAATCAAGTTGGGGGGTGGGTCGTCGCCAACTGGCGATGCACCCTTTGGAAGCGATTGTCCTTGATCCAGGTAAAGCCGCCGTCGATTTCATGCGGGCTTGGGCGCTGGCGCGACCGGTGCCTGGAGTCGCGGTTGAGGCGGTGCTGGGGCGGCTGCCCTCGATCCTACCCACTGTGCGCGCTCCGACAATTTCAGCAAGCCTGCGTCGCCTATTTTGCCAACCCCCGCCCACCAATTCCGGCCTGCGGCTGCTCGGCCAGCTCAAGGTTCAGGTTCGACCAATACTGGCGAAGCTCGTCGAGGTGCGTGGGACACATCTGCCTTGCGCTTGGCGCATACAGGCAACGAACAAGGGATCTGGCAGGTGCCCTGAACATCTGGATCAACGCGTGCTCCTCGGACTGACGCGACGGGCCCTTAACGAAGGTTAGTTAATGGCGCATAAAGGCGGCGACCCGGCGGGTTGTCTCCTTTCCCGTCGGACCACTGCCTTGGCTCCATAAGTCCGCCTCTGCCAAGCCTACCGCGATCAGGTCCAGGCTATCCGCAGCCTCGGCGTCTTGATCAAATCCGGCAGCTTGGCGACATTGCTGGCGGTCTCGACATAGATCACCGTTCCGCGATCGCCTTCGCCCGTTTCCGCATTCCATCAAGCATGACACCGCCGTGGGATTGGCGGCAGCTCCTCTGCGCATAGACGCCCTCGTGCCCAAGCATCCTCCATAGGCTGGACGCTTGCGGCGGAGCAGTAACCCCGGCCACCAGCAAGTAGGCCAGCGCCAGCTTGTGCAAGACGGTTCGTTCCACAGGCCCCGCGTTTGCTTCACGCAACGCCCCATCAAGTGTGTCGATCGCCAGAAGCGCAAGCCGGGAAACGGTTGCGCGCGTGGGGCGGGTAGGGACCATCCGCTCTTGAGAACGTAGCAGGAACGATTCGTTAAGCGGCTTGCGATGGACCAAGCTCGGCGACGGGCGCGTTCGCCTCAGGCAGGCGTCGAATTTGGCATAGACCAACGCTTCACAAGCTGCGCAGCCAGGGCGGGGCGCCGGGCGCAAGCGGCTCCCATGCCCGCGTCGGAACTGAACAGCAGAGCACCGCTATCCGCACGGACTTCAACGTGTGTCGCGCCCCAACGGAGTTTGAGTGCCATCAACTTCGAGCGGGCAATGTCACGTGCCGCGGCAAGACTGCCGACCTGCTCAGAGCTGATCGCGTCATCGCCTGCGAACCAAGTCGTAGTGAATATCATTGCTGCGATCCTCTCGGTAACGATCCCGGAAAGGCCCCCGGCCTCCTTGGGGGAAGGGCCGGGGGTTAGTCCTACTCAGGGTCGCACTGGCAAGTTGGAGTTCGCGCGCTAAGCGAGGGTGAAAGGACAGGGTTAGGATTTAAAGATTTCAGGTCGCTCGGGCATCCGAGCCACATCCAAATTAAGCCGCAATCCAGTTTGGCGCGTAGGCGCAGTTACAGGGTGGCACCCGCGCAAATCGACGCAGACCGAGGGCCACGCACTGGCGCTGTATCGCGAATTGCTGGGCACCGTCGACGGCCGCTCAGTAATGCTCGAGGAGCACAGTCGGCAGCTGATTTATGCCGACGAGATGCACGCCGCCGAGGTCGACAAGATGCTACGCAAGCCAGTTGAAGTTGCGACATTCGCCAGGGAAGCTTTTGCGATCGATCGTTGAGCCAATTCGAACTTGGAATGTTGACCCAAGTTGTCGGCGCGGAATGCTAAAAGCTGAAAGGCCCCCGCGCTGCGAGGGCCCTTCGTCATTCTCTGTGATCAATAACCGCGACGATAGCCACGATCATTGCGGTCGCTGCCGTTGAGCGCTCCGGTGATGATTAGCCCGATCACGCCGCTTGCAATCGCCGCCATGACCACGTCCCCGTTGTTGTCACGGTAATAGCGGTAGCCGTGGCGCGGCGCGGGCAGTCCGTAGCGACCGTAGTCGTTGAGCACATAGCCGCCCTGGTTGTAGTAGGGATAGCGTTGGCCTGTGCGCCACCGGCCATTGTAGCCGTTGTAGCCATAGTTTCCGCCGTAATAGCGCCATTGCTGACCACGCTGATTCCGCCCCTGGTAGCGGTCGTCATAGCCATCGCGATTACGATCGTATCGGTCGTCGTAGCCGTCGCGGTTGCGATCATACCGATCGTCGTAGCCGTTGCGGTCCCGGTCGTACCGATCATCGTAGCCGTTGTGATCGCGGTCGTAGGCTGTGGTATAGCCACTGCGATTGTCGTCATAGCGCGACTGCGCGGCAGCCGGCATTGCGGCGAACGCGCCGCTTATCGTGGCAAGCGCTGCAACCGCGCCAAGGAATTTAGATTTCAACATATCTATCCTGAACTAACTGTCCATGCGACCATCGTACTCAGGTTAACTCACCGCCGCGGCCTCAAGTTCCGCCGCCCTTCGGATTGGGGGAAGCCGAGACAAGGCGAAGAAACTCCTGAACGGCAGAACACAGGGCTTTCGGGAGTGAAAATTAAATTTTGTATCAAGTGGCCGGGCGGAGGCGAACTCAGCTGGACGAGAGACGGATTCTCCGAATTGATGGCCGCCTATTTCGTAGAAAGTAGTAGCAACCGACCAGGGTTCATTTCTCTTCTGGCGGATCATTTAACGCCAGTATCACTGTCCTCTGCTCGGCGATCGAAAGCTCGCAGGTACGCATGCCATCGCCGGACTCGCAGTTGCGAAGCGGCTTGCCGGGATCGCGCTCCATCGCATACTTGGCCACGGCGAATGACGCGTCGGCCAGTACCGAAAGCCCAAGCCCACCCCCACGAAACATTGACCGCCCTCATTTTCGTTCAATACCGGCGACCCCTAGGCCCGCACGGTGGTCAGGGTCTATCGTCCCGAACCTTGCCCACAAGCTGCCTGATCCGGGCAAATCAGCTGATGGGGAGTGCCTGAGTTGTGGCTTTTCTATTGGCCGATCTGATCGTCATTGTCAGCTTCGCCATCGTGAACCGGGGGCACATTCTGATGCTCAAAGCCAGCCTCGGTCATCGCGATAGCCATGATCTCAAATGCCCGATCCTTTTCGGCGAGGTCAATCTCAACCTCCATGCCATCCAGCTTGGTATGCAACCAAAGGCGGCCATACTGATCGACCGTCAGCGAGAAGGGGTCTTCCCGGGCATCCATGCTCTGCTCTGAGCGGGCCATTGGTCGGTATCCTATTCTCTCGTCTTACCGCCGCCGGGTACGCTTAGGTGCTTTTCTTGGGCCTTCCACGCCGCGCTGGCTTCTCGACGGGCGCTGGCGCAGCTGGCTTGGCCTTGGTTCCCGCCTTGGTAGGCGGCTTGCGCCCGAGCCCGATCTTTTTCGCCATGTCGCGTCGGACCTGAGAATAGCTCTCGGACACCATCGGGTAGTCGGGTTTGAGCCCATAACGAGCGCGGTATTCGTCGGGTGTCAGCCCTTGACCCGAGAGATGCCGACGCAGCGTCTTGTAGGGTTTGCCATCGATCAGCGAGATAATGTGGTCCTTCGACGCAAGTGATTTGCGCACCGAAACCGCCGGGGTGAATTCTGGGGCCTCTGGCAAAGCATCGGTTAGTGGTTCCAACAGGCTCTTCACCGCGTCGTGCATCTGACGCAGTACACCAGCGACCTCGCCTGCATCGACCTTGGTGTTGGGATTGGAGAGCCAGGCCATGGTGAGCTCGGCGGCAAGTTCGGTTGAACTGGTCGCGGTGCTGGTTTCGTCCATCTCATATTCCTCCAATTGCTTGCGCGATCTGTAGGTCGATAAAGCAGATCGTCAACACGCTCACCGCTGGCAAATATGCTGGCCGCAAGTTTAGCGAATTCTTCACGACGCAATCGAGCGACAAATCAGCCTTCATGGGGCGAGTATCGGCGAAGATTGCTGTAAGGATAAACCGGGTCGAGAGGCTGCGAAAAAGGAGCGGGACATGGAACAGCACGTCTACAAGGTCGTCGAGATCGTTGGCACTTCCACTTCCAGCATCGAGGATGCGATCCAGCGAGGGATCACCAGAGCCTCGCACAGTTTGCGCAACATCGGATGGTTTCAGGTCGTTGAAACCCGCGGGCATGTCGCAGATGGCAAGATTGATCACTTTCAAGTAGCCATGAAAATCGGATTTACTTTGGAGGGCTCGGCCAGACAGGGATAGTCCAACGATTGATATGGGAATTGCGAACGCTGAGACCGGTTCGCTGGGGACTTTGTGGCGCGCCATGTAGTCCTAAGTCTCTTATGCGCATCGAGGCGGATTTGCGGCTCAGGCGATCCCCCACTCGCCCTATTGATGCTGCCAATCTCGGCAAGTTATCCGCTGCCAGGCCTCGTGCACCACTCATATCAGGCTAACGAGTGCGGGCAAACGCGAGCGCAGGCCGGTCACTACCGTTTGCCTGCCATGGCTGCGAAGGATAGCAGGGTGCATCCGCAGGAGTTTGAACATGAAATACCGCACGCTGGGTCAGGACCTCACGGTTTCGGCAATCGGTATTGGCTGCATGCCGATGATCCGCGACGGCAACATCAACTACGGTAGCGCGGACGATGACGTGTCGACACGCACGATCCACGAAGCGATCGAGCTTGGCATCACCTTCTTCGACACTGCGGAGATGTACGGCCCCTTCAGCAACGAGGAGCTTGTTGGAGCAGCGATCAAAGGCAAGCGTGAGGGGCTGGTGATCGCCACCAAGTTCGCGATGCGTTGGGATGGAACCACGCCGACTGGCCTCGATGGCAGTCCCGAAAACGCACGTCGCGCTTGCGAGGGTTCTCTCAAACGCCTCGGCATCGAAACGATTGACCTGTTCTACCAACACCGGGTCGATCCCAATGTGCCGATTGAGGAGACGCTCGGGGGCATGGCGGAACTGGTCAAGGAAGGTAAGGTCCGATTCCTGGGCCTGTCCGAAGCTGCCGCGGATACGGTGCGCCGTGCGGCCAAGGTGCACCCGATCGCTGCGCTGCAGAGCGAGTACTCGATCTGGGAGCGCGACGTAGAGGGCGACATCCTCGCCGCGTGCCGCGAAAACGGCATCGGATTCGTGCCATACAGCCCGCTGGGGCGAGGTTTTCTCGCGGGCGGCATCCGCAGCTTGGACGACCTTCCGACCGATGACTGGCGTCGCAACGATCCTCGCTATTCGCCGGAGAACATGCCCAGGAACCTTGCCATCGTCGATGCCATTGCCGCGGTGGCCGACCGTCATGGCGTGTCGAACGCCCAGATCGCGCTGGCCTGGCTGCTTGCTCAGGGCGACGACATCGTCCCCATACCGGGCGTCAAGCGCTCCGAGACATTAAGAGACAGTGCCGCTGCACCCGACGTAAGGCTCGGCAGTGATGACCTGGCGGCAATCGAAGCCGCAGCACCGAGCGGAGGAACGGCCGGCCCGCGCTATTCCAAAGGCGGCATGGCGCGGGTGAAACTCTGACGAGAATGTTCGCCGGGAAGGATGGCGCTCTCGCCGCTTCGCACGGCTATCTCCGCCTCGGATGCAAGCGGCGTGATCCCACCGTCATCGCTTAGACCCCGACAGCTTCGCCTGCGCGAGAGCGGATGCCAAGGTCCGACGATATCGCAACCCCAATCCGGTCGCCCAAAGGCTAATCCTGGTACCAGCCCTTGCGTCAGTTGCGCCCCTGCAGCTTGCCCCGCGCGATCACCTGCGCCTGGATTTCCGCCGCGCCTTCGAAGATGTTGAGGATGCGCGCGTCGCACAGCACTCGGCTGATCTCGTATTCGAGCGCGTAGCCGTTTCCACCGTGAATCTGGAGGGCTGCGTCTGCGGCTGTCCAGGCGGCGCGTGTCGCGAGAAGCTTGGCCATTCCCGCTTCGATGTCGCAACGGCGACCCATGTCCTTGGTCCGCGCCGCGGCATAAGTCAGCTCGCGGGCCATGATGAGATCGACCTGCATCATCGCCAGCTTATCGGCGACGCGCGGAAATTCGAGGATGGGGCGACCGAACTGCGTGCGGTCGCAAGCGTAGCGAAAGGCCAGTTCAAACGCCCGGCGACCGACCCCGACCGCGCGCGCCGCGGTCTGGATCCGTGCGCCTTCGAAGGTCTGCATAAGCTGCTTGAACCCGGCACCCTCGCGGCCGCCGAGCAGCGCGTCGGAGGGGGCTGCGAAGCCATCGAACTGGAGCGCGTATTCGCGCATCCCGCGATAGCCCAGTACTTCGATCTCGCTACCGCTCAGGCCCGCGTCCGGAAAGGCATCGGCCGCGTTGCCGCGCTGTTTGGGCACCAGCAGTAGCGAAAGCCCGGCATAGCCCTTGTCGGACGTGGTCCGCGCCATCAGCGTCATCAGATCGGCGCGCGCGGCGTGGGTGATCCAGGTCTTGGCGCCGTCGATCCGCCAGCCGCCGTCGGCCGTGCGGGTGGCGCGGGTGGTCAGGCTGGCCATGTCCGATCCGGTGTCGGGCTCGGTGAACACCGCCGTCGGCAGGGTCTCTCCGCTGGCGATTCGCGGCAGCCAATGCGCCTTTTGCTCAGGCGTGCCGCCCAGCATGATCAGCTCACCGGCGATCTCCGAGCGGGTGCCGAGCGAGCCGGTGCCGATCCACCCGCGCGACAGCTCTTCGGTGACGATGCACATCACCAGCTTGCCCAGGCCAAGCCCGCCGAATTCCTCGGGAATGCACACCCCGAACGTCCCCATCTCGGCCATCGCCGCGACCAGATCGTCGGGAATCAGAGCGTTGGCGAGGTGCCAGCGGTGCGCGTGGGGGACGATCCGCTCTTCGGTGAAGCGATGGTACTGATCGCGGATCGTATCGAGTATCGGGTCGCCGAAGGATGCGGAGACCGTGGCGCCGCTGCGGAGGAGCGAAACCAGCCGCGCGCGAGCCGGTGCCGCGTTCCCCTCGACGATCAGGGTCCGAACCTCGGGGTTGGTCGCGAGCTCGTTGGCGCAGTCTTCCAGTCCCAGAGCGATGGGCCGGACGATCTCGTTCTGGCCCATCGCGATCCCGCCGGCCAGTTGCGCGAGCGTCTCGCCGAAACCGATCGTGAGGACCAGGTCGTCGACCTCGGACGGAGCCTCCACCCCCTCGTGCCACGCGGCCAGCGCCTCGAGCGACGCAGCGGCGGTTGCGATCCAGGCATAGCCGTGCGCGGCATGCTGCTCGGCATCGAGACTGGAACCGGCGAGCCGCTCGCGCAAGGCCTCCAGGGCCGCCTGAGCATAACGCGTCGCCGCCACGACCGCAGACCCGACTGTATTCATGCGCTTCCCTTCGCGAGCAATTTCGACGGGATGCCAAGCAGGACCGATTGGTTCATAGCAATCGTGATTTTGGATGAGACTGCCGGAGCTGCCCGATGAGCGACTATCCGCTTCCCTACTACTCGACCGACCTGGCTGGACGCGTCGCCCTGGTCACCGGGGCGTCGTCGGGCTTTGGCGAGCGCTTCGCGCGAGTGCTCGCCGCCAAGGGCGCCAAGGTCGTGCTATGCGCTCGGCGCAAGGACCGGCTCGATGCTCTTGCCGCCGAGATCGGCCCGAATGCGCTGGCGGTGGAAATGGACGCCACCGACGCCGCCAGCCTGACCCGCGCCGTGGATGCCGCCGAGGCGGCGTTCGGCACGGTCGACATCCTGGTCAACAACGCCGGCATCCCCGACGCCCAGCGCGCCCACAAGATGAGCCTGGAGCTGGTCGATCGGGTGATCGGGGTTAATTTGCGCGCGCCGTGGCTGCTCGCCACCGATGTCGCGCGCCGGTTGATCGCCGCGAAGAGGCCGGGGCGGATCGTCAACATCAGCTCGACCGCGCACTATGGCTACAGCGGCGGCGGCGCGGCGCTCTATGCGGTGACCAAGACCGCGATCGCGCGGATGACCGAGACGCTCAGCGTCGAGTGGGCGGGCTACGACATCAACGTAAACGCCATCGCGCCGGGCATGTTCGTCACCGAAATGACCGACGGGATGTTCGAGCGGATCGGAAATCAGGCTGACAATGTGATGCGCAAGCGGATTCCCGATCCGGCGCTGCTCGATTCGACGCTGCTCTATCTGGTCGGCCCAGCGTCAGAGGCCGTCACCGGGGCGGTGATCCGCGTCGACGATGGGCAGAGCGCGCGGGTGACGCTGCGCTGAGCGGACAGCACAGCGCCGACGGTCAGATCGCGCCCTTGCACGCCGCCTTGGTCCGGTTGCCCGCGAGGTGGCAATCGTAGGTGACCTTCTTGCCGTTGGCGAGGCGGGTGGTGACCATTCCCGACTTGCCGCGCGGCTTGGCGGCGCTCGCCGTGCGCGCGGCGGGCTTGGCGGGTACCGCGCGCGTGGCGGGCTTGGCGGGGGTGGCGGGAACCGCGCGGGCGGCGGCGTGGGTCGGAGTGGTGGTCGCGGCCATGGCCGGGGAGGCGGCGAGCGCCAGCGCGGCGCCCGCGAGCAGGATGGAGCGGATCATGTCGAATTCCTATTGGTCCGGGGGAGATCTCCGGCCGCGGCGGCGGGGCCGTGCAGCAATCACCTGCGGGGCCGAAGGGACTTTGCCCCGTGGCCCACCTGCCGCGACCGGAGAACGGAAGCGACCTCAGCCGGCTGGCTTGGCCGCGGTCTTTGTCGCCTTGGCCTGGGCCTTGCAGTCCTTCAGCTTCGCGCCCTTCAGGCCCTTGCAGGCGTTGGTCGGGGCCATCTTGTGCGCGGTGGCGGAGGCGATCGTGGGCGAGGCGAGCAGGGTCGCGGCGGCGAGGCCGGCAAAAACGGTGCGAATGATCATCGAATGGTTCCTCTGGTTTCGTGCCGCGCCCCGTGTGGCCGGCACGACCTCGTCTAGAGGCCCCGCGCTATCGGCAGCGTGGCGGACGTCTGAAGAAAAGTTCACGAAACCAGTCGGGTCAGGCGGATCGTGGCGCTGAGGCCGGGATGGTTGTCGGCCAGTTCGAGCGAGCCACCGTGAAGCCGGGCGACCGCCTCGACCAGCGCCAGCCCCAGCCCCGAGCCCGGCAGGTGCCGCGCCGGATCGAGCCGGTGGAAGCGGGCGCGGGCTTCGTCGCGGCGCTCGGCCGGAATGCCGATGCCGTCGTCGGTGACGATCAGGCGCAGCTCGGTCGGCGCGCTCTCCGCCGACAGGACGATGGCGCTGCCGCCGTCGGCGTACTTCATCGCGTTTTCGACGAGATTGCCAATCGCCTGACTCACCAACTGGCGATGGAGCATGAACGCTCCTTCCGGCACCGCGCCGACCGACAGGGCGAACCCGCTGTCCTCCGCGACGGGCCCATAGATCTCGGCGGCATCGCGCAGCAATGCGGTGACGTCGGTGGGCGCGAACAGATCGCGCCCGATGCCCGCTTCGGCGCGGCTGATGGTCAGCGCGGTGGTCAGCATCGCGAGAACGATGTCCGCCTCTTCGGCGACTTGGCCGAGCGCCAGGCGGTTGGCAGGGTCGTCCGCATCGCGCAGCGCGGCCTCGATCACCGACTTCATCCGCGTCACCGGCGAACGCAAGTCGTGGGCCAGCGCGTCGGTCACCGTGCGCAGTTCGCCGACCAGCATCTCGATCCGTGCCAGCATCGCGTTGACGCCCAGGGCCAGCCGGTCGAACGCGTCGGCGCTGCCGTCGGCGGGGACGCGGCGCGACAGGTCGCCCGCGCTGACCGCGTCGACGGTGGTGGCGAGCGTCGAGATCCGGCGGTCGATCAGCCGTCCCACGAACACCGCGATCAGCAGCGCCAGCGGCACCGCTAGCAGCATCGCCCCGATCAGCGCCGAGCGGCCCACATCGTTGAGTATGAGCGTGCCCTCGACGACGTGCCCTGCGAGGAGCCGTGAACCATCGGGCAGCGTAACCGCGGTCAGCCCGATGCGTTCCGCGGTGACGCTCGACGTGCGATACAGTGTGAGGACCCGCCAAGGCGTATCGTTCGCCGTACCGCGCGGCCACCGCGCGAGGTTCCCGGCAAGCCGCGTGCCGTCCGGCGCGACCAGCAGCAGCACTGCGGTATGTCCGAAGGTGAACGACAGCCGCTCGTTCATCTCCTCGATCAGCCTAGGCTGGCCGCCCGCCGCATAGGCGCTCACGAGCTCGTCCTTCAACTCGCCCACGGTCGCCTGTTCCTGGCGCGTCAACGCCGTTTCGCTGGCCGACCCTACGTACCACAACACCGCAGCGGTCGTTGCGACCTGGCAGGCGAACACCAGCACCACCAGGCGTACCGTGGTGGACCGCGCCAGTCCCTGCCACGACACGCGCATCAGCGACCTTGCCTCAATCGCCGATGCCGAGCCGATAGCCGGCCCCGCGGACAGTGTGCAGCAGCACATTGCCCTCGCCCTCGTCGATCTTGCGGCGCAAACGGCTGACATGGACGTCGATCACGTTGGTGCCGGGATCGAAATGATAGTCCCACACGCCCTCGAGCAGCATCGTTCGAGTAACCACCTGGCCGGCGTGGCGCAGCAGGTATTCGAGCAGGCGGAACTCGCGCGGCTGGAGATCGACCGTGCGCCCCCCGCGCTTCACCTTCCGGCTGAGCAGGTCCATTTCGAGATCGCCGCAGTGCAGCCGGGTTTCGACCGGAGTGCTGCGGCCGCGGCGCAGCAGCGCGCGCAGCCGGGCGAGCAGTTCACCGAACGCGAACGGCTTGACCAGGTAGTCGTCGGATCCCGCGGTCAGCCCGGCGACGCGGTCCTCGGCCGTGGCGAGCGCCGACAGGATCAGGACCGGAGTATCGAGCGCCGCGGCGCGTAAGGCGCCCAGCACGCCCATGCCGTCCATCCCCGGCAGCATCCGGTCGAGAACGATCGCATCGTAGCTGCCGTCGCTGGCATGAAAGAAACCGTCGCGGCCATTGTCGGCTCGGTCGACGATAAAGCCTTCCTCGGCCAGCCCCTTGACGATGTACGCGGCGGTGGCGTCGTCGTCGTCGATCAGCAGTATCTTGTGACCCATCGTCGCTCGCCAGGTTGCGTCAGGAGGGCATAGCACGGTGCCGGAAGGCGGCAAGCCGACGGGGCGGAAGCGCGCTTCCGCCCCGCTCCCGAAAGGGTTCGCAGGTTCAGCCCTTGGGCTTGACCGCGGGGGCGGAGTGGTGCGCGACGTGGGCCGCTTGACGCCTGGCCTTCGCGTGCCTGACCGCGCGGTGGTGGTGGCGCTTCATCGCGCCCTTGCCCGCGTGGTGGTGGCGCATGGCCGCATGATGGTGCGCCGCCGGAGCGGCGCGCATCGCTTCGCCGCGCTGGATGCAGTGATCGGTAACGGTGCGGCTGCACGAGGGCACGTCGCTATCGCCCGTTGCTGCCGGGGTCTGCGCCTGCGCTGCGCCGCCCGCGAACAGGGCGGCAATGGCGGCGGCCAATACGATTTTCATCTCAGAATCCTTTCGCCAGGGTTGCAGTGACCAAGCGGAAATCCGCTCGGCACCTGACCCGATATTCGGGCCGGCGGGGGCGCAGGTCACGTTAAGCTTTGGTCATTAGACGGCCATCGGCCCCGACCGGGCGGTTATCCGCGCGCCACGCTGTCCATGGCCTCGGCCGTGACCGGATAGCCGGCATCGGCGGGGATCGTCAGCCACGCGGCGCCGTCGCGCTGTTCGACCGAGGGCGTAATCGTCCGCGCCGGGATCGCCTCGGCGTGGGCGCGAGCTTCGGCGAAACTCGCGAAACGGGCAAGGCGCTCGAGATTGCGGCGGGTCGGGAAGATGATCATGATCTTGCCGCTGTCCGCCAGCTCCAGCGCACCGGCGGCGCTCGCCCAGAATAGGTGCGTGTTCTCGGTCTCGTCGACCAGAAGATCGACCGACCCGGTGCCCAGGTCGGCAAGGTAGAAGCGCGTGTCGAATATGCGCATGTGGCGATGCTTGGGGCGCCAGCGCGCGAAGTAAGTGAGGTCGTCGAGTTTCAGCGTCCATCCGTGCCGTTCCAGCACCGGGCCGAGCGCGCCCTGCTCGCAAAGATAGGCCCGCGCGGCGAGCGCCTCGGCGTGATCCACCGTGGCGTCGATCCCGACCACCAACCCGGTTTCCTCAATCGTCTCGCGCACCGCGGCGATGCGCCCGGCCAGATCGGCGAGCGTATCCTCGTCGGCGCCCGGCGTGGCCAGGGTAGCTGCCAGGTCGTAATCAGCGGCGTCGACGCGGCCGCCGGGGAAGACCGCGGCGCCCCCGGCAAATCGCATGCTGGCCGATCGTTCGACCATCAACAGTTGCGGCGGGCCGCCGGCTGGATCGTTGCGGAAGATGACCACGGTGGCGGCGGGGGTGGCGGGCGGAGCCTCGTCAAGTTCGGCGTATTCATCTTGTGGCGTCATGCCGACGGCATGGGGCGAGGGCGTGAGCTTGCCAAGAGGAAATGCGCAAAAAAGCGGTGCCCGCATGCCTGTCGGCGGAGTTTACACCTTGCCGCGCATTCAATCTTCAGGGAGCATTGAAAGCGACCAGAATCAGCGGTTTGCCAAAACTGGCACGGCTTCTGCATAGACGCCTGTACCCAAGAAGTCTTCCTTCGAGGCGGAGCCATCCCCCCGGTCTCCAACGGCTCCGCCTCCCCGGAAACTCTTCCCGAAAAGCAGATCCTCGGTCCTTCGGCTTCCGCCGACCGCCACCCGACGGCGCATCTACTGCATCAGCAGGCGCACGCCCGAAACGACCAGCACCGCGGCCAACGCCGGGCGCAGCACCGCGTCGGGGGCGCGGCTCGACAGCAGGCTGCCGACGATGACCCCGGGGATCGAGCCGACCAGCAGGTTGAGCAGCAGCGCGAAATCGACGCTGCCCAGCAACCAGTGCCCGGCCCCCGCGACCAGCGTCAGCGGAATGGCGTGGGCGATGTCGGTACCGACGATTCGCGCCACCGGCAGGCGGCGATAGAGCATCAGCAGCACGGTCACCCCGATCGCCCCGGCGCCGACCGACGAGATCGTCACCGACACTCCCAGCAGCGCGCCCAGCGCGATGGTCGGGATCAGCGCCTTGTCCGGCCCGACCGGATGGTGGGTCGCGCCGTAGGCCAGCAGCTTGCGCTGGAACAGGATGCCCACCGCGGTGACCAGCAACAGTGCGCCCAGCACCGACAGGATGATCGCGCTCGTCGGCTTGCCGATATGGACGAAGGTGTTGAGCGCGATCAGGGTCAGCACCGCGGCAGGCAGACTGCCCATCGCCAGGCGGCGCATGATCTTCCAGTCGACGGTGTCTCGCCAGCCGTGGATTCCCGCGCCGATCGACTTGGTAGCCGCCGCGAACAGGAGATCGGTGCCGACCGCGGTCTGCGGACTGACCCCGAACATCAACACTAGTAGCGGGGTCATCAGCGAGCCCCCCGCCGACCCCGGTCATCCCGACGAGGAAGCCCACCAGCAGCCCGGCGACGGCATGGGGCAGGTCCATTTGGGCGAGGATGTCCATCGGCCGCGCAATCCTCTCCCGGCCGGCCGGAGTGGCCGCGTGCCGAAGTGGCGCTTTGGCGTGGCCCAAGTCAATCCGCGAGACAGAGAATGTGCGCCCGTGGGAAGTTGGGCTATTGGCCGCTCACACCAGCCCCAGCTTGGCCAGCTCACCCGCCAGCTTGCCGGGCATGACTTCGCCCGGGTCCTCGCCTTCGCTCAGATCGCGCGGAGCGTCGTCATCGGCGAGATAGCGCCAGCCCTGGTGAGCGCGGCGGAGGCGGGGATAGACGTCGATCAGCCGGGTCGAGATCAGGATGTTGGTGCGGCCATCCTCGGTGGCCTCGAACCCCAGAATCGGCGAGCGCGCGACGAGCTGGTGCTTGTATATCCAGAACAGCGATCCGCCGACCAGCTCGGCGTGGCGCTTGGGCAGATAGCGCGTGGTGAGGCGGGCAATCTCGCCGCGACTGGCGAACCAGCCATGCATCTCCTCGAGCGACTGCGCCTGATAGGCGACCTTGGTCAGATGCAGCGGCATCAGGCGAGGCCCACGACGACCGCCAGGCCCAGGAACGAGAAGAAGCCCATAACGTCGGTCGCGGTCGTCACGAAAACCGCCGACGACACCGCCGGATCGATCTTTAGCCGATCGAGCACCACCGGCACTGCGATCCCGGCAAGTCCTGCGGTCAGGTTGTTGATGATCATCGCGCTGCCGATAACCGCGCCCAGCAGCGGGTTGCCGAACAGCAGCCCGACCGCGCCGCCGATCAGCAGGGCGAGCGACAGACCGTTGGCCAAGGCGATGCGAAACTCGCGCCAGACCATCCGCCAGGTGTTCGATTCGGTCAGCTGGTTCATCGCCAGCGCGCGCACGATCACCGCCAGAGTTTGGGTTCCGGCGTTTCCGCCCATACCGGAGACGATCGGCATCAGCACCGCCAGCAGCGCGAACTTGGCGATCGCCCCCTGGAAGAGGCCGACCACGCTGGCGGCGAGCACCGCCGTTCCCAGATTCACAACCAGCCAGGTCAAGCGGGTGCGGATTGTCAGGTGGATCGGCTCGTTGATGTCGCCGTCGCCCGCGCCGGACAAGCGCAGGATGTCCTCGCCGGCTTCTTCCTGAATGACGTGGACGATGTCGTCGACTGTAATCTGGCCGACCAGCCGCCCAGCATCGTCGACCACCGCGGCGCTGATCAGCGCGTATTTCTGGAAACGTAGCGCGACCTCCTCTTGGTCCATTTCGACCGGGATCAGCGTCTGGTCGCGCTTCATCACGTCGGTCAGCGCGATCCCGCGTGGGGTGCGTAGGATCCAGCTCAGCTTGCACGTGCCCAGCGGGCGGTGCAGCGGATCGACAATGAACACTTCCCAGAACTCGGCGGTCAGCGCCGCGTTTTCGCGCAGATAGTCAATCAGGTCGCCCACGGTCAGATGCTCGGGCACCGCGATCAGGTCGCGGCTCATCAGGCGCCCGGCGGTCTCCTCGGGATAGGCCAGCGCGCTTTCGATCGCCGCGCGGTCTTCCGGCTCCATCTCCGCGAGCACCGCCTGCTGATCGTCCTCGTCGAGATCCTCGATCAGCGCGACCGCGTCGTCGGTCTCCATCTGCTCGGCGAAATCGGCGACGGTCTCGGCGGGCAGCGCCTCGACCAGCAGCTCGCGGACGTGGTCGTTGAGTTCCGCCAGCACCTCGCCGCCCATCAGGTCGGAGATGAGCATCGCGAGCTGTGGGCGGTCGTCCTCGTCGATCAGCTCGAAAAGATCGGCGATATCGGCAGGATGGAGCGGCTCGACCAACGCATAGACGGCGTCGCGATCGCCCGCCTCGACCGCTTCGGCGACCCGCCGGATGAACGATGGCCGAAGCGTGTTTTCGTCGGCGTCGAGGCTTTCGGCGAGGCGCGCGGCATCGCTGGCGGGCAGCGGCTCGCCCGCGTGCGGATCAAGCTGTTCGCCCTCGCGCTCCATCGCGGCGGTGGTCTAGGCGGGCGGGGCGATAAAGCAACCCGGATTGCCCACAGGTGACAAGCGGGCGCGAGCGCCTATATCGACCCCCGCAAACCGATAGAGGATTCCCCCACCATGGCCGACGACACGCTCACCTTCACTCTCGACACCGGCAACGGCAGCGGCGGCGACGTGGTCATCCGCCTGCGCCCTGATCTGGCCCCCGGCCATGTCGCCCGGATCACCGAACTGGCGGGCGAAGGCTTCTACGACGGGGTGGTGTTCCACCGCGTGATCGACGGCTTCATGGCCCAGGGCGGCGACCCCACGGGCACCGGGATGAGCGGTTCGAAAAAGCCCAACCTCGCCCAGGAGTTCAGCGCCGAGCCGCATGTGCGTGGCGTGTGCTCGATGGCCCGCACCCAGGATCCCAACAGCGCCAACAGCCAGTTCTTCATCTGCCTCGACGATGCCCGCTTCCTCGACAAGCAGTACACCGTGTGGGGCCAGGTCGAGAGCGGGATGGAGCATGTCGACGCCCTCCCCAAGGGCGAACCCCCGCGCAACCCCGGCAAGATCGCCAAAGCCACCGTCGGCTGACGACGAGGGCGCGGAACCGGGCCCCGGCCAAGGGGGTTCGATCCTCATGACCGAGTTGCAGAAGCTGCGCGGATCTGAACCCGCGTCGGTCGGGCTTGCGCTGCCGACGACTCCCCGGATGCGCTACTGGAAGCCCGCCCCGGCGCTGCGCGGACTGGTGAGCGGGTACCACCTCTATGCCGTAACCACGCCACCAGGAAGACCGCACCGCGATGTGTTTCAGCCCGCCTGGGCCAATATTCGCGTGCTCCTCACTGCCGCAACCGACTGGCGCGTTCGGGTGGGCGAGGGGGCGTGGAAACCGGTCGGCGAGTGCGCGCTCTTCGGGCCCAGCAGCCAGGTCACGTGGTCCGAAAGCGGATCGGGCATCGTCGTTGGGGCGGGGCTGACGCCACTAGGCTGGGCGCGGCTCAGCAAGTTCCCAGCGGCGAGCTGGGCGAACCGGGTGGAGGATTGCGACGCGGCCTTTGGCGACGTGATCGCTGCGCTGCGCCCGCTGCTGCGAGGCGCGGCGGACGACGATGCTTTGCCGGTGCTGTTCGACGCCTTTCTGATCGGCGCGATGGCGCGCGCCACCCGGCTCGATTCGGCAATCGCCCGGCTCGATTCGGCGCTTCTCGATCCCGCCAACACGACCGTCGGCGCCTTGGCCAAGCGCATCGGGATCACCCCCCGCTCTCTCGAACGCATTGCCGCACGCGCTTTCGGATTTCCGCCTAAGTTGCTGCTGCGTCGGGCCCGGTTTCTGCGCTCGCTCCACGCGATCCGCCGAGCCGAGCCCTCCGAACGCGCCGCGGCAATCGATCCAGGCTACACCGACTATCCCCACTTCATCCGCGATGCGCAGGATTTCCTCGGGATGCCGCCTAGGGCGTTCCTCAAGCTGGACATGCCTCTGTTCGCGCAGTCGGCGAAGTTGCGCGACCAGGTGCTTGGCGCTCCGGCGCAGGCACTGGGAAGCGGCTGACTACAAACTCGCTTTGACGAGCCAGTCATGAAACAAGCGCACCGGCCGCGTCTCCAGCGCCCGGGGGCGGCAGACGAACCAGTAGCTGTAGGGGCTGGGGACCTCGATGTCGTAAAGCCGGGCGAGGCGGTCGTCGTGGGAGCGTACATAGTGATCATCGTGCATGATCGCCACGCCGAGGCCTTGCGCGGCGGCCTCGAGGATCAACTGGCCCGAATCGTAGTGGTCGATCGCCGCCGGCTCCAGCCCGTCGAGCCCCATCGCCTCCTTCCACGCATCGAAGCTGAGCGGCAGGTCGTTGTGGATCAGGAAGGTCTGCCTGGCGAGCCTGGCGACGTCGGGTTCCGCGCCGATCTCGCTTGCCAACTCGCGCGAGGTGATCGCGTAGACCCGGTTGTGATCGAGCCGGACCGAATGCAGCGCGGCGTCGGGCTGCTCGCTCAGCACGATCGCGGCGTCGATCGTGTCGCCCAGCTTGGCTTCGGCATTGGGCATGGAATCGATGTCGATATGGAGCAGCGGATACATCCGGCGCAGCTCGGGCAGGCGCGGGAACAGGCGCTGGCTGCCGAACAGCGGCGGCAGGCCCAGCCGCATCCGCAAGATCCGGCTGTCGTCCATCTGCGCGCCGATCTTGTCGGCCAGGTCCTCGAGCACCGGGGCGACGGTATCGTAGAACGCCTCCCCCGCATCGTTGAGCTTCATCTGCTGGTGCGAGCGCACGAACAGCTTCTTGCCGACGAATATTTCGAGCTGGCCGATCCGCCGCGACAGCGCCGACGGGGTCAGCCCCAGCTCGCCCGCCGCGGCCTTGGCCGAGCCGAGCCGGACGACGCGGACAAAGGCTTCGAGCGAGCGCAAGGGCGGCAGGCGTCGCATCGGCATCGCTCAGGCGTTTAATTCGGGGTCGGCGGGCGCATGGAGGCGCAGCCGGTCGACCCGGCGTTCGTCGCCCGCGGTGACTTCCAGCCGCCAGCCGCTCGGGTGATCGAGCATCGTGCCCACCGGCGGAACCTGCCCCGCCAGCACCACCGCCAGCCCGCCGATGGTGTCGATGTCCTCCTCGACTTCGGCCAGCCGCGCGTCGACTTCGGCGCCGACATCGTCGAGCTCGGCCCGCGCGTCGGCATCCCATTCGATCTCCGACAGGCGGACCAGCAGCGCCTGGGGCGCGTCGTCGTGCTCGTCCTCGATGTCGCCGACGATCTCCTCGACGAGGTCCTCGATCGTGACGATGCCGTCGGTCCCGGAATATTCGTCGATCACGATCGCCAGGTGGGTGCGGCTCGCGCGCATGTCGGCGAGCACATCGAGCGCGCCGCGCGCCTGCGGCACGAACAGCGGCTGGCGCATCAGCGCGGACCAATCCTTCGGCGGGGCTTTTCCTTCCAGGTGCATCCCGGCGATGATCGAGAAGACGTCCTTGATGTGGATCATGCCGACGATCTCATCGAGCGAATCGCCGTAAACCGGCATCCGGCTGTGGCCGTGCTCGGCGAAAGTGGCGACCAGCTCGTCGAAGCTGGCGGAAGCGCGCACGGCAACGATCTCGCCGCGCGGAATCGCCACGTCGTCGGCGTCATGCTCGCTGAAATGGAGCAGGTTGCGGACCATCTGGCGTTCGAGCGGGGTCAGGTCGCCCTTGGTGTCGCCGCCGTCTTCCTCATGCTCGTCGATCGCTTCCTCAAGCTGCGCGCGCAGCGACTGGTCGCCGTCGCCACGGCCGAACAGCGCGGCCTTGAGGGTGCGCCATAACGCGCTGCTACTGTCGCTCTCTCCCGAACGGCCTTCGCCGCCCGGGTCGGCCGCAGAGGCCATGGTTCGGAAACTCCCCGTTATGCTGCGTCGCGATATGGGTCAGCGATGCCCATCAGCGCAAGGGCCTTCGTTTCCAGCGCCTCCATATCGTGCGCCGCGGCCTCGCCGGTCTCGTGATCGTGGCCGGCGAGGTGGAGCAAGCCGTGGACGATCAGGTGCGCGGCGTGGTCGGCCACCGCGATGCCCTTGTCCGCCGCCTCGCGAGCGCACACGCCGTGGGCGAGGATCAGATCGCCGAGCATGCCCTCGTTGGCGTCGTCCCCCGCCGCGTGGAGCACTTCCTCGCGGCTGAGCATGGGGAACGACAGAACGTTGGTCGGCTTGTCCTTGGCCCGCCACTGCCGGTTGAGCGTCTGGACCTCGGCGTCGTCGCCCAGCACCAGGCTGACCAACAGGTTGTCGTGCGCAAGTTCGGGGGCGACTTTGGCCGCGGCCCGCGCCGCGCGCGACGCGAGCGCTTCCCAGTCGGTCTCCTGGCCCCAGACGGGATCGACATCGAGCTGGATTTGCGGCGAGTCGTCCAAGTTACGCTCCGTCGTCCCGGCGGAGGCCGGGACCTATGATCTCGCCTCACAATGCAGCGGGGACGATAATGTGCCCGGCTGGATAGACCCCGGCCCGCGCCGGGGCGACGGCTAATTTAGCCGGCGAACCATAACCCCTCCGGACCCGCTCATGTCGAGCGAAGTCGAGACATCTTGCGTAACGGGCGAGTCTGGCGCGCGATCCCTCGACTTCGCTGGGGTTGAGCGGGTGGGTCGATGCTGTTTCTTGCTCACCGCTCTAGCTGCCCGGCCCCTCGTACGCTTCCACGATCCGCCCGACGATCGGATGGCGGACCACGTCGGCGCGGGTGAAGCGGATGGTGGCGAGACCTTCGACCCCCTCGAGCCGTTCGACCGCGTCCTTGAGCCCGCTCATCGCATCGCCGCCTGGAATATCGACCTGGCGCGGATCGCCGCAGACCACCATCCGGCTGTTCTGGCCGAAGCGGGTGAGGAACATCTTCATCTGCGCGGGCGTGGTGTTCTGCGCCTCATCCAGGATCACGAAGGCATCGGCGAGCGTGCGCCCGCGCATAAACGCGATGGGCGCGATCTCGATCTCGCCGCTGGCGATGCGCCGCTCGACCTGTTCGGGAGGCATGCAATCGTACAAGGCGTCGTAGAGCGGGCGGAGATAAGGATCGACCTTCTCCTTCATGTCGCCGGGCAGGAACCCGAGGCGTTCGCCTGCCTCGACCGCGGGGCGGCTGAGGATCAGCCGCTGGACGCTGCCGGTCATCAACTGGCTGACCGCCTGGGCCACCGCGAGATAGGTCTTGCCGGTGCCCGCCGGGCCCAGCGCGAAGATGATGTCATGGCTGGCCAGCGCGCGCATGTAGTCGATCTGCATCGCGCTGCGCGGCACGATGGTCTTGCGCCGGGTGCGGATCATGATCGGCGGGTTGCCGAGCATGTCGACTCCGGTGCCGTCGACGATCCCTTCCAGCGTGGGTTCGGACGACATCGCGATCAGCGCCTCGACCGCTCCCGCGTCGATCTCCAGCCCCGAGAGCAGGCGCTGATGCAACCCGCGCAGAACGTCGCGAGCGCGCGCGACCGCATCCTCGGTGCCTTCGATCTGCACATGGTTGCCGCGCGCCCCGATATAGACGCCGAGCCGGTTTTCGAGCTGGACCAGGTTGGCGTCAAACTGGCCGAACAAGGCGCCGAGCACGCCGGGTTCGTCGAAGTCCAGCTCGGCCCGGGCGCGGCGGCTGGCGCCGCGCAGGTCTTCCGGGCGGAGATGCGCCGATTCATAGGCGCGAGCGGGTTTGCGGGCCATGCGCTCCTTTCGCTGCCGGGGCGGATCGCCCGCGGGATAGGTTCAAGATAACCTTCGGCGATCCGCTAGCAAGGGGCGCGAGACGCTATCCCCAGCTACGGCAGCGACTTAGGGATACTTCATCCGGATGTGCGTGGTCAGCCCGGCCTTGGGCACGTTCAGGCGGACCGAGCGGAACGCGGGCAGGCCGGCCAGGGTCGCCGGGTTGTTGGAAAAGCCATAGCCTTCGGTCGGCAGTCCCAGGCCCGACCGGTTCAGTTTCCGGCTCGCATCCTGATCGTGGTAGACCGCGATGGCATAGACCCCGGGCTTGGGCACGAACACGCAGGCGCGCGTCACCGGCGCGGAGGCGTTGAAGCGGTTGTTCTTGATCGTTCCGCCCTTGACCAGGAACTGGCGCGGATCGTCGGGATAGACCGCCACGTTGACCAGCCCTTCGCCGTTGCGCAGGCCTTCGATCGAAACATTGAGCCAGGTGTCGCTGGGCGTGCCCAGGCAGCCGGCGGGCGCAGCCGCGGCAGGTGCGGCGAACGCGGTGGCGGCGGTTAGAACCAGGGCCGCGGCGCTAAGACGTCTCGGCTGAAGCATGATGACATTCCCGATTGCTGAGTTGGGCGCGCGCCCAAATGGGGCGGTATTCGGCGCGGTTCAAGCGCAAGGTTCGTCCCCGCGCCGTCCGGGCCAATGCGGTTGGGGCGCTGAATGCGTGGTGAATTCGTCGTTCAGGCCCGGACGCGCGAGATCGCTTCGGGGGCGAAAGCCCGCGGGCCAAACTCCGGCCCCGCCGATCGCGCGCCGGTTGTACCGTCCCGTTATGCAACCAGCGACATCTAGTGTGGAAAAGCGCCGGTTCGCCGCTTGTCGCCCCAAGGGGTGGTGGCTAACCCCGCCGCAGCCATGGCCACCCCGCTCATCGCCCCCTCGATCCTCTCGGCCGATTTCGCGCGGCTGGGCGAGGAAGTGCGCGCGATCGACGCCGCCGGGTGCGACTGGATCCACATCGACGTGATGGACGGGCACTTCGTCCCCAACCTCACCATCGGTCCGGGCGTGGTCAAGGCGTTGCGCCCGCATACCGCCAAGCCGTTCGACGTCCACCTGATGATCTCGCCGGTCGACGGCTTCCTTCAGGCATTCGCCGACGCCGGGGCTGACGTCATCACCGTCCATCCCGAGGCCGGGCCGCACACCCACCGCACCGTCCAGGCGATCCATGCGTTGGGCAAGAAGGCGGGGGTCTCGCTCAACCCCGCGACCCCGGCCAAGATGCTCGACTACCTGATCGACGACGTCGATCTGGTCCTGATCATGAGCGTCAACCCCGGGTTCGGCGGGCAAAGCTTCATCGCCAGCCAGCTCCGCAAGATCGAGGCGGTGCGCAAGATGATCGACAAGACCGGGCGCGATATCCGGCTCGAGGTCGATGGTGGGATCGATACCGTCACCGCCCCCCAGGCCGTCGCCGCGGGGGCCGACGTGCTGGTCGCCGGAACCGCGACCTTCCGCGGCGGGCCGGATTGCTACGCCGCCAATATCGCCGCGCTCAAGACGGGCGCCTGAGGAATGGCGGAGCGCGGCGAACTCGGTCTGCTGCCCCGCCAGGCCGGTGACGAAAAGCCCGATACGCCCGCACCAGCACTGCCCTTGACCGCATCGGGCAGCGGCGACGCGGCGTACATCACCAATGCTACGGCGGCGGATCGCGTGATCGAGCCGGGCCGCGCACTGGCGCTGGCCGATTTCGCCCCGCCCTCGCTGGGCGCGGGCGAGCGGCTGGTGCGTCTCGCCTATCGCCTGGGCGTTCCGGGCGGGGTCTTGCGCTCGCCGTTCCGCAAGGCGCCCCGGGCGCGGCTGCTGGCGACGGTCGAGAACCCGCTTCCCGGCCAGCGCGCCGCGGGAACCGCGCTGCGCGCCGGGTGGCTGGCGGTGTGCGGCGGACGGCTGGCGCTGGGCGATCTCGACTACGCCAGCAAGACCATCACCCCCCCGTTCGAGCGCGCGCTCCACGGGTTCCGCTGGCTCGATGATCTGGCCGCCAGCGGTCCACGCGAAACCGGCACGGCGATCGCCGAACGGCTGCTGGCGGACTGGCTCGAAGCCCATCCCCGCCCGGGCAAGGGCGTTGCGTGGAGCGTGGGCAACACCGGGCAGCGCCTGCTCGCCTGGCTGATCCACGCCCCGCTGATCCTGTCGGGCCACGACAAGGCGTTTCGCGGACAGGTGCTCGCCGCGCTCGACGGGACGGCGCGCTGGCTCGATCGCCATGTCGGCAAGGCGGAGGACCGCCTGGGCGAGGTAGCCGGATGGTGCGCCATCGTCGCCGCCGGGTTGCTCCTGCCCGAAGGCAAGCCGCGGCGGCTCTATGGCGAGGCCGGACTGCTGCGCGCGATGGGGGAGCTGATCGGCGACGACGGCGGGGTCCTGTCGCGCAGCCCGCTCGCCCAGATCGAGGCGATCGAGCTTCTGGTGCGCCTGTCGGCCTGCTATCGGGCGACCCGCCGCGATCCGCCCGAGGCGATCCCGGCAATGCTGGCGCTGCTGGTTCCGCCGCTGCTCGGCCTGCTCCACGGCGACGGCGGCTTGAGCAACTGGCAGGGCGCCGGCGGCATCGAGGCGGCGCGGATCGACGCGTTGGTCGCCGCCAGCGGGGTCCGCGCCCGCCCGCTGCGCGAGGCGCGGCAATGGGGCTATCAGCGCGCGAGCGCCGGCCCGCCGCGCACCGCCACGGTGCTGGTGTTCGACGCCGCTCCGCCGCCGCTCGCGCGCCATGCCCGCCACGGTTGCGCCTCGACCCTGGCGTTCGAGCTGTCGGCGGGCAAGCAGCGGCTGGTGGTCAACTGCGGCGGCGCGGCGTTCGCCGGGGGCGCGATCCCGGTGCGGCTGGCGCAAGGCCTGCGCGCCACCGCCGCGCACTCGACGCTGGCGCTGGACGACACCAATTCCACCGCGGTGCTGATCAACGGGCGCCTGGGCGCGGGGGTCGACGAGGTCGAGGTCGAGCGCCGCCAGGTCGTGGCCGACGCCGGCCGCCGCGGCGCCACCCGGATCGAGGCCGCACACGACGGTTACGCCCCGCGCTTCGGGCTGACGCATCGCCGCATCCTGCTGTTGCGCGACGACGGCGGCGAACTGGTCGGCGAGGACCAGCTCGTGCCCAGCGGCCGCCGGGGCAAGCGCGGCAAGGTGGGCTTCGCGATCCGCTTCCACCTCGCCCCGGGGGTCGAGCCGTATCTGTCGGAGGACGGCCGCGGGGTGGCGCTCGCGCTGCCCGACGGCAGCCACTGGCAGTTCCGCAGCGGTGCCAGGGACGACGGCGTCGGCGTCGCACTCGACGACAGCCTGTGGGTCGATGGCCAGGGCCGCCCGCAGGCGACCAAGCAGCTCGTGATCTCGGGCATGGTGTCGCGCGGCGGCGGCAGTTTCCCGTGGGTGTTCAAGCGGATGAGGGACGTTTGAGGTGACTGAGGTAACCGTTCGCCGGGCATTGCTTTCGGTCTCGGACAAGACCGGGCTGGCCGAACTGGGCCAGGCCCTGGCGGCGCGCGGGGTGGAGCTCGTGTCCACCGGCGGGACGGCCAGGGCGCTGCGCGACGCCGGCCTGAGCGTGCGCGACATCTCCGATCTGACCGGGTTTCCCGAGATGATGGACGGGCGGGTCAAGACGCTCCACCCGATGGTCCACGGCGGGCTGCTGGCGGTGCGCGACGATCCCGCGCACGCCGCGGCGATGGCCGACCACGCGATCGGCGCGATCGACCTGGTGGTGGTCAACCTCTATCCGTTCGAGGCGACCGTGATGCGCGGCGCGGATCGCGACACGATCATCGAGAACATCGACATCGGCGGGCCCAGTATGGTTCGTTCGGCGGCGAAAAATCACCGGTATGTCACTATTCTGACCGACGCCGCCGACTATCCCGCGCTGCTCGCCGAACTCGACGCGACCGGAGGCGCGACCACGCTCGCGTTCCGCAAGCGAATGGCCGCGCGGGCGTTTTCGGCGACCGCCGCCTACGACGCGATGATCAGCCAATGGTTCGCCTTCGCCGATCAGCAGCAGCTGTTCCCCGAGATGCTCGCCGTCAACGGCAAGCGGGTGAGCGAACTGCGCTATGGCGAAAACCCCCACCAGCGCGCCGCGCTCTACACGCCCGTGGGCCCGCACGGCAAAGGCATCGCCCAGGCCGAACAGGTCCAGGGCAAGGAGCTCAGCTACAACAACTACGCCGACGCCGACGCCGCCCTCGAACTCGCCGCCGAATTTCGCGGGCAGGACCCGGCGGTGGTCATCGTCAAGCACGCCAACCCGTGCGGCGTGGCGCAAGGCGCGTCGCTGATCGAGGCATGGCAGGCGGCGCTGGCCTGCGACGACGTCTCCGCGTTCGGCGGGATCGTCGCGGTCAACCGCCCGCTCGACGGCGCAACGGCGGAAGCGATCTGCGCGATCTTCACCGAGGTGGTGGTCGCGCCCGCCGCCGACGAGGCCGCGCGCGCGATCTTCGCGAGGAAGAAGAACCTGCGCCTGCTGCTGACCGGCGACCTGCCCGATCCGCGCCGCGGCGGGCTGACGATCAAGCCGATCACCGGCGGGCTGCTCGTCCAGAGCCGTGACAACGGCGCGATTTCGGCGAGCGACCTCAAGATCGTGACCAGGCGCGCGCCGACCGAGCAGGAACTAAAAGACTGCCTGTTCGCCTGGACCGTCGCCCGCCACGTCAAGTCGAACGCGATCGTCTATGCCAAGGACGGCGTCACCGCCGGGATCGGCGCGGGCCAGATGAACCGCCGCGACAGTTCGCGGATCGCGGCGATGAAGGCTGCGGAGGCCGCGGAGAAATTCGGCTGGGCGCAATCGCGCACGGTCGGCTCGGCGGTCGCCAGCGACGCCTTCTTTCCCTTCGCCGACGGCCTGCTCGCCGCTGCCGAAGCGGGCGCGACCGCGGTGATCCAGCCCGGCGGCTCGATCCGCGACGAGGAAGTCGTCGCGGCGGCGGACGAAGCGGGTCTGGCGATGGTCTTCACCGGAATGCGCCACTTCCGGCATTAGGTGATCAACCAAACCCCGCTCATGTCGAGCGAAGTCGAGACATCCCGCGAAATGTCTCGACTTCGCTCGACATGAGCGGACTCGGCAAAGTCTACCTCGCGGCCGCCTTCGCCCCGAACCGGCCGTGCTTGCGATAGCGCACCATCCACCGGTCGAGGAACAGGCTGAGCGGGCGCGGGGTCACCCCCAGCGCGGCCAGCCCGTTCTCACCGTGGAGCACGTTGCCGGCCTTGAGCAGCGCCCACTGGTCGCTCGACAGCGGCGCGCCCGGCAGCCATTCGGTCGCCGCCGCGAACGCGCCCGAAACCACGTCGGGCAGCGCGATGAGCAGCGGGTCGCGGCGCTGCGCCGCGGCGATCCGGCGGTTCAGGTCGAGCATCGCGATCGGCTCGGGTCCGGCGATGTCATAGGCCTTGCCGCCGTGGCGCGCGGGATCGGCGAGCGCGTTGGCGATTCCCTCGGCGGCGTCGTCGACATTGAGCGGCTGGAGCTGTGCTTTCGGCCCGAACACCGGCAGCGCCGGCAGCTTCGCGATCAGTCCGGCGAACAGGTTCAAGAACGCGTCGTCTTCGCCGAACAGCACCGATGGCCGCACGATCGTCACGCCGGGGAACGCTGCCCGGACCGCCGCTTCGCCTTCGGCCTTGGTCCGGTTGTAGTCGACCGGCGACGCCGCGTCGGATCCAAGCGCCGAAACGTGGACGAATGCCTGCACCCCGGCCTCGCTGGCGAGCGCCGCGATCCGCCCCGCGCCTTGCCCCTGCAGAGCATCGAGATTGCCTGCGAACGCGCCGACCAGATTGACCACCCCGTGCGCGCCGTCCAGCGCCGCCGCCAGGCTTGCAGGCCGGGTCACGTCGCCGCGCACGAACTGGACCTGGCCCAGGTTGGCGAGCGCGCGCAGGCGGAACGCGCGCTCGGGATGACGGCTGAGGATCCGCAGGCGGCATCCCCGCTTGAGCAGCGCCTGCGCCAGGTGCGCGCCGACGAAGCCGCTTCCGCCGATCAGGACGACGAGCTTGCCGTCGAGGTTTCCGTCCGTCCCAGCCATCTGCCGCGTTACCCTTTTGCCGCCGTGTGTTTGCGGTCGTGTCCGCCCCGCGCCCATGCCGCAAGCCGTGCGATGCCGCAATGCCGTGTCGGAGTCAGGCGACCTGCCGTCGGCCCTGTGGCCGGACATAGACCCGCGCCACGATCGGAAAGCTCTCAGCCACCTGACGCTCGATGTCGGCAACGATCGCTTCGACCGCGCCCGCGCTGATCCCGTCGTCGAAATCGGCGCTGATGATCACCGTGACCATATCGGGCGAGGAGTGCAGGGTCAGCACCTCGTGGACCGCAACGATGCCGTCGTGGGCCCCCGCGCAGCGGCCGATCGCGGCGACGACTTGCGGGTCCGCCGCCTCGCCGATCAACAGCCCCTTGGCTTCGTAGAGGAGGAGCACCGCCAGCACGCCCAGGACCAGCCCGATCAGCACCGAGGCGAGCCCGTCCCAGAAGGGATTGCCGGTGACCAGGCTCAGCCCCAATCCCACCGCGGCGAGAACCAGGCCGATCAGTGCGCCCGAATTCTCGAGCAGCAGGACCAGCGTCGGCGCATCCTTGGTCGAGCGGATTTCCTGCCAGATGGTGCCTTGGCGCAAGGCGTTGAAATCGGCCAGCGCGGCCACCGTCGACCAACCTTCCAGCGCGGCGGCGATGGCCAGCACGGCGAACGCGATCACCGGGCTGGTCGCAGGTTCGGGATCGAGGATGTGGAGCACGCCTTCGTAAACCGAAACCCCCGCGCCCAGCGCGAACACCAGGATCGCGACGACGAAGCTCCAGAAATACAGCTCGCGGCCATAGCCGAACGGATGCTCGGCATCGGCGGGGCGGCCGGCGCGGCGGCGGCCGTACAGGAGCAGCACCTGGTTGGTCGAATCAACCAGGCTGTGGACGCCCTCGGTCAGCATCGCCGACGATCCGGTCAGCCCCGCGGCGGTGAACTTGGCCACCGCGATCGCGACGTTGGCGCCCAGCGCGATGAAGATCGTTCGCGGCGATCCGGATGCCATTGGTGGGCCTGCTTTCAGATCATCCTGGCGAAGAGGAATTCTTCGTCGCGCTGCTTGCCCACCCAGAAATGGATGTCGGCGGCCTTCGCGAAGCCATAACGCTCGTAGAAGCGTTGCGCTCCGGTATTTCCGCTCCACACCGATAGCTGGACCTCGTCGGCCCCGAACCCCCGGGCCTCGGCCAGCGCCCAGTCCATCAGCGCCGCGCCGATTCCGCCGCCGGTCGCGCCGGGTGCGGTGTAGAGTTGCTTGAGCTCGATCGCGCGGGCGCCGCGGGCATGCTCGGGCCAGCCGCAGGCCAGCACCAGCTTGCAATAGCCCGCAAGCGCGCCGTCGCGGGTTGCGAGCATCACGCGATAGAGCGGGTCGACGAGTTGTCCGGCGACGACCTCGGTCGAGTGCTGCTCGGACAGGAATGCCGCTGAATCCTCGGGCCGATACATGTGCCCGAATTTCGCGTCGAAGCTGTCGCGGCCCAGCTTGGCGAGCGCGACGGCATCGTCCACCGTGCCTGCGCGGAGGATCAAAGCGTGCGGGTCATGCATAGGCTGAATCCATCGTCGAGATAGGCGCCGAACGGCGGACATGGCGAGAAGCCGTGTTTGGCATAGAGCGCTCGCGCGGCCTGGAATTCAATCGGCTTGCCCGTCTCCAGGCTGAGGCGGGAATAACCGCGCCTGCGCGCCTCTTCGATCAAATGCAGCAGGATCGCCTGCCCGACGCCCTGGCGCAGGAACGCGGGATCAACCCGCATCGATTTGAGTTCGCCATGATCGGGTTCGAGCTGTTTGAGCGCGCCGCATCCGGCCAGCGCGTCGCCGCGCCAAGCCGAGAAAAAGGATATGTCTGGCCGAGCCAGGCGTTCACGCGGCATCGCATGGACGCTTTCGGGCGGTGACCAGCGGCGCATGTCATTCAGATGGAACGCGATCAGGCGGCCGATCGCTTCGCCCGAAAGGTCGTCCGCAACGATCCGCAGCCCTGCCATCGTGCGAGCCTTAGGTCGCCGCCAGGTGGGCCGCAAGCAGGCTCAGGCGTCTCCGACTTCGAGCGAGTCGGGGGGCAGACTCAGGCCGGCTTCCTCTGCGCGGCGCCAGACGACCCTGGCCATCATCGTGTCGAAGCCATCGAACGTCACCGCTACTTTCGTGCCGACATCGGCCTTGAGAGTCGCGGCGACCTTCAGCCCACTGGCCGAGACGTTGCGGATTTGCGCCGGGGTTTCGGCGACGGTCAGCCGCATTGGCCCGGTACGCAGGGTATCAGCGAAACGCTCTTCGCAGCGATGCTCCACATGGCGGACCACCGAACGGCGGATGACGCCCGCCAGACCCCCGCCGATCGCCTTCTTGAGATGCCGCTGGGGGCCCTCCTGCATCGCGCCGAAACCGCGGACGATCTGTTCGCGGCGGGGCAGCTTGGCGATCTCGGCGGGCATCGTGAGCGGTACCTCGGGCGCGGCGACCAGCGTCACGCGGCTTTCGGCAGGAAGGAACCGGGCGAACACTGCGGTGTGCAGTGGCTGGGCGAAGGCAACCCCGGTGGTCCCGCCTTCGGACCACACCACGCGAACGGTCTGGCTCTCGATCCCGGGCATCCTCAGCCACATTTCGGTGTCGGGCTCGAACGGCCCGGCGCCCGCCAGCCGTGCGCCGTAAGGGGTAAGATCGGCGGTGGCCGCGGCGACGGCGAAGCGTCCTCGCTGACGCACGGTGACGTCGATCGGGCAGGCCGCGCGGCGCATCGACCGGCGTTCGACGAACCGCGCAGCTGGAGCCTTTGCTTCGGGGAGCGGGTGGTCGATCAAGTCCATGGCGGCTACCCCTGCAACGGCACGGAGTTGAGCAGCGCGATGAGGCCGAAAAACAGGATACGCATCGAATCTTCCCTTCCGTCGCATTTGGTTGAGCGACGAAACGGAACGGCGATCAACCGCTGCGGGGGCGGTGTCCCGAAAGGGGGTTAACGCGGCGGGGCGGGTTAACGGGGACTTAGAGCATCGCGCATGAAGGCAGCTCAACCCCGCTCGACACGAGCGGATCAGATCGTCTGCACTGTGCTTTAGATTCCGCCCGAAATGGGGTCCCGACCCAGCGCGCGGAGGCCGTCGCCAACCGCCTTCGCGCAGGCCGCGATCGCGTATGCATCGGTCGATCGGATGACGAAATTGGCGCCGACCTTGCCCTCACGGAAGAATGGATAGCTGCCGATCTGGCATTGCGCGTGGGCGCGCTCGCTTTCGCGCAGCAAAGTCGCGACTTCGCTCTCGGCGACCCAGCAGCCGATCGTCTCGGATAGCAACGGCGCTCCGCCTTCGAGCACGCCGTCGAGCGAGGCGAGCATCTGCGCGGTAATGTGTGGCACCCCCGCCATCAGGAACAGGTTGCCCAGGCGGATGCCGGGGGCGCCGGACATCTTGTTTTCGATCAGGTCGGCCCCCGCCGGCACGCGCGCCATCCGCAGGCGGCCTTCGTTAAGCCCGCCGCGGGTGGCGTAATAGCCCTCAAGGATCGCGCGCGCGGCGGGGTGAACCACCACCTCGACCCCCAGCGCGGCGGCGACCGCATCGACCGTGATGTCGTCATGGGTCGGGCCGATACCGCCGGTGGTGAACAGATAGTCGTTGCGCGCGCGCAGGGTGTTGACCGCCTCGACGATCGCGTCCTCGACATCGGGGACCACGCGGACCTCGCGCAGGCGGATGCCCTGAACGCCCAGCCAGCTCGCCACCTGGGCGATGTTCTTGTCGTGGGTGCGGCCCGACAGGATCTCGTCACCGATGACAACGAGCGCGGCGGTCCAGATGCGGTCGGGGGGGTGGGCATGATTCAGGCCGTTACCCACAAACCTCCGCTCGTGTCGAGCGGGCGAGGTCCATAATCATCCGCTCGGGATGAGCGGAATTGGAGACTTACTCGGCGGCTTCGAGCACCTCATCTGCGCGGGCCACGACCTGCGGCCTGTCGAACCGAAGAATCCCGTCATCGATCGGGGCAGACCGCATGTCCTTGCGGTCGCGGACGTATTCCTGGTTGAGCCGCCACGGCAGGGTCTTCGCGCTCTTGGGCATCAGGTGCATGCCGCGCTGGATATAGCCCGACGAGAAATCGAAGATGTTGTCCTCTTCGAGCTTCGCATCGGCCGCCAGCACCGGCGTCGCGATCGGGCGCCCGACCGCGTCCATCTGGTTGAGCAGCCGGGTGATGTAGTTGGCGACGATGTCCACCCGCAGCGTCCATGAGGCGTTGAGATAGCCGAAGATGCCGGCCAGATTGGGCACGTTCGAAAACATGCAGTTGCGATAGTAGAACCGCTGATTGAAATGGACGGGCTCACCGTCGACGCTGACCGCGATCTTGCCCGCGACGCTCATCGACAGCCCGGTGGCGGTGACGATGATGTCGGCATCGAGATGCCTGCCGGACTTGAGCACGATCCCGCCCGCATCGAACCGCTCGATATGGTCGGTGACGATCGAGGCCTTATCGGCCTTCATCGCCTCGAACAGGTCGGCATCGGGGATCAGGCACAGGCGCTGCTCCCACGGGTTGTAGGGCGGAGTGAAGGTGGCGGCGTCGTACTTGTCGCCCAGGTGGTCCATCGCCGCCTTGGTCAGCGCGGCCTTGACCTTGTCGGGCTTGTTGCGCGCCATCTTGAACACCCAGTCCTGCATCCGGATGTTCTTGAAGCGGGTGATCGCATAGGCCCAGGTTTCGGGCAGGAACTTGCGCAAGGTGTTGGCGAACTTGTCCTTGGCGGGACGGCTCGCGAACCACGTCGGGGTGCGCTGGAGCATCGTCACGTGCGCCGCGCCGCTGGTGGCTATGGCCGGGACGATCGTCGCCGCGGTGGCGCCCGATCCGATCACGACGACGTTCTTGCCGGTGTAGTCCAGGTCTTCCGGCCAGAACTGGGGGTGGATGATCGTTCCGCCGAAGTCCTCGCGGCCCACGAACTGCGCGTCGTAGGGCTGGTCGTAGTCGTAATAGCCCGCGCCGAGGAACAGGAAGTTGCCCGACACCGTTCGCCGGGTTCCGCCATTATCCTCGACCGTCACGTTCCACCGCGCCGCACCGTGATCGAAGTCGGCGGCGAGCACCTTGGTGCCGAACTGGATGTGCGAGCGGATATCGCGCTCGTCGACGATGCGATTGAGATATTCGAGGATCGCGGGGCCGTCGGCGATCGACTTTTCGTGGGTCCACGGCTCGAACTCGAAGCCCAGCGTGTGCATGTCCGAATCCGAACGGATGCCGGGATAGCGGAACAGGTCCCAGGTGCCGCCCAGGTCGTCGCGCCGCTCGAGGATCGCGTAAGTCTTGCCGGGGCACTTCTCGCGCAAGTGAACGGCCATGCCGATACCCGAGATGCCCGCGCCGACGATCAGCACGTCGAAATCGGAAACCGCGAATTCCGCCTGCGGGCTGACTGCATTCACCGGCTGATCTCCCAAAATTATTGACACCGATGTAAGCTAAACCGGAGCCAATTGCCAGCATGATCGCGCTTTGGCAGTTGATGGCAATGACCATTATCGCCGCGCGCCGCTATCACAAGGGCTGTCCCGACTCGCTCGGCGTGGCGATCGACGGGAAACCGCGGGCGCCCCTGCCGCCGCACAGCTTCGACTGGATCGGACTCGCCGAACCCTCGGCCGACGAGATGGAGCAGGTCCGGACCCAGTTCGGCCTGCACCCGCTGGCGGTCGAGGATTCGCTCAATCCCAACCAGCTTCCCAAAGTCGAAAGCTATGGCAAGCAGTTGTTCATCGTCGCGCGGACCGCGGCGATCGATGCCGAAGACCGCATTTCCTACGGCCAGACCGCGTTGTTCCTGGGGCCCGACTTCCTCGTCTCGGTGCGCTTCGGCTCGACCCGCGCGCACAATGCCTTGCGCGAACGGCTTGAATGCGCTGCCGATCGGCTGGCTGAAGGCGCGGACTTCGTCGCCCACGCGATCCTCGATTTCATCGTCGATGGGTACCAGCCGATCATGGACGAGCTGGAAGAACGGGTGCAGCGGCTCGAGGAAGGCGCGATCAACGTCTTCCCCGAACAAATTACGATCCGCCGCATCTTCCGCCTGCGCCGTCAGCTCCGCAAGTTCGAGCGAATCGTCGGACCGATGCAGGAAGTCGGCGAGCGGCTGGCCACCACCCCGCTGCCGGCGGTCGACGAATCGGCTAGGGTCTTCTTCCGCGACGTGCTCGACCACGTCCGCCGGACTTTGGCGCGCAGCCATGGGCTCAAGGGAAACGCTGGCCTCGATCGTCGAGACCGCCGCGCTCCTCGAAGCGCATCGCCAGGGCGAAATGACCCGCGCGCTGGCGGCATGGGCGGCGATCCTCGCGGTCCCGACCGCGATCGCCGGGATCTATGGGATGAACTTCGATTTCATGCCCGAGCTTAGATGGCACTACGGCTATTTTGCCGTGCTGGCGGTCATCGCAGCGATTTGCGGTGCGCTGTTCTTGCGGTTCCGGCGGATCGGCTGGTTGTGACGACTCTTCCCCTCTCCCCTCGCGGGAAAGGGGAAGTTAGTCCGCTAGGAACCCCTGCAACCATTCCGTCAGCGCAACGAGCTCGGCGCCCTCCAGCGCCACCGCGTGGCCCAGGTCGGGCACCTTGGGCCAACCGACATCGACGAACTCGCGTGCGCCCTGCACCCCCTTGGGCCACTCGCGCGCGCCCTCGTAGCGGGGGATGACGTGGAAATGGACGTGGGGATCGACCATCATCAGCATCAGGTAGTTGAGCTTGGCGTAGCCGACCGCCGCGGACAACGCCGCCTCGATCGCCGCGGTCACCTGCTTGAGCTCGGCGTGCGCCGCTGCGGGCAGATCGCCGAACGCGGTCGCCTCGGACTTGGCGGCGAGCACCAGGCTTGCCCAGCGTCGGTTGGGCCGGACGAGCGAGGACGACCCAATGATCGAACTCGCGCACCAACGTCGCGGGCCAGCCGAACTTGCGGATAGTCTCGTTCACGTCATGCCTCCGACAACCATGAGGTGATCGTACCCCCGCGCGCGCGGACAATCCACGCCTGGACCAGGCGGACGGCGTGCACCGCGCAACTGATCACGGTCCACCATGCCACCGCGATCAGCCCGAGGTCGGGCCGGGCGAAGAGCGTGGCGACGAACAGGATCACCATGTTGGGGTTGCGCCGGGCGGTGATCAGCCGGAAGCGGCTGTCGAAGCGCCGCCAGACGTGGATGTGCATCAGCCCGTGCTGCTGCATGAACGCGCCCTCGATCAGCCGCTGGACGATATAGCCGCCCTGGATGGCGCCCTGGACCCACCAAAAGGTCGCGCTGTCGTAGGCCAGGCCCCAAGTGGCGAGGCCAGTTGCCCAGAACCACCACCAGAATGGCGGGTGGATCAGGTCGATCCCATGATCGGCGATATTGCCCCAGGTCGACGAGGTTATCGTGCACCGCGCCAGCTTGCCGTCGACGGTATCGAGCACCATGAACCCCAGCCCCAGCGCCATCCCCAGCCAGTAGTGGCCCCAGGCGAAGGCGAACGTCGCGGCGACGCACCCCACCGCGCCGATCGCGGTGATCTGGTTGGGGGTGATTCCCAATCTTGCCGCTATGCGGGTCAGGACCAGCGCCCATTCGGGCCACAGGTACCTGGTCAGCACGTCGGTGACGCCCTTGTAGGCACCGAAATAGCTCGCCCGCTCGACGTCCTTTACAGTTTCGCGGGTAAGCGCCTTCACGAATGGCGTTTCGCGCTTGCGCAGCGCCTTGTTCTCGATCGTCGGACCGTCCTCATAGGCGATGGCGGGGAGCGAGACGGCGCGGCCCTCGACCATGGCGGCGCGCAATTGAGCGGCCTCGTCCGCATCGCGTGCGTGCGCCAGCGCCGGTATGCCGCCCACGGTCAGCACATAGCCCGGCTGCGCCGCAACGTGATCGAGCCACGGCGGGTCGAAGGCGAACGCGGCGTTGGCGAGCACGCGCGGTCCCGCGGTGGCGGTGGCCCGGGCCAGCGGCATCCCGGCGGCGCGGGCGATCCGGGCTATTCGCTCTGTCATCGGCAGGCCCCACAAGCGCACGCGATTGTCTCCGGCGACCTCGACGAGCGGTGCGGGGGGGCGGGGGAAACGGCAGGTTCGGACATTGGCGGCCGACCTATCCATGGCCTCGCAAGCTGGCAAGCGCCGCGCGCGGCGCGCATCCCTGACGGGATCGAATCGCGCGTTGTGCGATTGTTCACCGCCGCGAGTGTAAGAAAAATGTAGTAAATTCGGCGGCCAACGCGATATGGAATAAGGCTATGTACGGTTCGATCGGAGACTTGGGGCATCTTGCGCGGGTGGCGGCGACGCCCGTCGATGCGCCTCTGCGCCGTCAGCGCCGGGCTTCGGCGCGGGGCGCTCCGCTGGTCGGAATCGTCCGCAACCCCCGCAGCCATCGCAACAAGGGCAAGACGCCCGAATTGGCCGATTGCGCCAACATCCTTGTCGAAACCCCGCGCAGCCACACCGCGCTGCGCGCGACGCTCGCCGGGTTCGCCGAACGCGGAATCGATTATCTCGCGGTCGATGGCGGCGACGGAACGGTGCGCGATGTGCTGACCTGCGGCGCGGGGATCTTCGGCGACGACTGGCCCCCCCTGGTGATCCTGCCCAAGGGCAAGACCAACGCGCTGGTGGTCGATCTGGGCCTGCCCAACGCCTGGACCCTGGCCCAGGCGATGGAGGCGATCGGCCGCGGCAAGACCATCGTTCGCCGCCCGTTGGCGATCGACCTGCCGCGCACCGGCGAACTGGTGCACGGCTTCATCTTGGGAACCGGCGCCTTTACCCGTGGCACCCAAACCGGCCAGCAGGCGCACCGCTGGGGCATGTTCAACAGCTTCGCGGTGGGCCTGATCATCGTGTGGTGCCTGATCCAGACGATGTTCGCGCGATCGACCAACATGTGGCGCAAGGGCACCGCGATGCGCTTGCGTAGCGATGGCGCCGAACTTCCGCGCAGCCGTTTCGGCGACCCCTCCGAACGGTTCGTGATGGTGGCCTCGACGCTGGAACGTTTTCCGCTCGGCATCCGCCCCTTCGGCAAGCAGCGGCCCGGCCTCAAGCTGGCGGTGATCGACACTCCGCTGCGCTGGATCGTGGCGCTGATGCCGCTGCTGCTGACAGGGTTCGACGCAGCGTTCCTGCGCCGCAACGGCGTGCACCGGATCGACCTCGATACGCTCGATATCGAACTCGGCGATCGCTTCACCCTTGACGGGGAGTATTTTCCCGCTGGGCAATACCGCTTGCGCCAGGGACCGGAATTGCGCTTCGTGGTTCCGTGACCACGCCTCCTGACGCCCCGAGCCTCTTCAACCGCATTCAAGCCAGCCTGAACGCCCCCGTCGATCCGGCGGTCCGCGATTTCGCGGCTCAGCTGGGCGCAGCAGCGGGCGCGCTTGCGGTACTGTTTTACGGATCGAACTTGCGCACCGGATCGCTCGACGGGGTGCTCGATTTCTACGTCCTGCTCCCTGGCGCGGTCGAGAAGGGCCTCTGGCCTCGCGTGAGCTATCACGAGCGCGAAGACGGTGGCCGCACGCTGCGCGCCAAGGTCGCGACTATGACGCTGGCGACATTCGCCGCCGCCGTGGCCGGCGAGACGCTCGACACCACGATCTGGGCGCGCTTCGTCCAGCCTAGCGGGCTGGTCTGGGTGCGCGATCAGGTGCAGGCTGGGGCTGTCCACGATGCCGTGGCCAGGGCGGCCATCACCGCGGCGCGCTATGCTGTCGCGCTGGGGCCTGCGGCCGGGACCGTAGAGGATTATTGGCGCGCCCTGTTTCGCGCCACCTATCGCGCCGAGTTCCGTATCGAGAAGCCGGGGCGCGAGAACGACATCCTGGGCGTCAACGCCGCGCACTTTGCCGGTCTCCTTCCGGCTGCGCTGGATGCGGGCGGAATCGCCTGGTCCCGCACCGGCGACACTCTTCATCCCCGGCTCGGCCCGGCTCAGGCCAATGCCTTGCGCCGCGCCTGGGCGCGCCGGGCGCGGTTGGGCAAGCCCTATAACCTCGTCCGCCTGCTCCGCGCCTCGACCACCTTCGATGGTGCGGCGAAGTACGCCGCGTGGAAGATCGAACGCCACACCGGGGTGCCGGTGACGCTGACCCCGTGGCGGGAACGTCACCCGGTGCTAGCCGCGCCGGGGGTGCTGTGGCGGGTGTGGCGGGCGCGGCGGATCGCGGGCCGGGCGTGATGCCGCATGCGCTGGTGCTGGCCGGGTCGCGCCCCGGTGCGGTCGACCCGGTCGCCGCGGCCGAGGGCGTATCGCACAAGGCGCTGGTCGACGTCGGCGGGATGCCGATGCTCGCGCGCGTGCTCCACGCCTTGCGCGCAGCAGGGATCGAACACATCGCGGTTTCCGCCGACGCGCCCGAAGTGCTCTCGCTTGCCTATGCACTCAGCGCGATTCCAGTGCAGCCCGGCTCGGGCCCCAGCGCGAGCGTCGCGACCGGCTTCGCCACGATGGGGCCGCCGCTGCTGGTCACCACCGCCGATCACGCGTTGCTGCGGCCCGAGTGGATCACCGATTTCGTCGCTGACACTCCACCCGATGCCGACGTCGCGGTGCTTCTCGCGCGGCGCGCGCTGGTCGAGGCTGCGCTGCCCGGTACACGGCGGACCTGGCTGCGTTTCGCCGATGGCGCCTGGTCGGGATGCAACCTGTTCCTGCTCAACACCTCGAAGGCGGAAGCCGCGATCGAAACCTGGAAGGCGGTGGAGGCCGAGCGCAAGCAGCCGTGGAAGATCGCCGCGCGGCTCGGTGCAGGCACGTTGCTGTCGTATCTTGGCGGACGGCTGACCCTGGCCGAGGCCATCGCGCGGCTCGGGCGCAAGGTGGGGGTCGAAGCCGCGGTGGTCGCCGCGCGCGACGGACTGGCGGCTGTCGATGTCGATAAGCCGGGCGATCTCGTTCAGGTGAGGCAAATCCTGGGTGGCGGAGTCTAGGCTACGCACCCCGCCGGGAAACGGGTTGCTTTTGGCGCGCCTTCTGCCAAACGCACGCTTTCGTTACAGACGGGTTACACCCTCGCAAAACCGCAGGAATTTCATGGCTCCGATCAAAACCGCCATCATCGGTGTAGGCAATTGCGCCAGTTCGCTGGTGCAAGGCGTCGCCTATTACCGCGAATCCAATACCCCCCAGGGTCTGATTCACGACCGCATCGGCGGTTATGGCGCGGGCGACGTCGAATGGGTCCTGGGCGTCGATGTCGATGCGCGCAAGGTCGGCAAGGACATTGCCGAGGCGATTTTCGCCGCGCCCAACAACACCGCGGTGTTCATGCCCAAAGTGCCCGACACCGGGGTCAAGGTGATCATGGGCAAGGTGCTCGACGGTGTCGCCGATCACATGACCGGGATGGGCGAAAAGGGCTTCGTCGTCGCCCAGGATCACGAGGCCGACAAGGCCGCGATGGTTCAGGCACTCAAGGATTCGGGCGCCGAGGTGCTGCTCAACTTCCTACCCGTCGGCTCGCAGGAAGCGACCGAGTTCTACATGGAATGCGCGCTGGAAGCCAGGGTCGCGGTGGTCAACTGCATGCCGGTGTTCATCGCCAGCAAACCCGAGTGGGAGAAGCGCTTCCGCGACAAGCGCATCCCCATCGTCGGCGACGACGTCAAGGCACAGCTCGGCGCGACGATCGTCCACCGCGTGCTGTCCAGCCTGTTCGGTGCGCGCGGCGTCAACGTCGAGCGGACCTATCAGCTCAACACCGGCGGCAACACCGACTTCATGAACATGCTCGACCGCCAGCGGCTGGGCAGCAAGAAGGAATCCAAGACGGAAGCCGTGCAGGCGATGCTCGCCCAGCGCCTGGCCGACGAGAACATCCATGTCGGCCCCTCGGACTACGTGCCGTGGCAGAAGGACAACAAGCTGTGCTTCCTGCGCATGGAAGGCCAGCTCTTCGGCGGCGTGCCGATGAACCTGGAGATGCGGCTGTCGGTGGAGGACAGCCCGAATTCGGCGGCGGTGGTGATCGACGCAATCCGCTGCTGCAAGCTCGCGCTCGATCGCGGCGAGGGCGGGGCGCTGATCGGCCCCAGCGCCTATTACTGCAAGCACCCGCTGCGGCAGTTCAACGACGATACCGCCGCGCAGATGGTCGAGGAATACATCGCCGACGCGGCAATTGCCGCGGAATAGCGGCCCGATGCCCGCGGAGTAGCCGATGGACGCGCTGATCATCGCCGCGGGGTATGGCAGCCGGTTGCGGGAAATTTCGGATTCCAAGCCGCTGACCCCGGTCGCGGGCGTTCCGCTGCTCGAACTGGGCGTGCGCCAGGCGCGCGACGCGGGTGTTGAGCGCGTGGTCGTGGTGACCGGGCACCAGGCGATCGAGATCGAGAAGTTCCTGCCCGCGCTCTCTGCCCGGGTGGGCATCCCGGTCATCTCCGAACGCGTGCTCCACTGGTCAACGCCCAACGGCTATTCGGTGATGGCGGGCGCGGCCAAGATCGAGGGCGACTATCTGCTGATGATGGCCGATCACATCTTCGAGGCCGGAATCCTCGATCGGCTGGCGCGCCAGGGAACCAAAAGCCGTGGGGTCACGCTGGCCATCGACCGCCGCCTGGACAATCCCCTGATCGATCCCGACGACGCCACCTGGGTCAAGACCGATGCCGACGGCCGGATCGAGGCGATCGGCAAGACCATACCCGAGTACGACGCGGTCGATTGCGGCGCGTTCCTGGCGACGCCCGAGCTCGCGCGCGCCATCCAGGCGGCGATCGCCGACGGCAAGAGCGGCAGCCTCTCCGACGGCATGCAGCGCCTCGCCGATGCGGGCCGCGCGGCGACGATGGACATCGGCGATGCCTGGTGGATCGACGTCGACGATCCGCGCGCGCATGCGATCGCGGAAGCGGAACTCGCCAAGTAACGCATAGCCATTTGCGCTCACGTCGAGCGAAGTCGAGACACAGGGTGCGAAGTCTCGACTTCGCTCGACATGTGCCGGGCTTGACTAGGCGGGGGTGTGCTCCACCAACCGTCCGGCCAGCGAATTGGCCCCGGCCTCGAGCAGTTCGACCTCGACCAGATCGCCGATCGCTGCGTCGCCCAGGAAATGGACCGATTGCAGCCACGGCGATTTGCCCAGCCATTGCCCCGGCAGCTTGCCGCGACGCTCGACCAGCACCGCGCAGCGCCGCCCGACGCTCGCCTGGTTGAACGCCACTTGGCCGCGATTGATCGCCGCTTGCAGGCGCTGAAGCCGCTCGTCCATCACCTCGGGCACGATCTGGCCGGGCATCGTCGCGGCCGGAGTTCCGGGGCGGGGGCTGTACTTGAAGCTGTAGGCCTGCGCGTAGCCCACCGCCTCGACCAGCGCGAGCGTGGCGGCGAAGTCGGCCTCGCTCTCGCCGGGGAAGCCAACAATGAAATCGCCCGATAGCGCGATGTCCGGACGCGCTTCGCGGAACCGTTCGAGCAGGCGCAAGTAGCCGGCGACCGTGTGGCTGCGGTTCATCGCCCTGAGGATGCGGTCGCTGCCCGATTGCACTGGCAGATGGAGGAACGGCATCAGCTTGGCCACCTCGCCATGCGCGGCGATCAGCGCGTCGTCCATGTCGGCGGGGTGGCTTGTGGTGTAGCGGATCCGGGCGAGGCCTGGCAGGTCGGCCAGCGTCCGGATCAGGTCCGCCAGCCGTTTTTCGCCGTCGCGCCAGGCGTTGACGTTCTGGCCGAGCAGCGTGATCTCGCGCGCCCCGCCCGCAACCAACGCCTCCGCCTCGGCCACCAGATCGGCGAACGGGCGCGAGATTTCGGCGCCGCGCGTATAGGGCACCACGCAATATGTGCAGAACTTGTCGCAGCCTTCCTGCACCGTCAGGAACGCGCCCGGCGCGCTGCGGCGGCCCCTCATTCCCCTGGGGGGAGCGCGGCGAACTTGGCGTCGGCGGGCATGTCGGTATCGGTCGAACTGCGCCCGGCGGCGGCCTCGGCGATCATCGCGGGCAGACGGTGATAGGCCTGCGGGCCGACCACCATGCGCACGCTGGGCGCGCGGCGCATGATTTCCGCACCCTCGGCCTGCGCCACGCACCCAGCCACCGCGATCAGCGGCGCGCTGCCATCGTCGCGGCGCAAGCGGCCGATGTCGGAGTAGACCTTGTCCACCGCCCGCTCGCGAATGTGGCAGGTGTTGAGCACTACGAGGTCCGCCTCGTCGCGCTCGCCCACCGCGCGCATGCCTTGTGCGGTCAGCAACTCGCCCATCCGCTCGCCGTCATAGACGTTCATCTGGCAGCCGAACGACCTGACCTTGAAGGTCTTGGGGAGGGTCTCGGGAGGGGCGGGGCCGGTCATGGGAGCCGCCCGATAGGCCAACGGCGTGGATTATTCAAACGGCGTGGCTGCGCTGCAACTCCGCCAGCATTACGCCTCGCGCCGCCGCGGCCATCGTCTTGCGATCGCGCAGCGCCTCGCCTTCCAGCGGCGGCAGGAAGCGCACGGTGAGGTGGATTGGCCGCCCGCGCGCAAGGATGCGCTTGAAGTTGTCGAGGCCGTGCTCCTCGCCGACCCAGGCGATCTCTGGCGCGTCGGCGCCATAGTCGAGCACCACCGGCTGAACCGCGATTCCCGCCGGCACCGGATCGAGCGCCGAGAGCAGCGACGATTTGAACGGCAGCAGCCCGGTCCCGTCGCTGGTGGTGCCCTCGGGAAACACCGCGAGCGCGGCGGTCTGCGCGATTGCGGCGCGGACCAGCGCGATCTGTCGGGCAACCGAGGCCCGATCATGTCGCGCGACGAACACCGTGTCGTTCATCTCGCACAACCACTTGAGCACGGGGAACGCCGCCAGTCCGTCGTGCGCGACGAACGCTGCTCCGCTCGCCCCGGCCAGCGCGGGCACGTCTAGCCAGCTAACATGGTTGGACAGGAAGAACGCCCCGCGCCGCACCCGCTCGCCGGCGATCCGCACTTTGACCCCGGCAATCGTGGCGATCGCACCAAGAAACCACCTGGGCCAGGGATTAGGCAACCGGAGCACCCGGAACGCGTAGTATCCCGGCACGCATATCAGCAGCAGCCCGGCCATCGCCGACAGCCGCACCGCCATCCGCACTTTACCCAACCCGGTGATCGGTGCGGGAGCGGCAAGCGTCAAAGCCATAGCAATGCCGTATCAGTGATCGCGGTCGAGCCGCACACCGTAAAGCTCCATCCGGTGATCCACCAGGCGGAAGCCGAGCCGCTCGGCAATCTGGCGCTGCAGCGCTTCGAGCTCGGGATCGACGAATTCGATCACGTTGCCGGTCTCGACGTCGATCAGGTGATCGTGATGCGCCTCGGGCGCGGCCTCGTAGCGAGCGCGACCGTCGCCGAAGTCGTGACGATCGAGGATACCCGCCTCCTCGAACAGGCGGACGGTGCGATAGACCGTGGCGATCGAAATCCGCGGATCCTCGATCATTGCGCGTTCGTGCAGCTTCTCGACGTCGGGGTGGTCTTCGCTTTCCGACAGCACCCGCGCGATCACCCGGCGCTGCTCGGTGATGCGCAGCCCTCGTTCGGCGCACAGAGCTTCAAGATCGATCCGTTGATGCACTGTTTCCGCCCTTGGGTTCCGCCAAATCAATCGCCCCGCCGATCATAGACCGGCGGGGCGATTGTTCAACCGGTCCGCTTGGTGCGCGAGCCGGACCGCGCTTCAGGCGGCCGAGGCATCCTTGCGCGGGCGGCCGCGCTTGCCCGGAACTTTGGCGGGCGCCGCCGCCTTCGGAGTCATCTTCGTACCCGGCTTGCGCCCAAGCCCGATCTTCTTGGCCAGTTCGCGGCGCTTTTCCGCATAGGCGGGAGCGACCATCGGATAGTCGGCGGAAAGACCCCAGCGGGTGCGATACTGATCGGGCGTCATGCTATAGTGCGTCATCAGATGCCGCTTGAGCATCTTCAGCTTCTTGCCGTCCTCAAGACAGACGATGTAATCGTTCTTGATCGAAGAGCGCACCGAAACGGCGGGTTCGGGCGGTGCTTCGGCAACGGGCGCGGACGCACCCAGTCCGGAAAGGGCAGCATAGACGTTGGTAATCAACTGCGGCAATTCTCCCACGCCGACGTTGTTGGAACCGACATGAGCGGCGACGATGTCCGAGGTAAGCGTAATCAGCGTCTCGTGCATTTCGTTGTTTGTTTCGGCCATTTTGCGAACTTCCCGAAGTTATTGGTTTAGCAATGAACAGTGCGCATTCGAGATCGTCTAATACCCCATTTCACCCCTGTCCACCACACCACCTGCTGCAAATCGCAGCTCCAGGCAAGTCACAAAAGTAATTGGGTGCAGTGCGGACAAACGATCAACTTGCGCGCAGTAACCGCTGGTAAGTCAAAGCATCGCGGTTGGTGCCGTCGGCTCCGCGATAATAAGCCGGTCGTTTGCCAACCAATTGAAAACCCCGGCTTTCATAAAGTCGCGCGGCCGGGTTGCCAGCCCGCATCTCTAGAAAAATGCGGCTCACGCCGTTGTCCGCGGACGAGCGGCAGAAATGATCGAGCAGCTTTCCCCCGAGGCCGCGGCGGCGGTGGTCCCGTTCGACGGCGAACAGCAACAGCTCCTCGTCATCGAGGACATGACGGGCGAGGAAGAATCCGAACGCGGGGGCAACCGGAGCTTCGCCATCTTCGACGATCGCGCCATCGGCTCCGATCAAGGCGTAGCGGCATGTCCCCAGGATCAGCGCGTCCGCGACCTGGCGGCGGTTCCATGCTTCGCCGAATTGGGGATCGAAAGCGCGGCTCATCACCCCCATGATCGCGTCGACGGGATCGTCGGGGAAGAGCGGCAGCGCGGCCATCGCTCAGGCCGCCACGCCAGACAGCATCGGGCTTGCGGGCAGCCGCGCGTCGGGGCCGCGGCCATAGGCGGGATGGGGATCGGCGATCAGTGCGGAAGTATCGAGCAGCGCGAATTGGCGCGCGTCGGGCAGCAGCGCCAGCGCCTCGCCGTTTGCGCCGCGCAAGCCCTGCAGCGCCTCGGCCTGGCTTCCGCAGACGATCGCGGCGGCACTCTGCGCCGCGGCTTGTTCGGGGCTGAGCGACGCTGGATACGTCAGCGCCGCCCCATCGGCGGCGAACCGCTGGACGAACCATTCGCCGTGGCCGCCCGTCATCGCGACTTCGATCGAGCCCACCCCGGCCCTGGCCCTGGCCATCGCCGCGACGAGCGCCAGCGCGCCATAGCCGACGACCTCGGCGTTCCACGCCAAGGCCAGCGCCTTGGCTGCGGCTAGTCCTACTCGAATGCCGGTAAAGCTGCCGGGCCCGATGTCCACCGCGATCCGGCTCGCCCGCCCGCGCTCGGGTAGGCTCGCGATCATCGGCACCAGTTGCTCTGCGTGGCCGCGCCCGATCGCCCGCCAATTGCCCGCGATCAGGTTGCCCTCATCGAACAGCGCGACCGAACACGCCTCGGTCGCGCAATCGATGGCGAGCGTACGGGTCACACGCCCGAATTCACACGACCGCGTTGAAGCGATCGAACTCCGGCCGCGGGCTGCGCGCGAAGATCGTCGCCGGATCGCCGTAGCCCAGCGTCGAGATAAAGTTCGAGCGGACCCGGGGCTGGTCGGCGAAGAACGCCCTGTCGACCGCCTCGTTGGAAAAGCCCGACATCGGCCCCGTGTCCAGCCCCAGCGCGCGCGCCGCGACAATGAAGTACGCGCCCTGCAGCGACGAATTGCGCAGCGCGTGGATTTCACGCTGGGCGGGATCTGGAAACCAGTGCTGCGCGGTCTGATCGTGGGGGAACAGTTCGGGCAGCTTCTCGTGGAAATCGAGGTCCATGCCCAGCACCACGCTGACCGGCGCGGCGCGGATCTTCTCCCCGTTTTTGGGCAGTGCGCAGGCCGCCAGCTTCGCCTTGGCCTCATCCGAAACGCACCACACCAGCCGCGCAGGGAGCATGTTGGCGCTGGTCGGGCCCAGCTTCATCAGCTCCCAGATTTCATGGAGTTGGGCGGTCGATACCGGCTTGTCGAGATAACCGTTGGAAGTCCGCGCGGTGCGGAAGAGCTGGTCGAGCGCGGCATCGGACAACGGTTCGGGCATGCGGGCTCCTAAGGTTTTAGATAATCCAATCAGCTCGTCACGAACGAACAAGACGACGCGTGCTAAGCCGCCCGCACCTCGTTCACTTCCGGCACGTAGTGTTTTAGCAGGCTTTCGATCCCGTGCTTGAGCGTGGCGGTGGATGAGGGGCAGCCCGAGCACGCGCCCTGCATCTTGAGGAACACCACGCCGTCGCGGAAACCGCGGTAGGTGATGTCCCCGCCGTCGTTGGCGACTGCGGGGCGGATGCGGGTTTCGAGCAGGTCCTTGATCTGCTCGACGATCTCGGCGTGTTCGGGATCGTCGGGGATCATCGCCTCGTCGTCCTCGCCCGGGACCACGAAATCGGCGTTGCCGCCCTGGAAAAGCGGCGCTCCGCTGACGAAATGATCGAGCAGCACGCCCACGACTTGCGGCTTGAGGCGTGCCCCAGTCCGCCCCGTGCCCCGCCGTAACCGCGACGAAATCGCGGCCGAACAGCACGTTGGTCACCTCGCCGGTATCGAACAGCGCCTCGGCCAGCGGGGATGCTCCCGCTGCCTCGGGCGAAGCGAACTCGCGCGTCCCGCTCGCCATCACCTGCTCGCCGGGCAGGAACTTTAGCGTCGCGGGGTTCGGGGTGGTTTCGGTTTCGATGAACATGGGCAACATGTAGGCGCGGGGCGGGAAAGGGGCAAGGTGGGGGCGGGGGCATTCACTGCCGCACTTCACACGCTGGCGCAGACCGATCCCTCCGGCTATCGCGCCTGGATGCAAAGCAAGCTCCGCACCCGCACCGTCCTGCTCGGCGCCCTCGCCTTGGTTCTCGTCGCCGCCGCCGCTCCCAAGCTCGTCAAGACGCTGATCCCGCTGCCGCTCAAGCAGATCATTCCCGCGGGGCAGCGGCAGTGTAATGCCAGGACCGCCTCGGGCCTCGGCACTCTGCAGCTGCGTCCCGGCGCCGCGGTGCGTCCGGCCGCCGGCGATGGGGTGCGGGTCAACTACATCGGCTATCTCGCCGCCACCGGCGAGGTGTTCGATCAGGGGATGGGGGTCGAGTTTCCGGTCCAGGGCGTGATCCCCGGGTTCTCCGAAGGCCTTCAGACGATGGGCAAGGGCGGCGTGTCGCGGCTCTGCATCCCCGCCGCGCTGGGCTATGGCGCCAAGCCGACCGGCCCGATCCCGGCCAACGCCGATCTGGTTTTCCAGGTCGAGCTGGTGGACATTTTGGCTCCGTGAGGTTTCAATCGATCGCGACGGGGCTTGTCGCGAAGCCGAATCTCCCCATTCCTATTCACTAGTCCTTCACCTTTCCGCCGGTTAAGCTTCGCCCATGCGATCGACGACCCGCGCCGCCCGGCGCTTCGCCTTCCTCCTTCCCCTTTTGCTGCTGGGCACCGCGCCCGGCCCGGTGCTCGCCGCGAGCGGCAACAATGTCGCGTGGATCTACAAGGGCAGCGACGTGCCGCAGGATCCGGCGTGGACGTTCGGGACGCTGTCCAACGGGGTGCGCTATGCGGTGCGGCATAACGGTGTGCCGCCCGACCAGGTCTCGATCCGCATCCGCATCGACGCGGGCTCGCTCTATGAGACCGAGCAGGAGCGCGGCTTCGCCCACCTGATCGAGCATCTGACCTTTCGCGAGAGCAAGTACCTCAAGGAAGGCGAGGCGATCCCGATCTGGCAGCGGCTGGGGGCAACCTTCGGCAGCGACACCAACGCCGAGACGACCCCGACCCAGACCGTCTACAAGCTCGACCTGCCTGGAGCGACACCCGAGCATCTCGACGAATCGTTCAAGCTGCTGTCGGGGATGATCGCCGCGCCGATCTTCACCGACCATGGCGTCGCCACCGAACTGCCGATCGTGCTTGCCGAAATGCGCGAGCGCGGCGGCGCGGCGCAGCGCGTGTCCGAGGCCACGCGCAGCCTCTATTTCACCGGCCAGCCGCTCGCCGACCGCTCGCCGATCGGGCGTGAGGATACGCTGCGCGCGGCCACCGCGGCCTCGGTCAAGGCGTTCCACGATCGCTGGTACCGGCCCGAGAACACCGTCATCGTGGTCGCGGGCGACGCCGATCCAGCGCAGCTCGAAGCACTGGTCAAGAAGTGGTTTTCCGACTGGAAGGTCAAGGGCAGGCCGCCCAAGGCGCCCAGCTTCGGGGTGCCCGTGCCGCCCAAGGGGACCGATCCGAAGAACCCGGTGGGCGAAGCCAAGGTGCTGGTCGAGCCCGATCTGCCGCGCGCGGTCAACTACGCGATCCTGCGCCCGTGGAAGCAGGTGAACGACACCATCGTCTACAACCGCGGGCTGATGATCGACCAGCTCGCCCAGGCGCTGATCAACCGGCGGCTGGAAACCCGCGCCCGCGCCGGGGGCAGCTTTCTTACCGCACAGGTCAACCAGGAAGACGTCAGCCGCTCGACCGATGCAACCTTCGTGGCGGTGACTCCGCTGGGCGACGACTGGCAGGCCGCGCTCAAGGACGTGCGCGCGGTGATCGCCGACGCGCTCGCCTCGCCCCCCAGCCAGGCCGAGATCGACCGCGAGATCGCCGAGTTCGACGTCGCCTTCCAGGTGCCGGTCGAGACGGTCGATACCCTCGCCGGGTCCAAAGTCGCCGACGATCTCGTGCGTGCGGTCGACATTCGCGAAACCGTCGCCTCGCCGGCCACGGTGCTTCAGGTCTTCAAGGATATGCGCGCCGACTTCACTCCGCAGGCGGTGCTGGCGCACACCCGCGCGCTGTTTTCGGGCACCGTCACCCGCCCGATCCTGATCACCCCCGGCGCTGGCGACGGGACCGAAGCTAGCTTGCGCCAGGCGCTGATCGACAGCGTCGCGCCCGATGGCTCGAGCCGGGTCTCGGCCGAGCCGCTGGGCTTCGCCGGGCTGCCCGCGATCGGCACGCCGGGCGCTGTCATCGACCAGCAGGCCACCGGGCTGCTCCAGATCGAACGGCTGACCCTGTCGAACGGGGTCAAGGTGTTGATGTGGAACAACGATGCCGAACCAGGCCGGGTGATGGTCAAGGCGCGGTTCGGGCGCGGCTACAGCGCGATCGACCCTAAGGACGCCGCGTATGTCGCGCTGGGCAACGCCGCGTTGGTCGGCAGCGGGCTGGGCTCGCTCGGACAGGATGAGCTCGACCGGATCTCGACCGGGCGCAAGATGGGCTTCGACTTCAGCATCGACGACGGCAACTTCGAGTTTTCCGCCGATACCCGCCCCGCAGATCTGGAGGACCAGCTCTATCTGTTCGCGGCCAAGCTGGCGATGCCGCGGTGGGACGCCAACCCGGTGGTGCGGGCCAAGGCCGCCGCGCGGCTCCAGTACGAAAGCTATCAGTCGAGCCCGCAATCGGTGCTCGAGCGCGATCTCGACTGGCTGCTGAAGGGTCGCGACCCGCGGTTCAAGACGCCGAGCCCGGCGGAGATCGCCGCGACCACACCCGAAGGCTTCCGCGCGGTGTGGGAGCCGCTGCTGGCCAGCGGGCCGGTCGAGGTCGATCTGTTCGGCGATTTCGACAAGGCCAAGGCGATCGCAGCGCTGGAGAAGACCTTCGGCGCGCTCAAGCCGCGCCCCGCCGCGCCCATGCCCGCCTACGCGCCGGCGTTTCCCGCGGCGGTGACGCAGCCGATCGTGCTGACTCATCGCGGCGATCCCAACACCGCCTCGGCGATGGTCGCCTGGCCGACCGGGGCGGGCCGCGCCGGGGTGCGCACCTCGCGCCAGCTCGAGATCCTCAGCCAGCTGTTCAACAACCGGCTGTTCGACCGGATGCGCGAAAAGCTGGGGGCGAGCTATGCCCCCAACGTGAACTCCAATTGGCCGCTCGACCGCCAGACCGGCGGCTATATCGCCGCCACCGCGCAGCTCACGCCCGAAGCGGTCCCGGCGTTCTTCTCCGCCGCCGACGAGATCGCCGCCGACCTCGTCGCCAACCCGCCCACCGCCGATGAACTGGCGCGGATCACCGAGCCGCTCAAGCAGTTGATCAGCCGCGCCGCCACCGGCAACGGCTTCTGGCTGTTCCAGCTCGAAGGCGCCGCGACCGAGCCCACGCGGCTCAACGACGTCCGCTCGATTCTCAACGACTATAGCCAGACCACCCCCGCGGCGATGCAGGCGCTGGCCAGGCAGTACCTCGCGCGGGATCGGAGCTGGCGGCTGGAGGTGATCCCGCAGACCTTGGCACAGGCCAAGGGGATTGCCGTGACGGGGGTTCGTTAGGCACGCCCTTCATTTCCGTGGGATCGCTGGTTCGGCAAACCGGTTACAAACGCCACTTTTGCATTGCCGTACCCCGCGGAGTAAGGGCGTCCCCCGCGAAAGGACGCAAATACCCGTGGCAAGCAACTGGACTCCCCAAGGCTGGACCGGCTTCGAAGGCCGCCACCTGCCGACTTATCCCGATCAGGCGGCGCTGGATGCCGTGACGGCCCGCCTGGGCCGCTTCCCCCGCTGGTGTTCGCTGGCGAGGCGCGCGCGCTCCGGGCCGATCTGGCGCAAGTCGCGGCGGGCAAGGGTTTTCTCCTCCAGGGCGGCGATTGCGCTGAAAGCTTCGCCGAGTTCCACCCCAACACCATCCGCGACACCTTCCGCGTGCTGCTCCAGATGGCGGTGGTGCTGACCTTCGCTAGCAAGCAGCCGGTGATCAAGGTCGGGCGGATGGCCGGCCAGTTCTCCAAGCCGCGCAGCGCGGCGACCGAGATCCAGGACGGGGTCGAGCTGCCCAGCTACCTCGGCGACAACATCAACGGGGTCGAGTTCACCCCGGAGGCGCGCATCCCCGATCCGCAGCGGCTGATGGAGGCCTACAGCCAGTCGGCCGCCACGCTCAACCTGCTGCGCGCGTTCGCCAACGGCGGCTATGCCAACTTGCGCCAGGTCCACCAGTGGACGCTCGATTTCATGGGCCGCACCCCGTGGGCCGATCGCTTTGCCGCCACCGCCGACAAGATCGGCGAGGCGCTCGATTTCATGGAGGCCTGCGGGATCGATCCCGCCACCGTCCCCCAACTCCAGGGCACCAGCTTCTACACCAGCCACGAGGCGCTCCACCTCGCCTACGAGCAAGCGATGACCCGCCAGGATTCGCTGACCGGCGACTGGTACGACACCAGCGCGCACATGCTGTGGATCGGCGACCGGACCCGCTTCGACGGCTCGGCCCACGTCGAATTCCTTCGCGGGGTGGGCAATCCGATCGGGATGAAGTGCGGCCCCAGCCTCGCGCCCGACGCGCTGCTGCGTCTGCTCGACACGCTCAACCCCGCGCGCGAGGCGGGGCGGATGACGCTGATCAGCCGCTTCGGCGACGACAAGGTCGAGGCCGGCCTGCCCCCGCTGGTCCGCGCGGTGCAGCGCGAAGGCCACCCGGTGGTATGGAGCTGCGACCCGATGCACGGCAACGTGATCAAGGCCAACAGCGGCTACAAGACCCGGCCGTTCGAACGCATCCTCGCCGAGGTGAAAGGCTTCTTCGCCGTCCACCGCGCCGAAGGCACCCATGCGGGCGGCATCCACATCGAGATGACCGGTCAGGACGTTACCGAATGCGTCGGCGGCGCGGTGGCGATCACAGCGGAGGCGCTGGCGGATCGCTACCACACGCACTGCGACCCAAGGCTGAACGCGGCGCAGAGTCTGGAGCTGGCGTTCTTGCTGGCCGATATGCTCAATTTGGAGCGCGGGCACCGGGCGAGCGCGGAGGCGGCTTGAGGAGGGAAATTGCATCGTGATCGGATGTGCATGTCGGAGTAGGTAACTGCTGCTCCTCGAATCCGTCCGGTTTACGGTCACCCGATTGCCGCCTGCCGGAACGCGAATCCGATTGGCGTCACGGTCCCCGCGGTTTTCACTCAACCACGCAGCCCGCTTTGACTTCGAACGCAGTCTTATCGACGGCAAGCAGGCTTCGATCGACAGCGTTGACCACCGCGAATTGATAGATCCCCGCTTTGTGAAACAGGCGTTCGGGTACGATTTTCTCAGGCCGCAGTGGGTCGAATTGCTTGGTATCGACGTCAAACACGTTTCGCGTCCTGGCCATGTCCCAGTCGATCGTTTTCGACGGAACGATGATCACTTCGGTGCTAACTTCGCCGCTGTAGGCGTACTAAACGATGCGTAAGCTGCCATCTGGCACGATCACGGCGAATGTGCCCTTGCGATCGGCGTAGCGGCTCGGCAGGACGATGCGGAAATTGGCTGCTGTTGGGGTAAGCTGGGCCGGGTTGCACCCGATCCCCGCAGAGTTCTCATGCGGCAAGGCGGGCATCCGCGTCCGCGCACCGTTGACGCCACGCGTCACCCCATCGAAATTCCCTTGCAGATCGGCCAGCAGGGTGGCGGATGCAGCACTGCCGGGCGACGAAGTGCGGCGAAGTTCGACGCGGAGGTGTGGTTGATCTTCGGACCTGGCCCGGTCCGAACACGCTATCAAGCAAGCCATTAGCACAACGCCGATCAGAGCAATCGTCCCAATCCCAAGATTGGGCCTCGATCTAGCGAAACTGTATGTGAATGTGGTCATTCTCTATGCCCACCGAACCAACCGTTGGATGATTGCGCATGACCGCCAACGGGACACGAGAGTCTGTTCGGTGCGTAAGTCGACATTCCACACTCACGCCAGATCGTCCAACCCAACCCCCAGCGCATCCGCCAGCTTGCGCAAGGTCGCGACCGAGCCCGACTTTGCGCCGCTTTCGATATTGGCGATCTGCACCCGGTTGACGCCGGACGTCGCCGCGAGCGCCGCCTGGGTCAGCCCGCGCAGTTCGCGCCAAACGCGCACTGGGCTCTCGCCGGCGATCAAACGCTTGGCAAACGCAGCCGGGACGAGTTCCTCGTCGCCGCGTGCGATCGCCGCCATCGCGCGGTCGTGTGCGCGCAGGTCGGCGAGGTTCGTGGCGGCGCCGAGCAGGGCCTGATATTCCGCCGCCGGGATGGTCACCATTTCACCCATTGTTCGCTCCTCAATCGTAGACGCCGCCGCGCGGGCCGACTTGCAGCACGGCCAGCACCGCACCGTCGTTCATGATCACCCGCCAGTCGCCGACCCTCAGCCGGATGCCATCGCGCCCCTGAAGCGCGGTGACGTTGTTGGCCTGCGACGCCGGATCGGTCGCGTACGCCTCGATCTTGCCCACGATCCGCGCCGAGGTATTGGCGGGCATCCGCCGGAGCACCTTGATCGCCGCGCGGGTGTAGGTGATCGGCTTCACGGCCTTGTGTAGCTGGAGGCTACAATGTAGTCAATGGCTACGTCGTGCACCCTCTGGCCTCCGTCGCCCCGGCGAAAAGCTGTTGGAATCAAATTGCGCGAGCAAGTTCCTTCCCAGAGGGGCAGGATGCTGGAGGTGGTTTAAGAGTCAGGTCCTTGCAATGTAGGAACTCGCCTGCTCGCATCGGACGATGTTGTCACGACGTCCCTTGTCCTCGGCCTTTCCTGTCGATCGTCCCCAGCGCGCTGCGGTTGGCGCGCGCTGGGGTGGTCGGAGGGCTCGTATCCAAAGGTCACACCCCGGCAGCGACGGACCACTCATCACGCGTCGCCCAAATGCTTGAAATCCATAGACCTTCACGCCCGCAGGCGTACCGAAAGTCACAGAGATTCGCGCGCTGTTTCGTGGTCCACGGTTTCTCCCGATCGGCCCCCCGCGGTGGATCGAGCCGGGCTTGTCGGCGCCCAAGCCCAAATTGATTGCCCCTCCGCGCCCCGCATCCTACCTCTCGGCTTATGACCGCACCCGCCGGAGCCCCGCCCTTGGCCCCCACCACGCTCGATCTCATCGGCAACACCCCGCTGGTTCGCCTCGCCGGGCCGAGCGCGGCGGCGGGGTGCGACATTTTTGGCAAGTGCGAGTTCGCCAACCCCGGGGCTTCGGTCAAGGATCGCGCGGCGTTGTGGATCGTGCGCGATGCCGAGGCGCGGGGAAGCTTGCGGCCGGGCGGGACGATCGTCGAGGGGACCGCGGGGAACACCGGCATCGGGCTGGCGCTGGTCGCCAACGCGCTCGGCTACAAGAGCGTGATCGTGATGCCCGAAACCCAATCGCGCGAGAAGATGGACACGCTGCGCGCGCTGGGCGCGGAACTGGTGCTGGTTCCCGCTGCGCCGTTCTCCAACCCCGGCCACTTCGTCCACACCTCTCGCCGGCTGGCCGAGGAGACGCCGGGTGCGGTGTGGGCCAACCAGTTCGACAACGTCGCCAACCGCCGCGCCCACATCGAAAGCACCGCGCCCGAGATCTGGGAGCAGATGGAGCACCGGATCGACGGGTTCACCTGCTCGGTCGGCACCGGCGGGACGCTCGCCGGGGTCGGACTGGGGCTGAAAGCGTTCGACGAGAGCGTCACCATCGCGCTGACCGACCCGCACGGCGCGGCGCTCTATTCGTGGTATGCTGAAGGCGAGCTGCGCTCCGAAGGGACATCGGTGGCCGAGGGGATCGGGCAAGGGCGGGTCACCGCCAATCTCGAAGGCGCGCCGATCGACACGCAGTTCCGGATCTCGGATGAGGAAGGGCTCGAATGGGTCGCCCGGCTGCTTCAGGAAGAGGGGCTGTGCACCGGGCTTTCCACCGGGATCAACGTCGCCGGGGCGGTGGCGCTGGGGCGGCAGTTGGTGGCCCAGGGCAAGGCCGATGCGCGTGTGGCGACGATCCTGTGCGACACCGGCTTCCGCTACCTCTCGTCGCTCTACAATGCCGAGTGGCTGGCGGCCAAGGGCCTGCCGGTGTTCCCTTGGCTGGCGCAATAGGCTAGAATGCGCACGATGCCCCAGTTCGTGCCGACGACCTCGCCGCTTCCAGATCCGTCGCAAAAGGCGCTGCACTTCGTGCCGCCGACCGTGCGCGAGCGCCGCGCGCAGGCGGTCCACCGGCTGCAGGTGGGGCTGTTCGGGCTGGCCGGGATGCTGCTGCTGGTGGGCCTGGCCAACATCATCATGGACCGCGCGAAGATCAGCGACGATGCGACGGCGGCGTCGTCGGCCGCGGCGGTGACCGCGGCCAAGGTTTCGCCCGAAGGCTCGGCCTCGCCCGCCAACGATCCGCTCGCGGACATCGGCGTGGTGCCGGACATGCCGGCGGCGGGTCCGTCCACCGGCGCGAGCGGCGCGGCGCGTCCGCCGGGCTGACGTTCACAAGCACTTGAAAAGGCTGGCGATTGGCGCGCTCGCCGTTCTGGCGCTCGCGGTTGGCGCGGCGTGGTACGGCAAGGACCGGACTCCGGGCGAGCCGCTGCCGCTGTTCACCAGCCTGCCGATCTACTGGTCCGAAACCCCCGACATCGCGACCGCGCTCGGCCGCGAGGAGCCGCCGCACTGGGCGCGCCAGGCGATCGAGGAAGCGCGTCCCTTGCGCCCGCTGGATACGCTCGACGCCGCGCATCTGCGCGGACGGCGCGACCTGCTGATGATCCAGCCGCGCCCGCTCAGCCCCGCCGAGAACGTCGCGCTCGATAGCTGGGTGGGCGAGGGCGGGCACCTGCTGCTGTTCGCCGATCCGGCGCTGACCGGGCCCAGCGCCTTCGCGCTGGGCGACCGCCGCCGCCCGCAGGACACCGTGCTGCTCTCGCCGATCCTCGCCCGCTGGGGGCTGCGGCTAGAGTTCGACGCCGGGCAGGCCTCGGGCGAGCATGTCGCTGAAATCGGCCAGGCAAGGCTGGCGGTGAACCTGCCGGGCCGCTTCGCCGCCCAGTCCGGCGGGAGAGCGGACGGGACCTGCCGGATCGAAGCCGGAGGACTGGCCGCCGGGTGCCGGATCGGCAAGGGCACGGTTCTGGCCATCGCCGACGCCGCGCTGTTCGAACCAGCCGACGACGCGACGCCTCGCGAGACCGCCCTCGCAGTCTTGCTCGAGCGCGCGTTCTAGCCCCGCGCATTTCGGGGAAATCGCGGGACGAAGGCCAGCACTTGCCTCGGTCCCGCTGAGTCGCGCTGTAAACCGTTGATTTCTTGTGAGAACAAAGCAAGAATAGCAAGCTTGCAAGCAAGATCGCGACCGAACGGCCTGCATATTTATCAACAGTTTACCGTGTTATCCCGCAATTTCCCGCATTTTTCCCTTTCCGCCCCGCCCGGGTAGGGTTAAGGAATTCTTCCATCGGAACGACCCGAGCAGCACCCGGCGGGGTGATCCGGCAGCGCATGCGCGTTGCCGGGGGAGGAAGGTCGTTACGCATCGGGGGCGGGGTAATCGGGCGCGTGACGGACAGGCCGTACAGTTTCCACGGTGTCGGGTTCTCGTCGCGCGGCGAGAAAGGCCGCTTCGTTCTGCCGCCCACCTTCCGCAAGGCGGTCAAGGAAGCTTCCGGCAACGCACGCATCCTGTGCCTCAACAAGCACGACCGCTGGCCCTGCCTGACCGGCTTCGGCACGTCGCGCCGTGACTTCATCCCCGACCAGGTCGATAAGGAGGAAGCCGCCGCGGTGGCCCGCGGCGCCGAATTCGACCGCGACCTGCGCTTCGGCCAGCTCAGCGGGTTCATCGACGTTCCGTTCGACGAATCCGGGAGGTTCGTGTTCCCCGACTACCTTGCCACGCTCGCCGGGCTGGATGGCGCTGCGTTCTACAACGGCAACGGACCGTTCTTCACGATCTGGAACCCAGCCGCGCTGGCCAAGATGGGTGCGGGCTTCGAGGCGATGCAGGCGGCGTGCAACGCGCTCGCCGATGAAGCCAGGGGCAAGCGGGCATGACCGCGGCGCCGCACATCCCGGTCCTGCTCGACGAAGTCGTCGCCGCGCTGAACCCGCGGTCGGGGGACGTTCTGGTCGACGCCACCTTCGGCGCGGGCGGCTATACTCGCCGCCTGCTCGACGCCGGGGCCACGGTCCACGCCTTCGACCGCGATCCCGATGCGATCGCAGCCGGGCAAGGTTGGTCCGAAACCGCCGAGCAGCCGCCGCGGCTGGTGCTCCATCCCCGGCGCTTTTCCGAACTGGCGCAGGGCCTGGCCGAAGCCGGCGTCGCGCAAGTTCACGGGGTGGTCTTCGACATCGGGGTCAGCTCGATGCAGCTCGACCAGGCGGCGCGCGGGTTTGCGTTCTCCAGCGACGGCCCGCTCGACATGCGGATGAGCCAGTCCGGCCCGAGCGCGGCGGATTTCCTCAACGAGGCCGATGAGAGCGACATCGCCGACGTGCTTTATCGCTATGCCGAAGAGCGCCAGTCGCGCCGCGTCGCCCGCGCCATCGTCGCCGCGCGGCCGCTGGCGACCACCGGTGAGCTCGCCCGCGTCGTCCGCAAGGCGCTCGGCTATCACGCGGGGGCGCCGAAGGACCCGGCGACGCGCAGCTTCCAGGCGATCCGCATCCATGTGAACGGCGAACTCGACGAGCTGGTCACGGGCCTCGCCGCGGGTGAGCGGGTGCTGGCGCCCGGTGGCCGCCTCGCGGTGGTCGCGTTCCACAGTCTAGAGGACCGCATCGTCAAGCAGTTCCTGCGCGAGGCGAGTGGGGCGCAGGGCGGTGGTTCGCGTCACCTGCCGCAAGTCGCCCCCGCCGCTGCGCCGACGTTCACCCAGGTCAGCCGCGCGATCCGGCCTGGCGCCGCCGAGGAAGCCCGCAACCCGCGCGCCCGCTCGGCCACCCTGCGCCACGCCACCCGCACCGAAGCGCCCGCGCGGAGCCTTGCGGCATGATCGCCTCGCGCACGTCGCTGCGGCGGATCGGCTGGGCGGCGCTTCTCGCGGTGTGCTGCGCGCTGCTGTTCGCGCTGTCGCTGCGGGTCAATGCGCTCAAAAGCGAAGTCCGCCGCGCCGAGAACCGGATCGTCGCGCTGCGGACCGAGACGATGTACCTCGAGACCGAGTACGAGACGCGCTCCAACCAGCAGCAGTTGTCTGCATGGAACGCGGTCGATTTCGGCTACGTGGCGCCCAATGCCGGGCAGTACATGGAGAATGTCCGCCAATTGGCCGCGCTGGGCAAGGCCGCCGCGCCGGACGCGCCCGCGCCGATCCGTGTCGCCAGCGCTCCGACCGAGGCCCCCGGGGTCATGCCCGCGATGGTCTCGCCGCTGACGGGCAAGCCGCTTGGTGCCGAAGACGAAGCCGAGGACGCCGCCCCGGTCGATCACGACACCGCGGCCGCCGCGCTCGACGATCGCCTGGGCAAAGTCGAGCACGACCGACCGGCCACGCCCGGCAGGTCGACGAAAGCCGAGAAAAAGCCGTCCAGCGAAGGCGTCAGGCCATGAACGCGCTGACCTATTCCACCGCGCTCGCCAGCGGCCGGGTCCAGCTCGCCAACGTGCGCCAACGCTCGCTGCTCGTCGCGCAAGTCCGCTTGCTGGTGGTGCTGCTGCTGTTCGCGTTGGCCGCGGTTGCCTGCGTCATGCGCATCGTGATGCTCGGCGTGGTCGAGCCCGCGCCGCGTTCGTCGTCGCTGTATGAGGCGCTGTTGCCCAGCCGCGGCGAGATCGTCGACCGCAACGGCGTGGCGCTTGCCCGCGCGTTTCCGGCCTATGCGCTGTGGTATAACCCGCAGGCGCTCGGCAGTGGCACGCCCTTGGTCAAATCGCCCGGGGAGGTCGCGCACGCCCTCGCGCTGGTCTTTCCCGATGCCGACGAGGCCGACCTGTTGCGGCGTTTGAAGGCGGGCAAACCCGGATATCTCCACCGCCGCGTCCTGCCCGAACAGGCCAATCGCATCCACGCGCTGGGCGAGCCCGCGCTCGAATTTCCGCGCGAGCCCGATCGGTTCTATCCGCAAGGCAGCCTCGCCGCGCACGTCCTTGGCTTCGTCGCCGCCGATGGTCACGGCCGGGTGGGGATGGAACAGGTGTTCGACAAGCAGCTCACCGATCCGGCGCTGCGCGCCCGGCCGGAGATGCTCTCGCTCGACATGCGGGTGCAAGGCGCGCTCGAGGATGAACTGAGCCGGGGCATGCTCGAAACCGACGCGATCGGCGCCGCCGGGGTCGTGCTCGATGTCGATAGCGGAGAAATCCTCGCGCTCGCCTCGCTGCCCTCGTTCAACCCCAACCGGCCGGATCAGGCGGTCAACCGGCTGGTGTTCAACAAGGTCACCAACCAGGTGTACGAGCTTGGCTCGACCTTCAAACCCATCACCGTCGCCGCGGCGATCGATGCCGGGACGATCACCAACCTGGCCAAGCGCTATTCGGCTGCGCCGATCCAGATCGATGGGTTCACGATCAAGGACAGCCACAACATGGGGGCGAGCCTGAATGCCCCCGAGGCACTGATCCATTCGTCCAACATCGTCACCGCCCACATCGCCGACGAGCTCGGCGCCGACCGGCTCAAGGCGACGATGATCGCGCTGGGGATGAACGAGCGGCCTTACCTGGAGCTGCCGGGCCGGGGCTTTCCCCTGTTCCCCCGCGATCCGAAGTGGGCGCGAATCACCAACATGACGGTCAGCTATGGGCATGGTATCGCGGTCACTCCGCTGCACCTCGCCTCGGCCTATGCGGCGCTGGTCAACGGCGGGATCTGGCGCCCCGCGACGCTTCAGATGCTCGAGCCAGGCCAGGCTCCGCGCGGGCGCCGCGTGTTCAAGGCCTCGACCAGCGCGCGGATGCGTCAGTTGCTGCGGATGATCGCGGTCTACGGCACTGGTCGCAAGGCCAACGCAGCGGGTTTCCGGGTCGGCGGCAAGACCGGCTCGGCGGAAAAGCCCGGCGCCAACGGCGGCGCGTACAAGAAGAACGCGGTGGTCGCGACCTTCGCCGCCGCGTTTCCGATGGACCGCCCGCGTTACGTGATTATCGCCATGCTCGATGAGCCCAAGGGCACCGCAGCCGCGTCGGGCCAGCGGACCGCGGCGTGGAACGCGGCGCCGGTGGTCGGGCGGGTCGTGCCCCGGATCGGCCCGCTGCTCGGCGTCGTGCCCGACGACAGCCGCGACATCGACCTGACCGACCTCGCCCCGCTTATCCCCCACGGGGGCGGCGAGTGACGCTCGCGCGGCTTGCCGCCGAAGCGGGGATCCAGCTCGACGGCGACGGCGCGCAGACGGTTACCGGGTTCGCGATCGATCACCGCAAGGTCGCGCCCGGAACGGTGTTCGGCGCGTTCCAGGGCGCGGTCGTCAATGGCGAGGACTACATCGACGCCGCGGTTGCAGGGGGGGCCGTGGCCGTGGTCGCACGTCCCGAAGCGGTCGTGCGCGGCGCGGTCCACATCGCCGACCGCAAACCCCGCCGCGCCTTCGCCCGGCTCGCCGCGCAGTTCTTCGTGCCGGTGCCCGATACCATCGTCGCGGTGACCGGGACCAACGGCAAGACCTCGACGGTCGAGATGACCCGCCAGTTGTGGCGGATGGCCGGCGAACGCGCAGCCTCGATCGGCACGCTTGGCGTGACCACGCCCGACGAGAGCGTCTCCACCGGGCTGACCACGCCTGACATCGTCACCTTCCTCGCCAACCTCTCGGGCCTGGCGCGCGAGGGCGTGACCCATGTCGCGTTCGAGGCGTCGAGCCACGGCCTCTCCCAGTACCGCAACGAGGGCGTGGCGGTGAAGGCGGGGGCGTTCACCAACCTCAGCCGCGATCATCTCGATTACCACGCGACGATGGACGACTATTTCGCGGCCAAGATGCGGCTGTTCCACGAGGTGGTGGAGGATGGCGGGCGCGCGGTGATCTGGGCCGACGACGGCTGGTCCGCCAAGGCTTGTGAGCACGCTGCAAAGAGGGGTCTTGGCGTGTTCACGGTGGGCGAGCGGGGCGATGGCATTCGCCTCCTCGCCCGCCATCCCGGCCAGCTTGGCCAGGTGCTGGAGATCGAGCACGCGGGTGAGCTCCGCACGGTCAAGCTGCCGCTGATCGGGGACTACCAGGCGGCCAACGCGTTGGTCGCGGCGGGGCTGGTGCTGGCCACGGGCGGCGATCCGGCGGCGACCTTCGACGCGCTGGCCCGGCTCCAGCCGGTGCGCGGACGGCTGGAACGCGCGGCGATCAGCCGGGCGGGCGCGCCGGTCTATGTCGATTACGCGCACACCCCCGACGCGCTGGAAGCCGCGATTGCCGCGCTGCGCCCCCATGTGACCGGGAGGCTGATCACCGTGTTCGGCGCCGGCGGGGATCGCGATGCGGGCAAGCGGCCTCAGATGGGCGTAGTCGCGGCGCGCGCCTCGGACGAGGTCATCGTCACCGACGACAATCCGCGCGGCGAAGACCCCGCCGCGATCCGTCGCGCAATTCTGGATGCGGCACCGGGAGCCACCGAAATCGGGGACCGGCGTTCCGCCATCGCCGAGGCCATCCGCCGGGCCGGGGCCAACGACATCGTCCTGATCGCGGGCAAGGGCCACGAGCAGGGCCAGATCGTTGGCGCGGGCGAGGCCATGCGCATCCTGCCGTTCGACGACGTAACCGTGGCGCGCGAGTGCGCCGTACCCCCACCTTCCGGAGTTTGATCCCCATGGCTTCCCACCCCGCGCTGCTCGCCTGGCCTGTCGCCGCTTCGGACGAATACGGCCTCGCCCTGTGGTCGGCCCCCGCGGTGGAGGCCGCAACCGGTGGCCATGCCAGCGCCGATTTCGAGGCTTCGGGCGTCGCGTTCGACAGCCGTGAAGTGGGCGAAGGCGACCTGTTCGTCGCGCTCAAGGGCGAGGCCGCGGACGGCCACGCCTATCTCGACCAGGCGTTCGCCAGGGGGCGCCGCCGCGGCGATCGTCGACCGCCCGATACATCGCCCGCATGTGCGCGTCCGTGACACCTCAAGCGCACTTGAGGGTCTGGGAATCGTCGCGCGCGGCAGGGTCGATGGGCAGGTGATCGGGGTTACCGGATCGGCCGGCAAGACCGGCGTCAAGGAGGCGCTGTTCGCCGCGCTCGATCGGGCCAGCCGGGGCAAGGCGCATCGCAGTCTGAAGAGCTACAACAACCATGTCGGGGTTCCGCTGAGCCTCTCGCGGATGCCCGCGCGAACGAAGTTCGGGGTGTTCGAGATGGGGATGAATCACCCCGGCGAGCTCAGCGCTCTGACCCGGCTGGTACGCCCAAACGTGGCGATCGTGACGACCATTGCCCCAGCCCATATCGGCTTTTTCAAGGACGAGGCGGCGATCGCAGACGCCAAGGGCGAGATTTTCGAAGGTCTGGTGCCAGGTGGCACCGCGATCGTTCCCGCCGACAACCCGCACTTCGCCCGGCTGCGTGACAAGGCGCGCGAGCATGCCGCGCATATCGTCTCGTTCGGGCGCAGCCCCAGGGCCGATGTCCGCCTGCTCGACACGATCCGCGCGCACAACGGCGGCACGCTGATCACCGCCGATCTCGGCGACCGGCGGATCTGCTTCACCGTCGGCATGGCGGGCGAGCACTGGGTGACCAATGCCCTGGCGGTGATTGCCGCGGTGCGTGCGGTCGGCGCCGACCTCGGCGCGGCGGGGCTTGCTCTCGCCGAGATGGAAGGTCTCGCGGGACGCGGCCAGCGCCACACGATTGTGGCCAAGGGCGGCGACGGCAGCGGGGCCGCGCTGCTGATCGACGAAAGCTACAACGCCAACCCCGCGTCGATGCGCGTGACGATCGAGGAACTCGGCCGCACGACAGCGCGGCGGCGGCTCGCGGTGCTGGGCGCGATGAAGGAACTGGGCGACGCGGCGGAGCGCTATCACGCCGAACTCGCCGACCCGCTTGAACTTGCCGGGATCGACCGCGCGGTGCTGGTGGGCGACGAAATGCGCGGATTGGCGGAGGCGCTGGGGAAATCCGGCAGCGGTGCGCTTGGCAAGCGAATCGATGTGGCGCATGTCGCCGATGCCGCCGAGGCGCTGGCGCTGCTCGAGGGCGAGGGCCTGCAGGGCGGCGACGCCGTGCTCGTCAAGGGATCGAATTCGGTGGGACTTGCCGCGATCGTCCGCGCACTGACCGCCCGGGAAGAAAACAACGCCTGATGCTCTATTGGTTTGCCGACATGATGGGGTTCGAGGGAATCACCAACCTCGTGCGCTATCAGTCGTTTCGCTCCGGTGCGGCGCTGCTGACCGCGCTCGCGATCGGACTCCTGATCGGCCCGCGTTTCATCGCGATGCTGCGCGTGCGCCAGGGCAAGGGTCAGCCGATCCGCGAAGACGGGCCCCAGACCCACCTCGCCAAGCGCGGCACCCCCACGATGGGCGGGCTGATGATCCTGACCGCACTGATCTGCGGTCTGCTGGTGTGGATGGATATTTCCAGCCGCTATGTCTGGGCGTGCGTCGCGGTGACCGCGGGGTTCGGGCTGATCGGTTTTCTCGACGATTGGGACAAGGTCCGCAAGGCCAGCCACAAGGGCGTGTCGGGCCGGGTGCGGCTGCTGGCGGAGTTCGTCGTCGCCGGGATCGCGGCGGCGCTGATCGTCACCGATACCAATCTCTACGTCCCGTTCTTCTCCAATCTCTATATCCCGCTGGGTCCGTTCTACTATCTGTTCGCGGCGTTCGTGATCGTCGGCGCGGGAAATGCGGTGAACCTGACCGACGGGCTCGACGGTCTGGCGATCATGCCGGTGATCATCGCGATGGGGACGTTCGCGATCATCGCCTATCTGGCGGGCCGCGCCGACTATGCGCGCTACCTGGGCATCCCGCACGTGCCCGGCGCGGGCGAACTGGCGATCTTCTGCGCCGCGGTGATGGGCGCCGGTCTCGCGTTCCTGTGGTTCAACGCGCCGCCCGCGGCGGTGTTCATGGGCGATACCGGCAGCTTGGCGCTCGGCGGAGCACTCGGTGTTATCGCGGTCGCCGCGCACCATGAGATCGTGCTCGCCATCGTCGGCGGGCTGTTCGTGTTCGAGGCCGCCTCGGTGATCATCCAGGTGTTCTGGTACAAGCGCACCGGCAAACGAGTGTTCCGCATGGCCCCGGTGCACCACCATTTCGAACAGCTCGGCTGGGCCGAATCGACCGTGGTGATCCGCTTCTGGATCGTCTCGATCGTGCTCGCGCTGATCGGGCTGGCGACGCTGAAGGTGCGGTGAGGCGCGCGTGATCGTATCGGGCGCCTTTACCGGAAAGCGGTATGCGGTCCTGGGCCTGGCGCGCTCGGGCCTGTCGACGGTCGAGACCCTGCTCGCCAGCGGCGCGCACGTGTCTGCGTGGGACAACCGCGAGGAAGCGCGGATGCTGGTCGAGGCCAAGGAGCATCCGTTGGCCCAGCTCGCCGACCCGCTGACGATCGATCTGTCCGGTTATGACGGGGTGGTCGTGTCGCCCGGGGTGCCGATCAACCGCCATCCGATCGCCGACGCCGCCCGCGCCGTCGGGGTGCCTCTGATCGGCGATATCGAACTGTTCGCCCAGGCCCGCCCGAGCCTGCCGCCGCATCGCGTCGTCGCGATCACCGGGACGAATGGCAAGTCGACCACCACCGCGCTGGTGCATCATTTGTGCAAGACTGCTGCCATACCGGTGCGAATGGGGGGCAACATCGGCCTGCCGGTGCTGGGTCAGGAGCCGTTGCGAGCGGGCGGGGTCTATGTCCTCGAACTGTCGAGCTACCAGATCGACCTCACGCACAGCCTCTGCGCGGATATCGCGGCGCTGATCAATCTCAGCCCCGATCACCTCGATCGCTACAACGGCTTTGCTGGCTACATGGCGTCGAAGGCCCGGCTCTTCGGCATGCAGAGGGCGACGCAGCATGCGGTGTTTGGCTGCGGCGATGCCCATACCCTGAATGTGGCGCGCGACTGCGCGGCCGAGCGGGGCAGCGAGTTCGTGCACATCGTCGATCCCAGCACTCTGAGCGGCCAGTCCGCTTGGCCTTCGCTGCAAGGCCCGCATAACCTTCAGAACGCGGCAATCGCGGTCCAAATCGCAGAATTGCTTGGGCTTGGCGAAACCCAGTGGCGCCCGGCGCTGGCCAGCTTCAAGGGCCTGTCGCATCGGATGGAACTGGTCGGAACGCACGGCGGCGTGCTTTTCGTCAACGACAGCAAGGCCACCAATCCCGCCTCCACCGCGCCTGCGCTGGCCGCCTATCCCCGGATACACTGGATCGTTGGCGGCCTGCCCAAGGGCGACGACCTCGACGAGTGCCTGCCTTATATCGGCCACGTTGCTGCCGCCTATACCATCGGCGAGGCCGGGCCGCGGTTCGCCCAACTGCTTGAGCCGCTGGTTCCGGTCTCACGCAGCGAAATGCTCTGCGACGCCGTGCGCCAGGCGATGAGCGCGGCCCGGCCAGGCGAAGTGGTGATGCTGTCGCCAGCCTGCGCCAGCTTCGACCAGTTCCGCGATTTCGAGGCGCGCGGTGATGCATTCCGCGACATCGTCGCCGCATTGGTCGCCGAAAACGCGCCGCACTCCGGGAGCATCGACGGATGAACGCCGCCACCGGCAGCAACCCCCCGCGCGGGGTCCCGACGATCGGCCGCGATGGTGCGGTGCGCGTCGTCGGCCCGGGTGAACGCTATCGCCGCACCCGCCGCAACGAGCTGATGGTCTGGTGGCGCGAGATCGACCGCGTGCTGCTGGGGCTGATCGCCACGCTGCTGCTGATCGGGGTGGTCGGTGTCGCCGCGGGATCGCCCGCGAGCGCCCACCGGCTGTCGACCCACGCGGTGAAGCTCGACGATCTCCATTTCCTTTGGATCCACTTGCGCTGGCTGTCGCTCGGGCTGATCGCGCTGGTCGGCTGCTCGCTGATGCCCAAGGAGGCCGCGCGGCGCGTGGCGGTGCTGATGTGTGGAGCGATGCTGGCGGCGCTGTTGCTGGTTCCCATCATCGGTCACGAGGTGAATGGCGCCAAGCGCTGGATCAACCTGGGGTTCTCGTTCCAGCCGTCCGAATTCCTCAAGCCCGCCTTTGCCGTCGGGGTGGCCTGGGTGCTGAGTTGGCGGGTGCGCGATCCCAACCTGCCGGTGATCCCTATCGCCACCGGGCTGATGGGCGTGGTCGCCGCGTTGCTGATGATCCAGCCCGATTTCGGCGCGACGATGCTGTTCGGCGGGGTGTGGTTCGTGCTGGTCCTGCTGTCGGGCCTGCCGCTCCAGCGCGTGGGGATGGCGATGGCCGGGCTGATGGTGTTCGTGGTCTTGGCCTATTTCTTCTACCCCAACGCCACCCACCGGATCGACAGCTTCTTTTCTGGCGGAACCGCGTTCGACCAGGTCGACCTGGCGCAAAAGACGCTGCTGGGCGGAGGCTGGACCGGAACCGGGCTGTGGCTGGGGGTCAAGAAGATGGCGCTGCCCGAGGCGCACACCGACTATATCTTCAGCGTGATCGGAGAGGAATTTGGGCTGATCGCCTGCGCGATCATAGTCCTGCTCTACGCCGTCATCGCTGCGCGCGTGCTGCTGCGGCTGCAGGATGAGGACGATCTGTTCACGATCCTCGCCGCCGCCGGGCTGACAGCGCAATTGGTGGGTCAAGCGTTCATCAACATCATGGTCAACCTCCAGCTTTTCCCCTCGAAGGGGATGACCCTGCCGCTGATCTCTTACGGCGGCAGTTCGATGATCGCGCTGTGCGCGGGCGTCGGTTTCCTGCTGGCGATCACCCGGCGAAATCCGTTCCTGACCCGCGACACGACGCGCCCGCCACTGCCGTTTGCGGAGGCGATCCGGCGATGACCGGCGCATCGCGTCACTATGTTCTGGCCGCGGGTGGCACCGGCGGCCACATTCTGCCCGCGTTCGCGTTGGCGCAGGAACTGGAAGCACGCGGGCATCACGTCGCGCTGATCACCGATGCCCGCGGCGCGGCGATCCCGGGCAAGCCCGAGGCGCTCACCGCGCACATCCTGCCGGCCGGACGGCTCGGCGCCGGAAAACTCAAGGGAGGCCCGCTGGGCTGGCTGCGCGCGGCTCGGGCGATCTGGGAGGGGCGGCGGATGGCGCTGCGCCTGTTCGAGAGCTTTCAGCCGTCGTGCGTGGTCGGGTTCGGCGGCTATCCCGCGCTGCCGGGGCTGCTCGCCGCGCGTTCGGCCAGGATCCCCACGGTGATCCACGAACAGAACGCGGTGCTCGGCCGGGTCAATCGCTTCCTCGCCAAACGGGTGGATGCGATCGCCACCGCCTATAACGAGGTCCAGCGCCTCGACCCCAAGCTTGCCAGCAAGGTCCACCTCGTCGGCAATCCGGTGCGCCCCGAAGTGCTCGCGCTGCGCGACGAGGCCTATCCCGCATTCACCGAGGATGGGCTGTTCCGCGTCCTCGTCACCGGAGGTAGCCAGGGCGCGTCGGTGCTGTCCGAAGTCGTGCCCGACGGACTGGCGATGCTCCCGCCCAACCTGCGGCATCGCCTGCAAGTCACCCAGCAGTGCCGTGCCGAAGACCTCGACGCGGTACGCAGACGCTATGCGGAGCACGGTATCCCTGCGGAGCTGGGCACCTATTTCGAAGACATGGCCGGTCGCCTCGCCGACGCCCACCTGTTTATCGGCCGTGCCGGCGCCTCGACTATCGCCGAGCTCACCGCCGCGGGGCGCCCCGCGATCCTCGTGCCGCTGCCCATCGCCACCGATGATCACCAGGCATGGAATGTGCGAGAGATGGTTGCCGCCGGTGGCGCGCGGGCGATCCGCCAGACCGGGTTCACCGCCAAGGAACTGGCCAAGCAGATCCAAGCGATGGCGCTCAAGCCCGAAACCCTGGCGAACGCCGCGCACGGCGCCTGGAACTGCGGCCTGCCCCGCGCGGTCCGGGATCTCGCCGATCTGGTCGAGAGCTTCGGCGGCGCGCCGCTGATGGATGTGATCCGGGTGGAGCAGGGCGCGGCCGCCCAGACGACCGGTCAGGAGGCGGTGGCGTGAAGGGAGTCGCTACCGACATCGGGACGATCCACTTCGTCGGCATCGGCGGGATCGGCATGTCCGGGATCGCGGAGGTCATGCACAACCTGGGCTACACCGTGCAGGGTTCGGACATTGCCGAGGGCTATGTCGTCGAAGGCCTGCGCAAGCTTGGCATCAAGGTGATGATCGGTCACGCCGCCGCGAACGTCGCGGGCGCGGCGGTGGTCGTCACGTCCACCGCGGTGCGCCGCACCAACCCCGAAGTCGCCGCCGCGCTCGAACACCGCATCCCGGTGGTCCGCCGCGCCGAGATGCTGGCCGAGTTGATGCGGCTGAAGCGCACCGTCGCCGTCGCCGGCACCCACGGCAAGACCACCACCACCAGCATGATCGCGGCGATGCTCGATGCAGGCGGGATCGATCCGACCGTGATCAACGGCGGGATCATCAACTCCTACGGCTCGAACGCCCGGCTCGGCGCGAGCGAATGGATGGTGGTCGAGGCGGACGAGAGCGACGGCAGCTTCCTGCGGCTCGATGGCACGATCGCGGTGGTCACCAACATCGATCCCGAGCATCTCGATCACTACGGCAGCTTCGACCGGATCAAGGAAGCGTTCGTCGAATTCGTCGAGAACGTGCCGTTCTACGGCGTCGCGATCCTCTGCGTCGATCACCCCGAGGTCCAGGGCATCATCCCCCGGATCCGCGACCGGCGGGTGACGACCTATGGCTTTTCGGCCCAGGCCGACGTCCGCGGCGATGCGGTAACTCCGGAGCCGGGCGGCAACCGCTTCGACGTCGTCGTCCGTCAGCGCGATGGGATGACGCGGCGGATCGAGGGGATCGAGTTGCCGATGCCCGGACGGCACAACGTTCAGAATGCGCTCGCCGCGGTCGCGGTGGCGCTGGAGATGGGCTGCAGCGACGCGGTGATCCAGTCGGGTTTCGCCAAGTTCGGGGGGTCAAGCGGCGCTTCACCAAAGTCGGCGAGGTTGGCGGCGCGACGATCATCGACGACTACGCGCATCACCCCGTGGAAATCCGTGCGGTACTGTCGGCAGCGCGCGAAGGCGTGAAGGGCCGGGTCATCGCGGTGGTTCAGCCGCACCGCTTCACCCGCCTGCGCGATCTGATGGACGATTTCCAGGGCGCCTTCAATGATGCCGACGTGGTCTATGCCGCGCCGGTCTATCCGGCGGGCGAGACGCCGATCGAGGGGATCGATTCGGACGCTTTGGTGCGCGGCCTCAAAGCGCGGGGTCATCGCGCGGCTGCGGCGATCTCGGGGCCGGGGGAATTGGCTCAAGCGCTGGCCGAGACGCTCGAGCCGGGCGACACCGTCGTGTGTCTGGGCGCGGGCGATATCACCAAGTGGGCTGCCGGCTTGGCCGACGCGGTGCGCGCGGAAGGGGCGAGGGCGGCGTGATGGCCGATACGCTTCCGCGGGTAGCGGGCAAGCTCACCCCCAAGGCCCCACTCGCCCCGCTGGTTTGGTTCAAGTCGGGTGGCGTCGCCGAATGGCTGTTCGAGCCCAAGGACCTGGCCGATCTGCAAGGCTTCCTGCGCGATCTCGACCCTGCAACCCCCGTCATGGCGCTCGGCCTCGGCTCCAACCTGATCGTCCGCGATGGCGGAGTTCCAGGGGTGGTTGTCCGGTTAGGCAAGGCGTTCGCCAAAGTCACCGCGCGCGACGCCACCACACTCGATTGCGGCGGCGGGGCTTCGGGCATCCTCGTGTCCTCCACCGCGCGCGACAACGGCATCGCCGGGGTGGAATTCCTGCGCTCGATCCCCGGCACCGTCGGCGGGTTCGTGCGGATGAACGGCGGGGCCTATGGCGGCGAGGTCAAGGACATCCTGGTCGACTGCGACGTCGTGCTGCGCTCGGGCGAGTTGGTGACGCTGCCGGCGGCAGAACTCGCCTATACCTACCGCCACTCCGAACTGCCCGATGGTGCGATCGTCACTGCCGCGCGCTTTCGCGGCCGGCCCGGCGAACCCGCGCAAATTCAGGCCGAGATGGACCGCATCGGCGCCAGCCGCGAGGCCAGCCAGCCGCTGCGCAGCAAGACTGGCGGCTCGACGTTCAAGAATCCGGAGGGCCACAAGGCTTGGCGCCTGGTCGACGAGGCCGGTTGCCGCGGGCTGACCCTTGGTGGGGCACAAGTCAGCGAGAAGCACACCAATTTCCTGATCAACACTGGTACCGCGACGAGTTCTGACATCGAGGGACTGGGCGACGAGGTGCGTCGGCGGGTGAAGGACAATTCGGGCGTGGAACTGCAGTGGGAAATTCAGCGGGTGGGTGTGAAATGAACCTGCCCAAACTCCACGTCGCTGTCCTCATGGGCGGCTGGTCCAGCGAACGCCCGGTTTCGCTGATGTCCGGCAACGGCGTCGCCGATGCGCTCGAATCGCGCGGGCATCGGGTGACGCGGATCGATATGGACCGCGACGTCGCTGCGCGGCTGGCCGAGGCCGCGCCCGACGTGGTGTTCAACGCGCTCCACGGCACCCCCGGCGAGGACGGTACGGTGCAGGGGATGATGGACCTGATGGGGCTGAGATACACCCATTCGGGCCTTGCCACCTCGGTCATCGCGATCGACAAGGAGCTGACCAAGCACGCGCTGGTCCCGCATGGCATTCCAATGCCCGGCGGGCGGATCGTCGCCAGCGAAGACCTCTACGAACGCGATCCGCTGGCGCGGCCCTATGTGCTCAAGCCGGTCAACGAGGGCTCGTCTGTCGGGGTCGCGATCGTCACCGCCGAGGGCAACTACGGCAATCCGATCGGCCGCGACGTTGCCGGACCGTGGCAGAAATTCGAACACCTGCTGGCCGAACCGTTCATCCGCGGCAAGGAACTGACCACCGCGGTGATCGCCGATCGCGCTTTGATGGTGACCGAGCTCAAGCCCAAGACCGGGTTCTACGATTTCGACGCCAAATACACCGAGGGGCTGACCGACCACGTCTGCCCCGCCGAGATTCCCGATGCCATCACCGAGGCCTGTAAGGACATTGCCTTGCGCGCGCATCGCCTGCTTGGTTGCAAAGGGACCAGCCGCTCCGACTTTCGCTGGGACGACGAACAGGGGATCGAAGGGCTGTTCCTCCTCGAGGTCAACACCCAGCCGGGGATGACCCCGCTCAGCCTGGTGCCAGAACAGGCGCGGCATTGCGGGATGGAATACGCCGATCTGGTGGAAGCGATCATCGCCGACGCGCTGGGGGGCGCGGGCGAAGATCGAACGGGAGCTGAGGGGGGCTGATGGCGCAGACGATCAGGCGTGGCGGCAAGGGCGTGAGACGCGCTGCGGCTACGCGTACCACCCAGGCCAAGGTGGCCAAGGCCAAGGCGACGACGGGCACCGCGCTCGATCGGGCGCTGGGCGCGCTGCCGGTCAGCGAGACCCGGCTCCACCAGATCTTCCTCGCGATGATCCTCGGCAGCGCGGTGGTCCTGGCTTGGATGGTGGCGAGTTTCGCCGGGGTTCCGGCGATGGCCAGCGCCCAGCTCGCGCTCTTTGCCCGCGACGCCGGGTTCGAGGTGCGCCGGGTCGAAGTCCGCGGGGTGAAGCGGATGAACGAGCTCAAGGTCTACGAAAAGGCGCTGGGCGAGCGCGAGCGGGCGATGCCGCAGGTCGATGTCGCCGCGCTGCGCGCCGAGTTGCTCCAGTTGTCGTGGGTCGAGGACGCGCGGGTCTCGCGCCAGTTGCCCGATACGCTGGTGATCGACATCGTCGAGCGACGCCCTCGCGCGGTGCTGAAGAAACCGGGACGCTACGTTTTGATCGACGCCTCGGGGCACGAATTGGAACCAGTCAGCCCCGACCGCGCCAAGGGCATGCTGACGCTCAACGGCCCCGGGGCGGGCAAGCAGATCGGCCAACTCGATCGCCTGCTTGAGGCGGCGCCCGCGCTCAAGCCGCAAGTGCGCGAGGCCGAGTGGATCGGCAACCGCCGCTGGAACCTGACCTTCAAGACTGGACAGGTACTTGCTCTGCCGCAGGGCGGCGAGGCTTCGGCCTCGGCGCTGGTCAGCTTCGCCAAGCTCGATGGGGTCAACCGTCTGCTCGGCGGCCAGGTCGCCTATTTCGACATGCGCGCCAACGACCGCATCTATCTGCGCGTGCCGGGCCGCGCGGTCGAGGCGGCCAAGAGTGCGGCCGCGGCCAAGACTGCGGCGGCGAAGGAACAGTAATGGCCACCCGCGCCATTCCGCAACGCCACGGCGCACCCAAGATCGTCAAGGTCTTCGGCGCGGTCAACATCGGCAGCTTTCGCGTTTCGGCGATGATCGTCGGGCTGTCCGAAACCGGCGAGATGATCGTGCTCGGCTCGGGCCATCGCGCCAGCCAGGGGGTCAAGCGTGGCTATGTCACCGATATGCAGGCCGCCACCCATGCGGTCCGCGACGCGATCGAGCGAGCCGAAAAGATCGCCGGGGTCTCGCTCCAGTCGGTATGGATCGGCTGCTCCGGGGCGGGGCTCGCCAGCACCCTGGCGCGGGTCGAGGTCGACATCGGCGGGCGGCGGATCGAGGCCGACGACATCGAGCACCTGCTCGTCGCCGGGCGCGAGGTGATCCAGCCCGACGGGCGGATGGTGCTTCACGCCCAGCCCGCGCACTACACGCTCGACGGCGCACACGGCGTGTCCAACCCCAAGGGCCTCCATGCCGAACGGCTCGCGGTCGATATCCACGTGATGCTGGCCGACGGCGCGCCTGTCCGCAACCTCACCGAATGCGTCCAGAACGCGCACTTGGAGGTCGAGGCGGTGGTCGGCTCGCCTGTCGCGGCGGGGCACGCCTGCTTGACGCCGGAGGAGCGCGAATTGGGGGTGGCGCTGGTCGAGTTCGGGGGCGAGGTCACCAACGTCTCGGTCTACATGGGTGGGATGCTGCTGGGGATGACCGCGATCCCCTACGGTTCGGGCGACGTTACCGATGCCATCGCCAGCGCCTTCGGTATTCGCCGTTATCAGGCCGAACGGCTCAAATGCGTTCACGGGTCGGCGATCGCCAGCCCGACCGACCATCGCGAGATGGTTCCCGTCAACGCCCCCAATGATCCCGAACCCGGCGCGGTCGGCGCCGGGCCGGTGGCGCGCCACGCTGACGACAAGAACCGGATTCCGCGCGCCGAACTGGTCAGTGTGATGACCGTCCAGCTCGGTCAGTGGATGGAGGAAGTCGGGCGGGCATTGAAGGCGCTCGGGTTCACCGGCCAGCGCGGCCAGCAGATCGTGCTGACCGGCGGCGGCGCCGAACTTCCCGGCCTTGCCGATTTCGCGCAAGGGGCGCTGGGCAAGCCGACCCGCATCGGCAAGCCGCCGCAGATGACCGGGCTGCCCGAAGCCCACGCCACGCCCGGTTTCGCCACGCTGGCCGGGCTGGTGCTCTATGCCGCGGCCGACCCGGTGGACATCCGCAGCGTGGGACCGAGTTATACGCCGACCACCAAGTACACCGGTGTTGCGCTAGCGAGCCGGGTGGTCCGTGCGCTGAAGGAGTATTTCTAGCGGTGGAAGACGCGCCGAAGCCCGTCGCGCCTGTGGAAAAGGTTAATTTGCCTTTGCGTCGCCGATTCGTTCCGTGCCAAGCTGAAATCAACGTTTTACGCGGTCGTGCGCCGCCTCCGGGGAGACCCTCATGAGCATAAATATCGGCCCACCCAAAGTGGATGAGCTGCGCCCCCGGATCACCGTGATTGGGGTCGGCGGTGCGGGCGGCAACGCCATCGCCAACATGATCAACGCCGATATCGAAGGTGTCGACTTCATCGTCGCCAACACCGACGCCCAGGCGCTGAACAATTCGATCAGCGAGCACCGTATCCAGCTTGGACCGGACATCACCCAGGGCCTTGGCGCAGGGTCGCGCCCCGAAGTGGGCCGCGCCGCCGCTGAGGAAACCCTCGACGAGGTCGAGCGCGCGCTGGAAGGCGCGCACATGTGTTTCATCGCTGCGGGTATGGGTGGGGGCACCGGTACCGGCGCGGCGCCGGTCATCGCCAAGGCCGCACGAGACAGGGGCGTGCTGACTGTGGGGGTGGTGACCAAGCCGTTCCTGTTCGAAGGCACCCGCCGGATGCGCGCCGCCGACGCGGGGATCGAGGAGCTGCAGAAGCACGTCGATACCCTGATCGTCATCCCCAACCAGAACCTGTTTCTGGTCGCCAAGGCCGAGACCACCTTCAAGGAGGCGTTCAGCCTGGCCGACGAGGTGCTCCAGCAGGGGGTGCGCTCGATCACCGACCTGATGGTGATGCCGGGCCTGATCAACCTCGACTTCGCAGACGTCCGCTCGGTGATGGGCGAGATGGGCAAGGCGATGATGGGCACCGGCGAGGGCAGCGGCGAGAACCGCGCGCTCGAGGCTGCCGAGCGCGCGATCTCCAACCCGCTTCTCGACGGCGTCTCGATGCAGGGCGCCAAGGGGGTGATCATCTCGATCATCGGCGGCGAAGACATGAAGCTGCTCGAAGTCGATGAAGCCGCCAACCACATCCGCGAGCTGGTCGATCCCAATGCCAACATCATCTGGGGTTCGGCCTTCAACCCCGATCTCCAGGGCAAGATCCGCGTCTCGGTCGTCGCCACTGGCATCGAGCAGAGCGCCGAGATGGCGCAGGAAGCCTCGCGTCCTTACGCTCTGCCCGGCACAGCGCGCGGGCCGGCGGTACCGACGTCCGTCGTGCCGCAGACCCTTGCCGCGCCCGAACCGGCTCCCGCGACAACATCGTGGAACCAGGCCGCCGATACAGGGCTGGCGGCTCCGACGGAATCGAGCGGGCACGAATTGCCCGGCGCCGAGGGCGGGTTCACGGGTACTCCGGACGCCGGCGATGCTGATAGCGACCAAAGCGCTGCGCACGCGGGCGGTGCGGCGGCCGAGGACGCGCTCGATCTCGAGCTCGAAATCGACGAGGGCCGCGCCGAGGAAGACCCGGTCCAAGATGTCAAGGAACCGACCAGCGGCTACGCTTCGCTTGAGAGGCTCTCTAGCTTTGGGCGCAAGTCGGTCGATGATGGCCTGCTGGGCACCGCCGATCGGTTAGTCGAGGAGGACGAAAACCTTGCGCCCAAGGTTTCGCGCGGGATTTCCCCGCTGGGCAAACCCGACGGCGGGTCTGGCGGCGGGGCGACGCTGTTCGAGCGAATGGCCAATCTTTCGCGCGGTGGACGCCAAGCCGGCCCCGACGCGGAAGAGGCGGAAGCGGACGAAGATACTGCGGAGAGCGGCGGATCGCTGAGCATCCCGCGCTTCCTGGGACGGCAGAACAATCAGTAACGGGCAGGCTGCACACCTGTTCATCGGGGCGACGGGAAGGCCCTGCTAGGCGGCGCTGAATCGGACGGCGGCGCGGCGGAGCGCGGCTTTCACCGCGCCGCCGGGAGTGAGCGCATGATCGCGGTTTCGCGGAAATTACGGATCCTCTGGACCGCGTCGCTGGCGCTTGCCGCGGTGCTCGCCGGGTTCGGTCCTGCGCGCGCGCAGCAGGATGATGCCGACGAACTGGATCCGGTCGCCCGCGCGCCATATTCGAACGCGGTTGTGCAGCCGCTGCCGAGCCAGCAAAGCTACCAGCTCAACGCTGCGCTTACCCGGCTGGCCGCCAACCCCCGCGATATCGCGGCATTGATCGACGCGGGCAACGCCGCGCTGGCCCTGGGCGACAACGACGCGGCGCTTGGCTTCCTCGGGCGCGCCGATCAGCTTTCGCCGGGCGATCCCAGGGTCAAGACCGCACTGGCGAGCGCGCTGGTCAAGAACGAGGACCCGTTCGCGGCGATTCCGTTGTTCGATGCGGCGGAACGCGCCGGAGCGCGCGACGGCACCCTCGCTGGGGATCGCGGGCTGGCGTATGATCTAGTCGGCGACAATTTCAGCGCCCAGCGCTATTATCGCCAGGCGCTGGCTACCGCCCCGGCCAGCGACGAGATCGTCCGCCGCCTCGCGCTCAGCCAGGCGATCGCCGGTGACCGCAAGGGTGCCGAAGCAACGCTCCTTACCCAATTGCGCCGCAACGATCCCGCCGCCTGGCGGACCCGCGCCTTCATGCTCGCGATTCTGGGCGATACCGAAGAGGCGGTAAAAATCGCCACCGGCACGATGCCGCGCGACCTCTCCGCCGCGATGATCCCTTATCTTCGCTACATGGGTCGCCTGACCCCCGCGCAGCAGGCCGCAGCGGCCAACTTCGGCCATTTTCCCCGCGCCGCCCAGATCGGCCGTGATGACCCGCGAGTGGCGCGCTACGCCGCTCTCAATCCTCGCAAGCCCCCGGTCCCGGTGGCTGCCGTGGCCGCCAAGAGCGATGCCAAAACCCGGAAATCCAAGAGCGATCGCCTGGACCGCCGCCGCGAGCGCGTGGCCGAGCGCGATCCCGGCACCAGGGGCATCATAAGTTCACCCCCGGTTGAAACCCGCAGGGTCGCGGCGGTTGCGGCCGGGCCAGCTCCGGCACCGGCTTCAGTTCCGCGCCAGCCCGTGTCGACGGTGCGGGTGGCCGCGGCGACTTTACCTCCGCCCAGATTCGTCCAGCCACCAGCCTACCGTCCGGCCCCGGTTCCAGCCTCAGCTCCGGCTCCGGCCTTAACTCCCAGCCCCGCGCAAGTGTCTGGACCGGCGATGGCGGGGCCTTCGCTCAGTCCGGCTGGCCCCCCGTCCAGCTTCGCGCTTTCTCCAGCGGCGGGCGCCGCGTTGCCGATCGCTGCCCCGACCTCGGGGCCTTCCGTCAATCCTCCGGTGACCGCTGCACAAGCGGCCGCGAGCAATCTCGATCTGGCGCGGCGCGCACAACTGGCGGCGGTCGAGCAAGCGCCGACTCCATTGCCTCCGCCGGTTGCTGTTCCGGCGATCTCTGCCCCGACCGTAGTTCCGCCCCCACAAGTTCCGCCCGCGCCGGTGCCCGAGCCGCGCCGTGACCTGGCCGCCGTGTTCAGCGATTTCCGCCCCCCCGCCGAAGAGCAGCGGGCGGTCGAGGCGGTCGACCTCAGCAAGCTCCCGGCTCGGACCAGAAAGCCGACTTTGGCGGACGAGCGAGGGCCGATTCCCGACGCTCCGACTGGGACCCGGCGGATTGCCGCCGCCGATCCCGCGCTCTCGACGGCGGCCAAGAAGGGCATCGATCCGAAGACCGGCAAGCCGCTCAAGCTGGCGGAGAAGCCGACGAAACCGGTGGTACCGAGCCATCCCAGTCGGATCTGGGTCCAACTCGGGGTCGGGCGTGATAAGAGCGCGCTGGGCTTCGATTGGCGCAAGCTTGGCAAGGCGCAGGCCGACGTTTTCAAGGGTAAAAAGCCCTGGACCACGCCGTGGGGTCAGACCAACCGTCTGCTGGCGGGGCCATTCGAAACTCAGGCGGCGGCTCAGGCGTTCCTCAAGGATGTCCGCAAGAAAGACAGCGACGCGTTCGTCTGGACCAGCCCGGCCGGGCAGGCGGTCGACGCGCTGGCGGCGAAGTAGCTGCGTGGTGCGGGGTATCGTCCCCCGCGTGTCCACAGCTTTTGCACAGGCTTGTCGGGTTATGCCCAACCTGAGCAACGGCCCCGATTGCCCCGTGGCCGTCGGTGACGCCAAGCCGTCAATACCGGCCGCGCGGCGTCGCGAGACCGGATCAGGAGACCGCAAGGCGTGCCGATGAGTGACCAGCGCGAGATCGAAGATGGCGACGGTGCCCCCGTCGACGTGCTCGCTTCGCTGTTCGATGCGCGTGGATGGGATTACGAATTCATCTCCGACGAGGAAATCCTCGGCGAAATCCAGGGCAGTTGGGCCAGCTATCAGCTCCGCGCGATCTGGCGGACCGAGGACAACGTCCTGCAATTGCTGTGTCTTCCCGACATCCGCGTGCCCGACGACAAGCGTGGCGGGGTCTACGAGGTGCTCAGCCTGATCAACGAGCAGGTTTGGCTCGGCCACTTCGATTTGTGGTCGAACGGTGGCGTCTTGCTGTATCGGCACGGCCTCATGCTGGGTGAGGACGGCCTTTTGACCATCGCGCAGGCGCAAACCGTGATCGAGGCGGCGATCGACGAATGCGACCGCTTCTACCCTGCGTTCCAGTTCATCCTGTGGGGCGACAAGACCCCCGCCGAGGCCTTGGCGAGCGCGATGGTCGATGCGCAGGGCGAGGCGTGATCCGCCCGTGAGAACCCTCCTCGTCGGCTGCGGCAACATGGGCCGGGCGCTGCTCGACGGATGGCTGGCGGCCAGGGTGCTGGCACCGGCAGAGGTCACCGTGCTCGATCCCCTGGCCACACCGCCCGAAGGCGTGGCGATCGTGCGCGAACCGCCCGCCGCGCGGTTCGATCTGGTCGTGTTGGCGATCAAGCCGCAGCAGTTCGGCGAACTTGCGCCGGATCTGGCGCCGCTGGCCGATGGAGCGCTGGTCCTCTCGATCCTCGCGGGGACGAGCTGTGCGCAACTGGCTGCCGGTCTTCCAGGTGCGCGAGTGGCGCGGATCATGGCCAACCTGGCCGCGGCGTTCGGCCAATCACCTGTCGCGCTGTTCGCCTCGCCGGGGATCCTGAGCGAACCCGACCGGGTGCTGCTCGACCGGCTCGGCGGCGCACTCGGCGAGCTGCAATGGCTGACGAACGAAGAGCAGTTCCATGCCTTTATCGCGCTGGGCGGATCGGGTCCCGGGTTCGTCTATCGCCTGCTCGAGGCATTCGCCAAGGGCGGAGCCGAACTCGGCATCGAACCGGGCGCATCGGCCGCGATGGCGCTGGCGATGGTCCGCGGCGCCGGCGAACTCGCCGCTCGGTCGGGAGCGGATTTCGGCGAACTTGCGGCGCGGGTCGCCTCGCCCGGCGGCACCACCCGGGCGGGATTGGACGAACTCGAGCGCGATGGCGCGGCGGACAGGCTCGTCGCCGCCACTTTGCGCGCAGCCCGCGATCGCAGCGCGGAGATGGCCCGCAGCGGCTGATACAAATTGCGACAAGGGCGGATATACCGGATTCTCTTGAATTGGGCGGGCCAACTCGCGATATTGACTGCACCGGCTTGTCGTTGCTCGGCGCCGGAAGGGAGTTTGAAATGGCTAACTGGAACGATCCTCAGCCCACCAAAGTGGGCTTCGGCGGGTCTCCGACTTTGAACGGCGATGTGATCGGGCGTGCTGGCGCGATCGATCAGGGCCTGCGCAGTCATATGCTTTCGATTTACAACTACATGGCCTCGGGCGTGCTGCTCTCGGGCGCGGTCGCGTTGCTTTTCCAAGGCGTCGCGGCGCAGATGATGCTCGATCGCAATCCTTTGATGTGGCTGATCATGCTGGCGCCGCTCGGTTTCGTGTTCGCGATCAGCCTGGGCGCCAACCGTTTCTCGACCGCCACCCTTCAGGCGCTGTTCTGGGGCTTCGCGACGGTCATGGGCCTGTCGTTGTCGACGATCTTCGTGGTCTATACCGGGGCCTCGATCGCGACGACGTTCTTCGCCGCCGCCGCCGCCTTCGCAGGGCTCAGCCTGGTTGGCTATACCACCAAAAAGGACCTGTCCGGCATGGGCAGCTTCCTGATCATGGGCGTTGTCGGGCTGTTGGTGGCCTCGATCATCAACATCTTTCTGAAATCGCCTGGGCTCTACTGGGCGATCAGCTTCCTCGGTGTACTGATCTTCGCGGGCCTGACCGCCTACGACACGCAGAAGCTCAAGCAGCAGTACGACTATGTCCGCGGGACCGAATTCGCGGGCAAGGCAGTGGTGCTGGGCGCGCTGACGCTTTACCTCGACTTCATCAACATGTTCCAATTCCTGCTCAGCTTCATGGGCGACCGCCGCTAGGCGCAGCTTTCGGCCGAGCACGGCACATCGTGCCCGGCGCGCCACCTGGCGCGCCGGGCATTTTCTTTGCGTGCTCAAGCAGCTAGGGCTAAGGCTTAAGCTTAGAGACAGGCAGGCTGGTCCAGCCCTGCTGCGCCCTCGGGTGAGGATATTGGGGTTTCAATGATCAGCTTCGAGTTTCGCCAGGCGCGCGCTGCCGCCACGATCCTGGGTGTAGTGCTGCTTTCGGCCTGCGCGACCAAGGCACCCCCGCCGCCTCCGCCTCCGCCGCCGCCGCCCGTCGAAGTCATCCCCTATCGTCCGCTGCCGCCGTCCGGCGCGACCTACATCATGGTGATGCCGCCGCTCGGTCCGGACGGGAAGCATCTGACCGTCATTCGCGGGCTCAGCGACGACCAGCGCCTGTGGTATTTCCGCTCGGCCTGGAACGTTGCCGCGCTCAATTGCATCGGACCCGAATTTCAGCCGATCCTCGACGGCTACGGCACTTTCCTGAAAGGCAACGCGAAAGCGCTCAAGGCGGTCAACGCGCGCATCGACAAGGGTTTCCGCGCCGACTATCCGGCGGGCCGCGACGCGATCAAGGCGCGCGAGAAGCAGATGACCATCGTCTACAACTTCTTCGCGCTGCCGCCTGCGCGCGCCGGGTTCTGCCAGGCGGCGCTGCAGGTTGCGGCCTTGGCGGCGGCGATGCCCAAGCCTGATGCGATGGCACTTTCGGCGAACTTTCCGCTGTTCGAAGCGCCATTCGAAGCGTTCTTCAACGCTTACGACCAATACCAGCGCGATGCCGCGGCTTGGGATGCCCAGTACGGCGCCCGCTATGGCGCCTCGCAGCCGGGCTATGTGGCGGTTCAGGCAGCTCGCCTGAAGGGCATCCCGCAGGTCGGCCAAAGCAATCCGCTGACGACGACGACCATCACGCTCCCGCAGAGCGGGGTCGTGACCGATCAGGAAACCGGCGCACAGATCCCGGTGATCCCGGTTCCCAAGGAGCCGGCGGGCATACCTGTGGTTCAGCCAGTCCCGCAGGCCACTCCCAAGCCCGCCGCCAAACCCTGATCGCCAGCCAAGACCCGCGCCACAAAGAGCTTTTCTTGCCGGGCGGGGTTCGCTAAGGCGCGCGCTCTTCGCGGGGTCCGCCTCGCCTGGGACACTGGAACGGGGCCGTAGCTCAGCTGGGAGAGCGCGTCGTTCGCAATGACGAGGTCAGGGGTTCGATCCCCCTCGGCTCCACCAGTGTACCGATAGTTGCTCCATCGCGGACTGCGAACGGTGCCGTTCTGCGCTTCCGGTACTCACGGCCTATAGGGCCGCTGCGCGCTGGTTCTCGAACGGCGCCATTCTCGGCTCGCGTTGAAGCAATTCTCGGCACACGGGCACACCCCGACTGTCGCTCGGCCTGAGCTTGTCGAAGGCGTTGCGCGACATTTCCCTCGATTCAAGCTAGCGACATTCCATGCACTTCCTCGACCAGGCCAAGATCTTCATCCGCTCCGGCGCGGGTGGCCCGGGTGCGGTGGCGTTCCGGCGCGAGAAGTATGTCGAGTACGGCGGACCCGACGGCGGCGACGGGGGCAAGGGCGGGGACATCGTCTTCGTCGCCGTGCCCGGTCTCAACACGTTGATCGACTTCCGCTACTCGCAGCACTTCAAGGCCAGGCGGGGCGGCGGAGGCGCGGGCAAGAACCGCACCGGCGCCGGCGCGGACGACATGATCATCGAAGTGCCCGTCGGCACCCAGATACTGGCCGACGACGAGGACCGCACGCTCATCGCCGATATGGCCGTGGAGGGCCAACGTCTGGTCCTGTTGCGCGGGGGTGACGGCGGGCGCGGCAACGCCAGCTACAAGAGCTCGACCAACCGCGCCCCGCGCCAGCACGGTACCGGCTGGCCCGGTGCCGAGATGTACGTCTGGCTGCGGCTAAAGCTGCTCGCCGACGCCGGCCTCGTCGGTCTGCCCAACGCGGGCAAATCGACCTTCATCAACCAGGTGACCAATGCCGAGGCCAAAGTCGGCGCCTATCCCTTCACCACCGTCCGCCCGCAGTTGGGCGTGGTCCGGCACAAGGCACGCGAGTTCGTGCTCGCCGACATTCCCGGACTGATCGAAGGCGCTGCCGACGGCGCGGGGATCGGCGACCGCTTCCTCGGCCACATCGAACGCTGCCGCGTGCTGATCCACCTCGTCGATATTTCGGGCGACGATCCGGCCGAGGCGATGCGGATCGTCGCCGGGGAACTCGCCGCCTATGGCGCCGGGCTCGACGAGAAACCGACGCTGGTCGCGCTCAACAAGGTCGATCTCGCCGATCCTGAACTGGTCGCGGGCTTCTCCGCCGAATTGCGCGCGGCGGGTGCGGAGGAAGTCTTCGCGATCTCCGGCGCGACCGGTGAAGGCGTGCCCGCGCTGCTCGACGCGGTGCTCGGCTACCTGCCGCAGCGCTCCTCCCTTGAGCGGGCCACCGGCGGCGAAGTGGGCGAGGAGTGGTCGCCGGTTTGACGGCGATGCCGTAGCCTTGTCCGTTCGGACAATGCTGCACTGCGGTTGACTCGCGCGGGACCGCTGCCTAAGGGCGGCGGCGAAGCTGGCCGGGTCGCTCCTTGGCCGCCTCTCGCTTTGCCAACCCCTCCGCATGAGGATCCGTTTTCGCCGTGGCCGACGACCGCAACGACGCACCTGCCGTTCGGGAAGACCCGGCAATCGATTCGCTCGAGGATCGGATTGCGGCGGCGCGCTCCGCAGAGGACAAGCGGCTGGGCAAGACGGACGCCCCGGCCGCCGACGCGCGTGGCCAGGGCATGCAGATCGCCCAGACGATGGTCGGCTATCCGCTGGGTGGGATCGTCGTCGGATGGGTGCTGGACGGCATCTTCGGCACGCGTCCGTGGATCATGATCGGCCTGATGTTTCTCGCCTTTTTCGGCGCGTGCCTTCAGGTCGTGCGCTTCAACAAAGCCGACTGATGCGCGGCGAGTATTCGAGGGACGAGCAACGACGTGGCCGCTGAAGGCAAGATGGACCCGATGCACCAGTTCGCGATCTCCCCCATCGGGGGAGGCGAGCTCACCGCGTCGCCGTTCCAGTTCACCAATTCCTCGCTGTGGATGATGATCGTGCTCGTCGCGATCATCGCCTTCATGTGGGGCGGCACCAGGCGCCAGCTCGTGCCCGGCCGCTGGCAGGCCGCGGTCGAGGGGCTGACCGGGTTCGTCGGGGGAATTGCGACACAGAGCATCGGGGCCGAAGGTCGTCGTTATCTTCCGTGGATTTTCACCGCCTTCGTGTTCATTCTGTTTTCGAACTGGATCGGCGCGATGCCGCTGGCGATCACCGGCGCGCATCCGTTCACGGTGACGAGCCAGTTCACGATCACCGGCTTCATGAGCATCCTGAGCTTCGCGATCGTTCTCGGCGTCGGCTTCTGGAAGCACGGGCTACACTTTTTCTCGTTGTTCGTGCCGCATGGCGCGCCGCTGCCGGTCAAGCTGTTCGTGGCGCCGATCGAATTCGTCAGCTTCCTCGTCCGCCCGTTCAGCCTCGGTCTCCGGCCGTTCGTGGCGATGTTCGCCGGTCACGTCCTGCTGGAAGTGTTCGGCAACTTCGTGGTCCAGGGCCTCAACGCGGGCAGTGCTCTGGGTTGGTTCATTTCGGCGTTGTGCTTTGTCTTCCTGATTTTCGTCAACGCATTGGAGCTGCTGGTCGGCGGTATCCAAGCCTACGTCTTCGCGTTGCTGACCTCGCTGTACATCAAGGACGCGGTGCACCTGCACTGAGTTTTTTAAAAGATATTTCAATCGCCTATCAACGAAGGGTAAGAAAATGGATCTCGCTTCCGCACAAGTCATCGGCGCCGGTCTCGCGGCAATCGGCGCGGGCGCCGCGGCTGCCGGCGTCGGCACCGTCTTCGGTAACTTCCTCCAGGGCGCGCTGCGCAATCCGGCGGCAGCCGCCGGGCAGACCACCGTGCTCTACATCGGCTTCGCTGCGGCGGAACTGCTCGGGCTGATGGCCTTCGCCGTCGCCATGATCATCCTCTACGCGCGTTGAATTCGGGATCCGGCGGGCAAGTCCCGCCGGTCCTGCCAGGCGTAAAGAGAGACCGATGCCCCAGATTTCCCAACTTGCGCTCGTCTACCAGTCCCAGTGGTTCTGGCTGGTGGTGACGTTGCTCGCGATCTTCTTCCTCGTCGGCCGTGGGATCGTCCCCAAGGTCGAGGCGACGGTCGACGCGCGCGACGCCAAGATCGCGACCGACCTCGCCGAAGCCGAGCGCCTGCGCGCCGCGGCCGAGGCCGAGGAAGAAGCCTGGCGCAAGAAGATGAACGACGCACACGCCGAGGCGGTGACAGCTGCCGCTGCGGCCAAGTCGGCGTCGGCGCTGGAGGCGGAAACGCGGGTCAAGGCGGCGGATGCCGAGATCGCCAAGACGATCGATGCCGCAGCGGCGGCGCTCGCCACCGCACGGGGCAGCGCGCTGACCGAGATCGAGGTGGTCGCCGCCGAGGCCGCGCGCGACATCGTCGCCAAGCTGACCGGGGCCACCGTTTCGCCAGACGCTGCCCGTGCCGCCGTTGCCGGAGCCTTCAGCCGTGCTTGACCTGCTTGCCGTCGCCGCCCACGGGGCCGCCGAGGAACACGCCGAGGCGACCGCGTTCGGGATCGCTCCGGGCGGCTATGTCGCGCTGGCGATGCTCGTCGTCTTCGGGATCATGCTCTACGCCAAGGTGCCCGCGCTGGTCGCCAGGATGCTTGACGCGAAGATTGCCGACATTCGCGGACAGCTCGATGAAGCGGCACGGCTGCGTGATGAAGCCGCCGCGCTCAAGGCCGAATACGAAGCCAAGGCGCGCGAGGCTGATGCCGAGATCGCCGCGCTCAAGGCCGGGGCCGAGCGCCAGGCCGCGGAAATCGTGGCCAAGGCCAAGACCGACGCCGCCGCGCTGATCGAGCGTCACCACGCGATGGCCGAGGCCAAGATCGCGGGCGCCGAACGCGCCGCGGTTGCCGAAATCCGCGAGCGCGCGGCGACCGCCGCGAGTGTGGCTGCCGAGACTCTGATCGCCGCCAGACACGACGCCAAGGCCGACAAGGCGCTGGTCGACGGCGCGATCGCGGGTATCTAAGTCCCCGGCACGAACACCACTTTGCCCACCACCTCGCGGTTGGCCATCGCCGCGAACCCCTCGCGCCAGCGCGATAGCGGCAACACGCGGTCGATCCGCGGCCTGATCCGGCCCTCGCTCAGCAACCGCAGCGTCTCGTCGCGCACCGCCGCGCCGCGTGCCGGAAAGCGTCTCGAATACTCGCCTGCGCGTACACCGACGATGGAAAAACCCTTGATCAGCGGGATGTTGACCGAGATGTTGGGGATCCGGCCCGAAGTGAAGCCGACCACCAGCAGCTTGCCGCCGAACGCCACGCAGCGGGTGCTCTCGTCGAACACCGCGCCGCCGACCGGATCGTAGACCAGATCGGCAAGGGCGCCGCCGGTATTCTCGGCGACCTTCTCGCGGAACCGCCCTTGGGCGAGGATCGCAGCCGCGGGGGCGTATTCGCGTTCGACCACCGCCAGCTTGGTTGGCGATGCGGAAGCGGCGATCACTCGCGCCCCCAGCGCCTGCGCCAGATCAACCGCGGCCAGACCGACTCCGCCGGCCCCGCCATGGACCAGCACCCACTGGCCGGGCGTGAGCTTGCCGAGTTCGACCAGCGCCACCCACGCGGTCAGATAGGCGCTGCCGAACGCCGCGGCGGGCTCGAACGATATTCCTTCGGGCAAGGCGCGCAGGTTGGGCAGCGGCACCGCAGCGAATTCGGCGAACCCGCCCAGGCGAGTTCCCGCGACCACCCGGTCGCCAGCCGCGAAGCCTGATCCCGTGGGCGCGGAAACTACCTCGCCCGCCGCCTCCATTCCAGGCACGAACGGCAGCGCCGGCTTGAGTTGGTATTCGCCGCGCGTCATCAGCAAGTCAGGAAAATTGAGCGCGGCGGCGCGCACTCTGATCAGCGCCTCATCAGCGCCGGGTTGGGGGACTGGCAGATCGCCGATCACGCAACCGGCGTAGTCGGGCGCGAGCGACTGGACCTGCAGCGCCTGCATCGCGCTCAGAAGGTGTCCTTGGCTGCCCGCAGCGCGGCAAACGTGGTCACCGCGTCGCCTCCGCCCCAGCGCGCCTGTACGGCCGGATCGTCGGCGCGCAGGAAGGGGTTGGCGGCAAGCTCGCGCTCGAGGGTGGTCGGCACCGTCCATTCGCCCCGTTCGCGTCGGGCGCTGACCTCGTCGGCATAGGCGCGCAGCGACTGGTTCCCTGGATCGGCATGTAACGCGAAGCGCGCGTTGGATGCGGTGTATTCGTGCGCGCAATAGAGCGTGGTGGCGGGCGGCAGCGCCTTGAGCCGCGTCAGGCTCGCCCAGAACTGCGGTGCGGTGCCTTCGAACATCCTTCCGCAACCCAGCGCGAACAGCGCGTCGCCGACGAAGGCGATGCCGTCGTCGGCGAGGTGGTAGGCGATGTGGCCGTTGGTGTGCCCGCCGACGTCGATGACGAGCGCCTCGTGCGAACCCAGCGCGACGCGATCACCGTGCGCGATCACCCGGTCGGGCGCGGTCCCCAGGCGCTCGACTTCCGCCGGGCCGGTTATCCTGCACCCGGTGGCGGCCTTGATCGCGGCGTTGCCGCCGGCGTGGTCGGGATGCCAATGGGTGTTCCAGATCTGCGTGATCCGCCAGCCTTGGGCGTCCGCCTCGCGCAGATAGGCCTCGGCATCGGGCGTATCGATGCAGGTCGTTTCGCCACTCACGTCGTCGTGGACGAGAAAGCCGTAGTTGTCGGACAGGCAGGGGAACTGGTGGATTTGGAGCATGCGCCGATCCTGCCACAGCCTCCACCATGTAGGAAAGCAAAAGCCCGCCCGGATCGCTCCGGACGGGCTTCTGTTTGGCTAAAGGCGGTTGGCCTCAGTCGTTCTTGGCCTTGAGCGCGGCGCCGAGGATGTCGCCCAGCGATGCACCCGAATCGGAAGAGCCGTACTGCTCGACCGCTTCCTTCTCTTCGTGGAGCTGGCGCGCCTTGACCGAGAAGTTGGGCTTCTTGGACCGGTCGAAGCCGGTGACCATGGCGTCGAGCTTCTGACCCGCCTGGAAACGGTCGGGGCGCTGCTCGTCGCGGTCGCGGCCGAGATCCGAACGCTTGATGAAGCCGGTCGCGCCGTCCTCGCCGGCCTGGACTTCCAGCCCGCCATCGCGGACTTCGAGCACGGTGACGGTGACGACTTCGCCCTTGCGCAGGCCGCCCGCACCGCCGGCCGCGCCGGAGCTGCTGGCCGAGGCCGAACCGACCGCCGGAGCACCCTTTTCGAGCTGCTTCATGCCCAGGCTGATGCGCTCCTTGTCGACGTCGACGTCGAGCACCACGGCCTTGACCGGCTCACCCTTGCGGTGGAGCGCCAGCGCGTCCTCGCCCGAGATGCCCCAGGCGATGTCGGACATGTGGACCATGCCGTCGACGTCGCCATCCAGCCCGATGAATAGGCCGAACTCGGTGGCGTTCTTGACTTCGCCCTCGACGATCGAACCGATCGGGTGCTTCTCGGCGAAGTCGTCCCACGGGTTCGAATGCGCCTGCTTGAGGCCGAGGCTGATCCGGCGCTTGTCGCTGTCGACCTCCAGCACCATCACGTCGACTTCCTGGCTTGTGCTGACGATCTTGCCGGGGTGGACGTTTTTCTTGGTCCAGCTCATCTCGGAAACGTGGACGAGGCCCTCGATCCCGGCTTCGAGCTCGACGAAAGCGCCGTATTCGGTGATGTTGGTGACCACGCCCTTGAGCTTGGCGCCGACCGGATACTTGGCCGCGACGCCATCCCACGGATCGCTTTCAAGCTGCTTCATGCCCAGCGAGATGCGCTGCGTCTCGGGATTGATGCGGATGATCTGAACCTTGACGACGTCACCGATGTTGATGACCTCGCTCGGGTGGTTGACCCGCTTGTAGCTCATGTCGGTGACGTGGAGCAGGCCGTCGATGCCGCCAAGGTCGACGAACGCGCCGTAGTCGGTGATGTTCTTGACCACGCCGTCGATCACCTGGCCCTCGGCCAGCTTCTCGATCAGGCCCGAACGTTGTTCGGCGCGGGTTTCTTCGAGGACCGCGCGGCGCGAGACCACGATGTTGCCGCGGCGGCGATCCATCTTGAGGATCTGGAACGGCTGCTTCTGGTCCATCAGCGGGCCGACGTCGCGAACCGGGCGGATGTCGACCTGGCTGCCCGGCAGGAACGCCACGGCGCCGTCGAGGTCGACGGTGAAGCCGCCCTTGACCCGGCCGAAGATCGTGCCTTCGACGCGCTTGCCTTCGCCGAATTCGTTTTCGAGCTTGTCCCACGCGGCTTCGCGGCGGGCGCGGTCGCGGCTGAGCATCGCTTCGCCGTCTGCGTTCTCGACGCGGTCGACGTAGACTTCGACTTCATCGCCGACCGAAAGGCCGTGCGGCTGGCCGGGGGCGGCGAATTCGCGCAGGGCGACGCGGCCCTCGCTCTTCAGGCCGACGTCGATGACGGCCTTGTCGTTTTCGATCGCGGTAATCGTACCCTTGACGACGCGTCCCTCGAAGCCGCCGTCGGCACTGCCGCCCAGCGATTCATCGAGCATCGCGGCGAAATCGTCGCGGGTGGGGTTGGCGAGTGATGCCATGTTCAGTTGTATTCCCGTACTGTCGTTGCCGGCCGGGCGGTTGGTTCCGCCGGTCTTTTCTCCGCGAACGGCGGGATTGCCGCGCGCGGGCCAAAAAGGGCCGCTCTCCCCGCCGGGCCGGATGCCATAGCGAGGGTTCGAAGGGTCTGACGATCCGTTGAACTCGGCGCGCCTAGTCGCGGAAGCACCAAAAGGCAAGCGAAAGCGGCGCTTGCATGGACCGCGGGACGCCGTTTGAAACTCTGTGACCTTAGGCGCCACACCCGCGGATTTCCTGGCGCGGCGGGAAAGGCGGTGTGACCTTTCGTAGACGCGCCGGCACCGCCGCGGGGGTTGAGGAACGAGGCGCGCATCGCGCCGGGGTGGCACGAGGCACCCCGTGTAGGAAAATCAAAAGTTCTAGCGCCGGCCGTTCTCGGCCAGGCGGATCGCTTCGGCGACCGACTGTTCGGCACTAAGGTGCGAGTTGTCGAGCGTCAGCGCGTCGTCCGCGGCGCGCAGCGGCGCATCGGCGCGGCCGCTGTCGCGCTGGTCGCGGCGGTGCAGGTCGTCCTCGATCGCCGCCAGCGACACCGCCTCGCCGCGCTTGCGCATTTCGGCGAAGCGGCGTTGGGCACGGGCTTCGACGGATGCGGTGACATACAGCTTCACCTCGGCCTCGGGTGCGATGACGGTGCCGATGTCGCGTCCGTCGAGCACTGCGCCGCCGGGCTGGGTGGCGAAGGCACGCTGGCGATCGTACAGCGCGCGGCGGACCGCGGGATGGATCGAGACCCGGCTCGCCAGCCCGCCCACGATCTCGCTGCGGAGCGCCGGATCGGTCAGCAGGCTTTCAGCGAAATCGCACGCCGCCAGCGCCACCGCCGGATCGTCCGGGTCGCCTCCAGCCAGCTCGACCTGGCGACCCACGGCGCGATAGAGCAGCCCGGTATCGAGATGCGGCAACCCGAAATGCGCGGCAAGGGCCCTGGCGATGGTGCCCTTGCCCGAGGCGGTCGGGCCATCGACCGCGATGATCATCCGGTGCTCCCGCGCCGCCGCTCGCGCAAAGCCTTGACCAGGCCCCACGCTGCAATCACCGCCCATGCCGCTTCAAGCACGAACGCGGCGAGGTTGAAGTGGACCCATAGCGATGCGAGCAGCAAGACCGCGCCGATCAGGTTGGCGACATTGAACATCACCTTGTCGAGCCTTGCGGCGGCGTTGGCATAGGCGAACGCCGCAATGAAGATCGCGCTGCCCATCAGACCGATGATATTGGCCCAGTCGGCGTTGACCCAGGCGGCGCTCATCGGCCGCTCACCGATGCCAGCAGCGCCTCGAAAGCCGGAAAGCTGGTGGCGATCGGGCTGGTATCGTCGACTTCGACGCCGTCGCGACTGACGAGGCCGGCCACGGCCATGCTCATCGCGATGCGGTGGTCGAGGCGCGTGGCGATCGGGCCGCCGCCGTGCAAGGGCTCGCCTCCGCTACCCTGGATGACCAGCCCGTCCTGACGTTCGACCACCCGCGCGCCGATCGCCGCCAGCGCGACGGCCATCGTCGCCAGGCGATCGGATTCCTTGACCCGCAACTCTTCGAGGTGACGCGTGCTTGTCTGGCCTTCGGCCAGCGCGGCGGCGACGAAGAACACCGGGAACTCGTCGATCATGCTGGCGACAACGCGCAGGTCTACTTCGATGCCCTTGAGCGGCGCGTGGCGGACGATCAGGTCGGCGACGGGTTCGCCGCCAACTACGCGCGGGTTGGTCTCGGCAATGTCGGCACCCATGTCGCGCAGAACGTGGACCAGGCCGCAGCGGGTGGGGTTGAGGCCGACGTTCGCGATCGTCAGCTCGCTGCCCGGCACGATGGTGGCGGCGACAATGAAGAACGCGGCGGAGCTGGGGTCGCCGGGAACTTCGATGTCCTGAGGCTTGAGATCGGCCTCGCCGGTCAGGCGGATGATCCGCTCGCCGTCGGCCTCTTCGACGGTCAATTCGGCGCCGAACCCGCGCAGCATCCGCTCGGAATGGTCGCGGGTCGGCACCGGCTCGATCACCGTGGTGACACCGGGCGTGTTGAGCCCGGCGAGCAGCACCGCGCTTTTCACTTGCGCGCTAGCGACGGGCAGACGGTATTCGATCGGCACCGCCGGGTACAGGCCGCGGACCGTCAGCGGCAGCGTGCCGCCCCCGACATCCGGACTGCTGGCGGTGAACTCTGCGCCCATCCGCGACAACGGCTCGATCACGCGGCCCATCGGCCGCTGCGACAGGCTGGCGTCGCCAGTGAAGGTCGCGGTGATCGGGTGGCTGGCGACGAGACCCATCAATAGCCGGGTCGACGTGCCCGAATTGCCCATGTCGAGCGCTTCGCGCGGCTGCATCAGCCCGCCGACGCCGACGCCGTGGACGCGCCATTCGCCCTGGCTGCCCTTGCTGATCGTCGCGCCCATCTGGGTCAGCGCCCGGCCTGTGGCCAATACATCCTCGCCTTCGAGCAATCCGCGGATCGTGGTTTTGCCGATCGCCAGCGCGCCGAGCATCAGCGCGCGGTGGCTGATCGACTTGTCGCCGGGCACGCGGATGGTGCCGCGCAACGGTCCGGCGGGGAGGAAACGGCGAGGGGGTGGGGGGGAAGGGTCGGGCATCGGGGTCCTTGGGGCGCGCGGCTTTTGACAGCGGGGGTGCGCTATGGCAAGGCGCGCCGCCCGGTGTGCCCGGGGGATCAAGAATCTTGAACCCACCGCGCACCGCCCCCATCAACCGTTCGTTCGAGCGAGCTACCCGCCCGTTCGCCAATCTCGAGGATTTTCATGGTCAAGCCAGAATGGGGCGCCAAGCACGGCTGCCCGAAATGCGGCACCCGCTTCTACGACCTGGGCAAGGACGATCCGGTCACTTGCGTCGAGTGCGGCTATGCCTGGCAGCCCGAGCCGGTGCTCAAGTCGAAGCAGCCGGTTCCGTATGAGCAGGTCAAGGAGAAGGTCGAGCCCGCCGACGACGCCGACCTGGGCGACGAGGATCTCGAAGGTGTCGACGACGACGAGGATTCGCCGGACAACGACGTCGATCTCGGCGGTGACGATGATCTCGGCGTGGCCGGGGTCGAGACCGACGAAGAACATTGACTGAAAAAACCCTCACCCCTTCAGGGGAGAGGATAGCAAAGCTTGCTTCGGCAAGAAGCTAGCGCAGCTTGGAGAGGGGCGAGGCCGGGCGCTGTACTGCCTCCCCCTCTCCAACTTCGCCTAGCGAGCAAGCTCGCAAGGCTTCGTATGCTCTCCCCTAAAGGGGGAGGGCAAGTAGCCGCCATTTCCATCTTGCCAGCACCGCCCCCCGGCAATAAGAGGCCGCTTCCGCGCGCCACCCCAGGGCGCGGACATGATGGTTACGGGGCCTTAGCTCAGCTGGGAGAGCGCCTGCATGGCATGCAGGAGGTCAGCGGTTCGATCCCGCTAGGCTCCACCATCGCTTTAACAACGCGCAATTGACCTGGATCACAGCGGGGCGTATTTTTCCCGCTTAGGCAAGGGGCGCGGGCGCTGCCGGCCCGCTGACCAGCATCGGGGGCACAACCGTGAACGCACTTCACCAATTCATTCGCACTGCGAGCCTGGGCGTCGCGGCGGTGGCGTTTGCCGCCGCGCCTGCCGCGCAGGCGCAGTTCGGGGGCTTGAGCCTGGGCTCGCTGGGCAAGAAGAGTTCGACCGCCGACACCTCCAGCAGCGGCTGCCCCGAGGGAAAGAAGAAGAGCGTCGGCGCCTCGATCATGGGCAGCATGGCCGGATCGATGGCCAATCGCGTCGGCGGGCGCTTTGCCAGCTTCGTTCCGCTTCCGGAGTTCGCCACGATCCTGACCAACGCGATCGCCTGCAAGCTCGACCAGAAAGAGCAGAAGCAGGCCGCCGACGCCACGCTGGCGGTGACCCGCGGCGACGATAGCGGCCAGGTCATGGTCGGCCAGACCGCCGAATGGACCTCGGCCAGCCGCAAGGACGTAAAAGGCAAGTCGACCATCGTCGCGGTCGAGCAGGCTCCCGCGGCGCCTGCCGGAAACCCCGGCAAAGGCAAGGGCAAGGACAAGCAGCTCGCCATGGCCTCGCAATGCATCACCGTTTCCGACGTGGTCATCGTCAACGGCGAAGAGACCACCGCCAACAAGCGGATGTGCAAGGCCCCCGGCCAGGCGCGCTATTCGCTGATGGCCTGATCCGTGATCGCAGTGGGCCGCACTCTGCTGACGCTGGCCGCGCTGGCCACCGTTGCCGCCGCTCCCGCCAAACAGGCGGCGGGCGCGTCCGGTCCCGATCCGGACAACCCAAGCTGCCCGGGCCAGCCCGATTGGGGTCCGCTCAAGATCATGACGATCACCCCGGCGGTGAAGGACGGCAAGCACGTGCTGATCCTCGACGGCGTGGTCGAGGATACGCTTCCCGCGCGGCTCAAGGCGGCGATCGACAAGGACGACAAGATCGAGGAAATCTGGCTCAAGTCGCGCGGCGGCGATGCCGAGGCGGGCAATGCCGCGGGCCGCGTGATCCGCAGCTTTCCGGGAATGGCGACGCGGATTCCCGCGGGTTGGACCTGCTTTTCCAGTTGCAACTTCATTTTCATGGGCGGTGACCGGCGCTATGTGGAGCCGGGTGGGGTGTTCATGGTCCACATGTTCACCCACACCCAGGACCGCGACGTCATCGACCTGTCGGTCGGCGAAGGCACCGAGGAAACGATCAAGCTGATCGGCGAGATCGAGCAATCGAGCGCGATGCTGGCCAGCGAGGACAACGATTTCCTCATCCGTATGGGAATCAGCCGCAAGCTGCTGACCGACGTGATGTACAAGCAGCAGGCCGTCGCCAGCGGGGCGAACAAGTCGACGCGCTATTGCCTGAGCCAGGCCGAGGTGCGGAAATACAACGTGATGCCGGTGGAAAGCGCCGGGTAGCGGCGTTTGTTTGCCAGCGGGGCTGGCCCGTGCGACAGACATTTGTGACCGAAACCCCCGAAGACCAACCCAAGAGCTTCCGCGCCTTCCTCAAGGCGCTCGGCCCGGGGCTGATCACCGGCGCAGCGGACGACGATCCCAGCGGAATCGGCACGCACAGCCAGGTCGGGGCCGAGTTCGGCTATGGGCTGGCCTGGACCTTCGTGCTCAGCTTTCCGCTGATGGTCGCGATCCAACAGATCGCGGCGGAGATCGGGCGGATCACGGGCGCGGGTATCGCTCGCAATCTGCGGCGCCATTATCCGCCGTCGCTGCTCTACGCGATGGTGTCGCTGCTGCTCGTGGCCAATATCGTCAACCTGGGTGCCGATTTGAGCGCGATGGGCGCGGCGCTGAGCCTGCTGATCGGGGGGAGCACGGCGCTCTACACGCTGCTTTTCGGAATCGTCTGCATCGTGCTGGAGGTGGGGCTGAGCTACCCGCGCTATGCCGCGATCCTCAAGTGGACCACGCTTTCCTTGTTCACCTACGTCGCCGTCGTGCTCGTCGCCGGGGTGCCGTGGGGCCATGCCTTGCGCTCGCTGGTGGTGCCCGAGCTTCAGTTCAACGCCGCCTACGCGACTGCGTTCGTCGCAATTCTGGGCACCACGATCAGTCCCTACCTGTTCTTCTGGCAGGCCGGCCAAGAAATCGAAGAGCAGCACCGACACCACGCCAAGCCCTTGTGCCTGACGCCGAAGTCCGCGGGTCCGGAGCTCAAGCGAATCCGCCTCGATACGCTGACGGGAATGGCGTTCAGCACGCTAATTTCGCTGGCAATCGTGTTTGCCACCGCGGCGACGCTTCACGCCAGCGGGGTGCGCGACATCGCGACCTCGTCGCAGGCGGCGGAGGCGTTGCGACCGATTGCCGGCCAGTTCGCTTTCGCGATGTTCGCGGTGGGGATCATCGGCACCGGGCTCCTGGCGGTCCCGGTGCTTGCGGGATCGGCGGCCTATGCGGTGACCGAGATGGCGGGCATCGCCGGGAGTCTTGACGCCAAGCCGCTGTCGGCTCGCCTGTTTTACGGAACCATTGCCGCCACCACGCTGGCGGGCGCGGCGCTCAACGGAGTAGGAATCGATCCGGCGCGCGCGCTGTACTGGGCGGCTGTGGTGAACGGCGTTCTGGCGGGCCCGCTGATGGTCATCATGATGCTGATCGTGCGCAATCCGCGGGCGATGGGGCGGTTGACCGTCTCGTCCGCGCAGACCGCGTTCGGCTGGGCTGCGACGCTGGTGATGATCGCGGCGTCGGCGCTGTTCCTGGGTTTCGTTGCGACTGGCGCCGCCTGATACCGTTCATCGACCGCGATCGACATCGCGCGGTATCTCCCAATAGTGGTCCTGCCCGACGCGGGTACTGACCGCCTTGCCCGAGCGGTCACGGGCGGGGCGGAAGAGGAAGCGCTCCTCGATCAACTGGCAGGCGAGGCGGTCGAACCGCGGATAGCCGCTGGTTCGGTCGACCCGGCAGTTGGAAACGTGGCCGTCGGGGTTGACGATGTAGACGACCCCCAACGAGACAGTTTCACCCGGCTCGCCGACATCGTCGGGGATGTACTTGTAAGCCAGCCGGTCACGGATCGGGCGCGGCGGTGTTTCCCGGTTGATCCCGTCGCCATCACCGCCGTCGCCCCCCCGCCCAGGCCGCTGCCATATCCGCCCGCGCCCTGGCCCGGTCCGGCGCGATCGGAAGCGCCGCTCTGGGTGGCGTTGCCGGTGTTCGCGGGGGTCGTCGCGACGACCACTGGAGGTGGCTTGAGGATGATCACAGGCGGTTTGACCGCGACGATCTGGGTCGCCTCGTTCTTCAGATTGCGCTGCCCGGGATCGCCTTTGGGCGCAGATTTCTGAGTAACCTTTGGCGGCGGGGTGGGGGTAGGGGCCGGCGTTGGCCGCGGTGGCAGAAGATCGATCGCAACCAACGCATCGGCCGCCTGTTTGACGACGCCGGCCTGCAGCCCGAACATCAGCATCGCGCCGATCCCCGCGACGATAGCCGTCGAAGCGAGCGCCGAGGCGGTCCTGTTCTGCTGCGCTGCGTACATCTAGCGGCCCGAACTACTCCTGCCGCCCCAACGCGCGGCGGCTGCACTTTATCCCTTGCTTGATTACTGCGAACAGAACGTCGCACACACTTGCCGCTCAAGCCGAGCGAGGTCGAGAGGTCTCGCGCAACGCGCGATCCCTTGACCTCGCTCGACTTGGTCGGGGTTTAGGTTGACGATCTCGCTGGGCCCTTCCAGCCTTGCGTCATGACCGCATTCGATGCCTGGCGCGCCCGCTGTCCCTATTACGACGAAACCCACGAGGCGCTGGCGATGAGCGTCCGGCGCTTCGTGGCGCGCGAGATCGCCCCGCACATCGATCGCTGGGAGGCCGAGGGCGAGCTGCCGCGCGAACTCCACCGCAAGGCGGCCGAGGCCGGCATCCTGGGGCTGCGGTATCCCGAGGAGTACGGCGGGCACAGCCAAGGCTTCGACAACTTCCATTCGCTGGTGGTGACCGAGGAACTCGCAGCGGTCGGTGCGGGCGGGCTGGGGGCTTCACTGATGACCCACGGGATCGGGCTGCCGCCGATCCTTGCGCTGGGTTCGGACGAACTGAAGCGCCGCGTCGCCCCGCGGGTGCTGGCTGGGGAGAAGATCATAGCGCTTGGGATTACCGAGGCTGGGGGCGGGTCGGACGTCGCCAATCTCAAGACCACAGCGCGTCGGTCCAGCGGCCCTGGCGGCGATCACTACGTCGTCGATGGCGGCAAGATGTTCATCACCAGCGGGATGCGCGCCGATTGGCTGACGGCGGCGGTGCGGACCGGCGGGCCGGGGGCGGGCGGAATCTCGCTGCTGCTCATCGCGATGGACTCGCCCGGCGTCAGCCGGACCCGGCTCGACAAGATGGGCTGGCGCTGCTCGGACACCGCCGCGATCCATTTCGACGGTGTGCGCGTCCCCGCCAGCAATCTCATCGGCCCCGAGAACGGCGGCTTCATCGGGATCGTTCGCAATTTCAATGCCGAACGGCTTGGCATGGCGATGGGCTGCTGCGCCTATGCCCGGGTGGCGATGGCCGAGGCAGTGGCGTGGGCGCAAACCCGCCAGACCTTCGGCAAGCCTCTCGTCGGGCATCAATCGATCCGGATCAAGCTTGCCGACATGGAGCGCCAGATCGAGGCGACTCAGGCATGGGTCGACCTGTGCGCGTGGCAGGTTCGCGAGGGCAAGGATCGCCCGGCCGACTTCGCGATGCTGAAAGTTCAGGCGACGCGGATGCTGGAGGCGGTCGCCCGCGAAGCCGCGCAGGTGCTCGGCGGGGCGAGCTATATCACCGGCAGCAAGGTCGAACGGATCTACCGCGAGGTTCGGGTCAACGCGATTGGCGGGGGGAGCGAGGAGATCATGCTCGACCTGGCGGGAAGGCAGCTGTTCGGGGGACGGTAAGGGTTCGCTCTACGCTCCAGGCCCCCCACGCCCACCGATGTCGAGCAGACTCGCAGGGCGGGGTCGAGACACGCGCGCCTGGTCGGCGTTGGGGACGATGTCTCGACGGATGCGCCTCCGCTCCCGCTCGACAAGAGCGGGGGTGGAGACTGCCGGAAACTTCCTACCGCTTTTTGCGGGCCTTCCTTGCTGCATAGCGGGCGTCGCGTTCAGCCTTCTTCTGTTCTTCGGTCAATTCGGGCTTCTTGGCTGCTTCGGCTGCGGCGGCAGCTTCGGCCGCACGCTGGGCGGCTTCGGCCTTGGCCGCTTCGCGCTCGGCGATTTTCGCGAGCCGTTTCTCCTCGGCGGCCGCTGCCTTGCGCTCGGCTGCGGCCTTGCGTTCGGCGACCAGTTCAGGGTCGAGCGGGGGCTTGGCCTTGAGCTTGGCCAGCGCCTTGTCGCGCGCGCGGCGGCGGCGGCCTGGCGGTCGGCGAAGCTGGGGGCTTTGTATGCGGTCATGAAATCAGGGTCTCGATTGGTGGTGCGGCCCGGCCCTTACACGCCTGGGCGCGGTTTGGACAATATCATTGCTCGGCCACCAGCTAGGCTTCCGGAAACACCAGCCGGACCGTTGTTCCCGCACCGGGACTGGACTCGATGTGGATCGACCCGTTCGATTGCAGGACCAGACTGTGGACCTGGGCGAGCCCCAGTCCAGTGCCCTTGCCCACTGCCTTGGTGGTGAAGAACGGATCGAGGGCGCGCGTGGCAACATCCTCGGGCATGCCCGTTCCGGTGTCGCAGATTTCCAGATCGACGCAGCCGGTCTTGTCCGAGTTGCGTCCCGCGATCCGCAGTTTGCCGCCATCAGGCATCGCATCGCGGGCGTTGCCGGCGAGGTTGAGTAGGGCCATCTCCAGCGCCGCGCGATTGGTACGGATCGCCAGGCCGGGCGCAGCCAGGCTGGTTTCCAGCGCGATATCATTGCCCAGCACGCGCACGATCAGCCCCTCGATGTCGGACAACAGCGGCGCCAGTTCGACCCGCTCGAGATCGATCGGCTTGTCGCGGGCGAATTGGAGCAGTTCGGCGGTCAGCCCCGCGCCCTTTTCAGCGGCCTGCCGGATCAGAGACGCCTTGCGCAAGGTCGCCGGATCGGTCGAAGTGCGCTCGATCCCCGGCAAGCTGTTCAGGATCACCTGGAGCACGTTGTTGAAATCATGCGCCACTCCACTCGCGAACCGCCCCAGCGCCTCCATCTTCTGGCTTTGCACAAGCCGTTGCTGGTCGCCGCGCCACCGCACCTGTTCCAACCAGGCAAAGCGCATGGCGATCATCGCGACGAGCAGCGCCAGCGCCACTGCAGCCAAAGTCAGGCCCAGCGATCCGGCGCCCAGGCGGCTGAAGCGTGCCGATGGCATCGCGATGTGCGTGGAGAAACCGCTGAACGAAGATGTGGCGAAGGCCGACCGGTTTCGCAAACCTTCGAGGGTCACCCCTTCGTAAGTGCCGTCCGAAGCGCGGGCGATGGACTGGCGCAGCGAGGCGGAGCCGGGGGTACCGGCGCGATTTCGAAAGTCGAGGGAGCGAGCAAGGAAGCGGCCCTGGCGATCGACGATCGCCGACACGCTTTCGGACCGCAGATCGGCCGCGGCGATCTCGCGCATTAGAATAGCCTGGAACTTGTCCAGACCGATGCTGGCCTCGATCACATAGGGAAGCGTGCCATCCTCTCCGGCGCGGCGATCGATCGCGATACATGGGCAGCCATGGCCCGCGCCCGCGACATTGCCGATCGTGCTTCGGTCTGGCCACGTTTGGGGAACAAGCCCGGCGCCCTGTGCGTCCGGGGCCACGACCCCGTCACGAACCGAAAAGATCGGCCGCCCCGTCGAGCGATCGATGAGCCGGATATCCCGCCAGCCCGGCCGATGGCGCATCACTCGGTCGAAGCGCAGCCGCGCGCCCTCCCAATCCTTCTTCTGGATTAGGGTCGCGCCCGCGAGAACCTGAAGCGCCGCGTCGTCGGCCATCAACTCCCCATCGACCCTGGCATTGACGGCACGCGCGGCGGTCAGCGCGCGGCTTACCGCTTCGGCGCTTTGCTTGCGCAGTTGCCCCGCGGTAACCGTCGCGGCAAGAATCGCCAGTGGCGCGAGCGCGGTAAAGCCTAGGATCAGGCTTGTGCGACGCATTTTTTTCCCAGCCCCCTGCCGCGATGTTTAGCCGAAATTCCCCGACAAGATGGCTGACCGATGAAATTGCGAGATTGATCTAGGTCAACGGTCCAATCTAGCTAATTCTTAAGGCCGATCTCGCGCAGACGCTCCTGCAGATAGTCGTCGGCGGTGATCGGTGCTTGTCCATTTATCGGATACCGATCCGGATTTCGCTCGGTCACGCACTGCGGCAGCGTGACGAACGGGAAGTCGCTGCGCAAGTGCAGGAAGAACGGCATCGAATACCGGCTGTGCGCTGCCCTCGGGCCATCCGGATTGCGCACGCGGTGGGTGGTGCTGGGCAGCACGTGGTTGGTCAGCCGCTGAAGCATGTCGCCAATGTTGACCACCAGCGCGCCTTCGGGCGGGTCGACCGCCAGCCACTTGCCGTCTTTGGTCAGCAGTTCGAGCCCAGCTTCCTCCGCCCCCAACAGCAGAGTGATCAGATTGATGTCCTCGTGCGCTCCGGCGCGGATCGCTCCGCCTTCGACGCTCGGCACCGGCGGGTAATGGAGCAGTCGCAGCACCGAGTTGCCGTCTTTTATGGCCGGGTCGAACCATTGCTCGTCGAGGCCCAGCCACACCGCGATTCGGCTCAGGATCGTCGCGCCGACCCTGTCGAGTTCGGCGTATAGCCTCTCAAACGTCTCGCGAAAGCCGGCGGGTCGCGCCGGCCAGACGTTGGGCGGCATCGAATCCGCCAGCGCATGGCCCGGCGGCAGATCGCGTCCGACATGCCAGAATTCCTTGAGATCGTGAGCCTTGGCGCCCTTGGCGATCTCGGTGCCGAACGCTGTGTAGCCGCGCGCGCCGCCCTGTCCGGGGATCAGGTAGCTGCGCTTCTCCGCCTCGGGCAGCGCGAAGAATTGCGCGGTCAGATCCCGGGCGCGGCGCACCAGCGCCGGATCGAGGCCGTGGTCCCTGACCATGGCGAAACCAAAGGTACGGAAGCTGTCGCCCAGATCGCGCGCAAGGAGGTCGGGCGCGTCGGCGAGCGACAGCACCGGGAGGGTATCGAGGTCCATGGAATCGTCCAATAAGGATGTCTATGGCCATCCCCTAGCGTTAGCGGAGAGCAAATTCATGACCAAAAGCTATTGGCTGATGAAGTCGGAACCCGACGTCTATGGCTGGGACGACCTTGTTGCCGAGGGGGAGGGCACGTGGGACGGTGTGCGCAACCACGCCGCCAAGCTCCATCTCCAGGCGATGAACAAGGGCGACGAGGCGTTCTTCTACCACTCCAACATCGGGCTGGAGATCGTCGGAATCATGAAGATCAGCGTGCCCGGCTTGAAGGATCCCAAGGACGAAACGGGCAAGTGGGCGGCGGTCAAGGTCAAACCCGTCAGGAAGCTGAAACGCGGCGTCTCGCTCAAGGAAATCAAGGCCACTCCCGAACTTGCGGCGATGGAAATGCTGCGTCAGTCGCGCCTGTCGGTCGCGCCGGTGCGGCCCGAGGAGTGGGAGCGGATCGTCGCGATGAGCAAAGGGCCCGCGCCGGGATCGGCTTGACCCGCACAATCGTGGTAAACGCACTGTTAGGATTTTCGCACAGGGCATAGCATTGCCGGCATGAGTCGTTCTCTCGCCCTGATGCGCCCCGCCCAGCCCAACGCGTTCCGCACCCGGCTCCGCTTTCTCGCGCTCAAGCGCCAGATCCGCCAGAGCACCGGCCTGACGATGCAGGACGCGCGCGATTTCGGTATGGCCTATTGCGCCTGCTTCCTCGCAGTGAGCGCGTTTATCGCGTGAGCGTGGAAGGGCAGCCGCGCTTCTCTGCCTGGAACAGCTTTTGTGCCAACCAGGCCGAGATCAGGCACATCCCCGCGCTGAGCAGCAATTGATCGACGATCGAGACCCCCGCGGCGGACAGCCCCACCGCCAGCAGGGACCCGACCACCATCGCGCCTGAATTGACGATGTTGTTCGCCGCGATCGTCCGCGCGGTCTGCGATTTGTCGACGAAGGTGGTCAGGAAGGCGTAGAGCGGGACGACGAACATGCCCCCGGTCACCGCGATCCCCAGCAGCGCGACCAGCAGGGGGCCCGCTAGCGGCTGGCGCAGGAATTGGGAGACATTCAGCAGGCCGTCCGCGGGGTGCCCGGCCCACCCGCGGCAGACGATGTAGAAAATCACCACGAACCCGGCCATCAGGATTACCGATCCGGTGGCGAAGCGCGCCGAAACCCGCCCCTTGAGCAGGGCGTTGATCGACATCGAACCGATCGCCACCCCAATCGAGAACACCACCAGGAAGAGGCTGGCGACTTCCTTGCTCGCCTCGAGCACGTTCTTGGCAAGCGGGGGGAACTGGATGAACAGCACCGCACCGATGGTCCAGAAAAAGCTGATCGCCGTGATTGCCAGGAACACCCGGCGATCGTGGAGGGTGTTGCCCACCAACCGCACCGACGAGCGGACGAGGTGGAAATCGAGCGGCTCGCCGGGGCTGAGCGGCGGGGCGTCGGGCACCTCGCGGCTCACCGTGTAGCCGAGCAGCGCGGTCACGATCACCCCTGCCGCAGCCCATTCGACCGGAATCCACCCCGCCAGGATCGTCCCCGCCAGGATCGCGATGTAGGTTCCCGCCTCGACCAGCCCGGTTCCGGCGAGGACTTCGCCGGGTTCGAGATGCTGCGGCAAAATTGCGTACTTGATCGGGCCGAAGAACGTCGAATGGACCCCCATCGCGAACAGCGCGGTCAGCATCAGCGGGATCGCGATGGCGCTCGCGCCCCCGCTGCGCCAGGCGAGCAGCAGCCCAGCCGCGCCGACCAGCATGATCGCGATCTCGCAGGCCTTGACGATGCGGATGATCCGCGCCTTGTCGCGCATGTCGGCCAACTGCCCGGCGAGCGCTGAGAGTACGAAGAACGGCAGGATGAACAGCCCGCTGGCGATCGCGCTGAACTGGGCTTCGGCCTCGGCCGAGTTGTAGATGCTGTAAACCACGTACAGCACCATCGCGTTCTTGAAGAGGTTGTCGTTGAAGGCGCCGAGAAGTTGGGTGACGAACAGGGGCAGGAAACGTCGCGAATGGACGAGATGCGTCGAAGTGGTCATGCGATCCTTGCCAGCATCTTCGTTCGGGGCCACTGTCTAGCGCCATGTCGAGCGCGGACAAGACATTTGGCGGAGACGCAACCTTGGCACCCGGAACGGTTCCGCGCGGGCGGATGCTGACGCTGCCCAACGCGCTCACGCTGAGCCGGATCGTCGCGGTGCCGCTGCTGGCGTTCCTGCTGTGGTGGCCGACCTGGGAACTGGGCTATGGCCTGGCCTTCGCGATGTACTGCCTGATGGGCATCACCGACTATTTCGACGGCTATCTCGCGCGCGCGAGCAAGCAGGTCAGCCGCCTCGGTCAGTTCCTCGATCCGATTGCCGACAAGATCATGATCGCCGCGGTGATCCTGGTGCTCGCCGCGCAAGGGGTGATGCGCGGGCCCTACGTGGGCGACATGCACGTGATCGCGGGTCTGGTGATCCTGATCCGCGAGATCGCCGTCTCGGGCCTGCGCGAGTTCCTCGGCGGCCTGCAGGTCTCGATCCCGGTCAGCCGCCTGGCCAAGTGGAAGACAACCTTCCAGCTCGTCTGCCTGGGCGCGTTGATCCTCGGCAACGCGCTGCCGCGGTGGAACGTGTGGGTGCTCGGAATCGAAGCCAACGTGCCGCACACAGTCGGCCTGACCACGCTGTGGGCCGCAGCGGCGCTAACGGTGATCACCGGCTGGGACTATCTGAGGGTGGGCCTGAAGCACATGGATTGAGTCGGCGCTCACCCCGCCCGCAATTCCCCCGCCAGCATCCTGAACTCGTCGCCGCGGGGTGAGTTCTTGCGCCAGACCAGCGCGATCCGGCGAGAGGCGTTGGCGGAGTCTAGGGGGCGCGCGACGATCTGGGTGTCGCGCAGGATGCCCGCCTCCAACGCCATCGCGGGCAGCATCGTCAGCCCCAGGCCGTTGTCGACCATTTGCACCAGGGTGTGCAGCGAAGTGCCGATCATCGTCGCGCTGGCGCGCATTTCGGGGCGGTTGCAGGCGGCCAGTGCATGATCCCTTGAGGCAGTGGCCGTCCTCGAGCAGCAGCAGTCGCGATTCGTCGATCGTGGCGGGCACGATGCTGGCGGGCGGATCGCGCGGGTCGTCCTTGGGGAAGGCGACGAACAGCGCGTCGTCGAACAATGCCTCGCACTCGACCTCGCCAGTAGCGAAGGGCAGCGCGAGCAAGACGCAGTCGGCGCGGCCGTGGTGGAGCGATTCGATCGCCGCAGCGCTGGGCTCCTCGCGCAGGAACAGCTTGAGCAGCGGCCGCTCCTGGCGCAGGCGCGGCAGAATCTTGGGCAGCAGAAACGGCGCGATCGTGGGGATCACGCTCATCCGCAGTTCGCCGGCCAGCGGCTGGCCGCTCGACTGGACCAGCTCGCTCAACTCCTCCGCCTCGCGCAGCAGGCGGTGCGCCTTGGCCACTACCCGGTTGCCCAGCGGGGTGAAGCGGACCACCCGCCGAGTGCGCTCGACGAGAACCACGCCGAGCAGCGATTCAAGTTCGCGCAGGCCTGCCGAGAGGGTCGATTGCGAAACGAAGCAGCTTTCCGCCGCACGGCCGAAATGGCCGTGCTCGTGCAAGGCGACGAGATATTGGAGCTGCTTGAGGGTAGGATGGTAGGTGGTCACCCGCGGCCATCAGCCCACATGCGCCACCGCATCGGCGCTGCCGCCGCCGATGTCGTCGATGTGCGCCATCTTGAGCTTGCCGCCAACCACGGCGAACGCGGTTTTGCCCTCGACCAACTCCAGCGCGTCCTTGCCGAACACCTCCCAGCGCCAGCCCTCGAGGATCGCCAGCCCCTTGCGCTGGCCCGCCGCAAGCGCCTCCAGGTCGTCGCTGCGCGTCAGAAGGCGGGCGGCGATGTCGGCCTCGCGACAGCGAATCTTGAGCAGCAGCTTGAGCAGGTCGGCGACCAGCGCGCCCTCCTTGCCGAGCGGCGCGCGCGCGCCGCGCGCGCCGGGATCTCGTCTTCGGTCAGCGGCCTGGCGCCATCGAGCGCGGCCATCATCCGCCGCCCGATCTCGTTGTCGCGCCAACCGGCCGAGAGGCCGCGGACCTTGGCGAGATCGGCCTGGTGCTGCGGGGGGTGTCCTGCAATGTCGGCCAGCGTCTCGTCGCGCGCGATCCGTCCGCGCGGGATGTTCTTGTCCATCGCCTCTACCTCGCGCCACGCCGCCAGCGCGCGCAGGCGGCCAAGGACGGCGGGGTTGCGGCTGGGCGCGCGGATGCGCTGCCACATGTTCTCCGGATCGCTCTTGTAGTTGGCCGGGTCGGCGAGCTTGTCCATCTCGGCGTCGAGCCATGCGCCGCGCCCGGTCTTGATCAGCCGTTTGAGCATCCGCGGGAAGATCTTGGCCAGATGTGTGACGTCGCCGATCGCGTATTCGACCTGACGCTCGCTAAGCGGGCGGCGCGACCAGTCGGTGAACCGCGCCCCCTTATCGACGGAGAAGCCCAGCCAAGATTCCACCAGGTTGGAATAGCCGATCTGTTCCGACTGGCTGATCGCCATCGACGCGATCTGGGTGTCGAAGATCGGGTGCGGGGTCTTTTGGGTCAGGTTGAAGATGATCTCCACGTCCTGCCCGGCGGCGTGGAAGACCTTGAGCACGTCCTCGTTGTCGACCAGCAGGTGGAGCAGCGGGGCGAGGTCGATCCCCGGAGCCAGCGGATCGATCGCCGCGGCCTCCTCGCTGTCGGCGATCTGGACCAGGCATAACTCGGGCCAGAAGGTGTTCTCGCGCATGAACTCGGTGTCCACGGTGATGAACTCGGCCTTCGCCAGCCGGCCGCAAAGGTCCTCGAGCGCGGCGGTGGTGGTGATCAGGGGATGGATTTTCATGCCAGTTTCGATGCGGCTTTCGATGCTGTAGGGGCAGGCTTCCGGCTGCTTGACAAAGCGGGCGGCATCCCCTGTTAGCGCGCGCTTCCCCTGCATGATGCGCGGCCGTTTGGAAAGAGTTTCGATGCATCCCTATCGCACCCACACCTGCGCGGCGTTGCGCCGGGCCGACGTCGGCGCCCAGGCGCGGCTTTCGGGCTGGGTCCACCGCAAGCGCGACCATGGCGGGCTGCTGTTCGTGGATCTGCGCGACCATTTCGGGCTGACCCAGATCGTTGTCGATACCGACAGCCCGGCGTTCGTTGCGCTCGAACGACTGAGGGTGGAAAGCGTGGTGACGGTGACCGGCAAGGTCGTCGCGCGCACCGCGGATACCGTGAACAGCAATCTCCCGACCGGCGAGATCGAAATCCGCGCGACCGAAGTCGAAGTGCGCTCGGCGGCGGAGGAACTGCCGATGCCGGTGGCGGGTGAGCAGGATTATCCCGAGGACATCCGCCTCAAGTATCGCTATCTCGACCTGCGCCGCGAGAAGGTTCACGCCAACATGATGCTGCGCTCGGCGGTCATCGCCAGCCTTCGGCGGCGAATGATCGAGCAGGGCTTCACCGAGTTCCAGACCCCGATCCTGACCGCATCCTCGCCCGAAGGCGCGCGCGACTATCTGGTGCCCAGCCGGGTGCATCCAGGCAAGTTCTACGCGCTTCCCCAGGCGCCGCAGATGTTCAAGCAGTTGCTGATGGTCGCCGGGTTCGACAAGTATTTCCAGATCGCCCCATGCTTCCGAGACGAGGACGCCCGGGCCGACCGTAGCCCGGGCGAGTTCTACCAGCTCGATTTCGAGATGAGCTTCGTGACCCAGGACGATGTCTTCGCGGCGATCGAACCGGTGCTGGGTGGGGTATTCGCCGAGTTCGGCAACGGGCGGACGGTCACCGAAGGCGCATTCCCTCGCATCCCTTACCGCGAATCCATGCTCAAATACGGCAGCGACAAACCCGACTTGCGCAACCCGCTGACGATCACCGACGTCACCGAACACTTCAGGGGATCGGGGTTCGGCCTATTCGACCGGATCGTGAGCGAAGGCGGGGTGGTCAGGGCGATCCCGGCGCCCGGAGCGGGTAAACTGAGCCGCAAGTTCTTCGATGAGATGAACGAGTGGGCGCGAGGCGAGGGTCATGCGGGCCTCGGCTACATTAACATCAAGGAAGGCGTCCCCGCTGGCCCGATCGCCAAGAACCACGGCGAGGAAGCCACCGCGGCGCTGGTCGCCGCGCTCGGGCTGGGGTCCGACGACGGCGTGTTCTTCGCCGCGGGCAAGGAGGCGCAGGCGACTAAACTTGCCGGTCTCGCGCGCACACGCACGGCGGAGAGCCTCAAGCTGATCGAGGAAGACGCGTTCCGGTTGTGCTGGATCGTCGATTTCCCCATGTTCGAGTACGACGAGGAGGCCAAAAAGATCGATTTCAGCCACAACCCGTTCTCGATGCCGCAGGGCGAGCTCGAGGCGCTGGAGACGCAGGACCCGCTCACGATCAAGGCTTGGCAGTACGACATCGTCTGCAACGGGGTGGAACTGTCGTCGGGCGCGATACGAAACCATCGCCCGGAGATCATGTACAAGGCGTTCGAGATCGCCGGCTATTCGCGCGATCAGGTCGATGCGGACTTCGCGGGCATGATCAACGCGTTCAAGTTCGGTGCACCCCCACATGGTGGCTCCGCGCCTGGGGTCGACCGGATCGTGATGCTGCTGGCCGACGAACCCAACATTCGCGAGGTAATCGTCTTCCCGATGACCCAGAAGGCCGAAGACCTGATGATGAACGCTCCCGCACCGGTCACGCCCAAACAGCTGCGCGAGCTGCAGCTGCGGGTGGTGGAGCAGGCCAAGGGCTAGCGCCTTGCACCGCAATCATGAAGAAAGACGGTAAAATGGCCGGGTATGGAATTCGGTGCTTCGGTGCGTGCCAGCGTCTGCCCCACTTGCCAGCAACCCTCCCGTTCATTAGGGCGAAAGCTTGAAATCCACCCCCACACTCTCGCGAAGGGCATTTGCATGAGCGACACCGCGGACCGCGTTAAGAAGATCGTCGTCGAGCACCTAGGCGTCGAAGCCGACAAGGTGACCGAGGACGCGAGCTTCATCGACGACCTGGGCGCCGACAGCCTCGACATCGTCGAGCTGGTCATGGCCTTCGAAGAAGAATTCGGCGTCGAGATTCCCGACGACGCGGCCGAGAAGATCGGCACCGTTTCCGACGCGATCAAGTACATCGACGACAACAAGGGCTGAGCTCCCGCCAAATCAACTCCGCACGCCCCGAGCCTGTCTCGGGGCGAACGCGGGCATCGACAGGCTCAGCCCCCGCGGGTTTGAGCCTGTCGCTTTCTGGAGATGCGCATGCGCCGTGTGGTCATAACCGGGCTGGGTCTTGTCACTCCCTTGGGTGGCGATGTTGAGACGACGTGGAAGAATCTGATCGCGGGCAAGAGCGGTGCCGGCCCGATCACGCGGTTCGATACCACCGGCCAGAAGTGTCTGATCGCGTGCGAGGTCAAGCCCAAGGACCACGAATACGGCTTCGATCCGGACAAGCGCGTCGATCATAAGGTCCAGCGCCAGGTCGATCCGTTCATCATTTACGGCATCGACGCCGCAGGGCAGGCGCTCGAGGATGCGGGCCTGACCGAGATGGACCAGGCGACCAAGGAGCGCACTGGCTGCTCGATCGGTTCGGGCATCGGCGGGCTGCCGGGGATCGAGAGCGAATCGCTGGTGCTGGCAGAAAAGGGTCCGGGCCGGGTCTCCCCACACTTCGTCCACGGCCGCCTGATCAACTTGATCAGCGGCCAGGTCTCTATCAAATATGGGCTGATGGGGCCCAACCACGCGGTGGTCACCGCCTGTTCGACCGGAGCGCACTCGATCGGCGACGCGGCGCGGATGATCCGCGACGACGATGCCGACATCATGCTCGCGGGCGGCGCCGAAGGCACGATCAACCCGCTCGGCGTCGCCGGGTTCGCGCAGGCGCGGGCGCTGAATATGAGCTATAATGACCGGCCTCAGCAGGCCAGCCGCCCCTACGACAAAGACCGCGACGGGTTCGTGATGGGCGAGGGCGCCGGGGTGGTGGTGCTCGAGGAGTACGAGCACGCCAAGGCCCGCGGCGCGAAGATCTACGCCGAAGTGGTCGGCTATGGCCTCTCGGGGGACGCCTATCATGTCACCGCGCCGCACCCCGAAGGCCGAGGCGCCGAACTGGCGATGCGGATGGCGCTGAAGAAGGCCGGGATGGGACCAGGCGACATCGACTACGTCAACGCCCATGGCACCTCGACGATGGCCGACACGATCGAGCTCGGCGCGGTCAAGCGCGTGCTCGGCGACGATCTCGACGGCGCCTCGATGAGCAGTACCAAGTCCGCGATCGGCCATCTTCTGGGCGGCGCGGGGGCGGTCGAGACGATCTTCTGCATCCTCGCCATCCGGGATCAGATCGTCCCCCCCACGCTCAATCTCGACAATCCCGACGAAGGCACCGAGGGCGTCGACCTGGTCCCCCATAAGGCCAGGAAGCGCAAGGTCCGCGCCGCGCTCAACAACTCATTCGGTTTCGGCGGGACCAACGCCAGCCTGATCGTCAAGGCGGTCGAGGATTAGGCGCGGCGATTCACCAACTCCGCTCATGTCGAGCGAAGTCGAGACATCTTGAGCGAGGTTCGGCACTGACGCCTATCCCTCGACTTCGCTCGGGATGAGCGGGAACATTTATTGTGACCACGTCCAGAAAATTAATTGGCGCCCTCGCGGTCGTCGCCCTCCTCGCCGCGGGCCTGTGGCTGCGCGGGTGGTACGGCTCCGGACCTCTCGAAAAAGACACCGCATTCATCGTCCCCGATGGCTCGACCCTGACCAGCGTCGCCGCCAAGCTCGAAAAGGAGCGCGCGATCGGCTCGTCCGCCGCCTTTCTCACCCGGGCCAAGATCCTCGGCGGTTCCGCTCCGATCAAGGCGGGCGAATTCCTGCTCCCCGCGCATGCCAGCAACGCGACAATTCTCGACCTACTCCAATCCGGCAAAGCGTTGCGCAGATTGGTCGCGGTGCCCGAAGGGATGCCCTCGATCATGGTGTGGGATCGGCTGATGGCGCAGCCGCTTCTGAGCGGCCAAATCCCGGTGCCGGAGGAAGGCTCGCTGCTGCCCGACAGCTACGATTTCGAACGGGGGAAACGCGCGCGGCGGTGGTCGCACGAATGCAGGCGGCGATGCGCAAGGTGCTCGCCGAAGCCTGGGCGAAACGCGCGCCGAACCTGGTGGTCAAGACCCCGCAGGAAGCGCTGACGCTGGCCTCGATCGTCGAGAAGGAGACCGGCAAGCCATCCGAGCGGCGGATGGTGGCGGGGCTCTACTCGAATCGCCTGCGCACGGGCATGCTGCTCCAGGCCGATCCGACGATCATCTACCCGATCACCCGCGGCAAGCCGCTCGGCCGCCGGATCAGACAGTCAGAGATCGCCGCGATCAACGATTACAACACCTATTCGATGACCGGGCTGCCCAAGGGACCGATCACCAATCCGGGCAAGGCCTCGATTCTGGCGGTGCTCAATCCGGCCAAGACCGAAGCGCTGTACATGGTCGCCGACGGCACCGGCGGCCACGTCTTCGCCAACACCTTGGCCGAACACAACGCCAACGTGGCCAAGTGGTTCGCGCTGAGGCGTGCGCGTGGCGAACTCTAGCGCAGCACGCGCTCCTGCGCCTTGCGCCAGGAGTACCAAAGGCTGAACGCGGCGATGGCGATGATGATCAGCGGGAAGATCGCCGCGCTCGCGCCCTTGTCGGCGATCACGTCGCTGCCGAGGAAGGTCCAGCCGAACTGGACCAGCACCGCCACCAGCGAGACCGCGTAGAGCGGCGCGGCGATCCGGCGACGAAGAAGCAGCGCGATGGCTGCCAGCGTGCTCACCCACACCGCGACGGCATAGGCCGACCACGCCCATTCGGGCATCGCCGCAAAGGCCTTCGCCGTGCTGGGATCGGTAGTCGCCATCTTGGCAAGATCGGCGGTGACTTGGCTGAGATAGGCGGCGTCGCCGATCAGCGACCACACGAGCAGCAAGCCCGCGACGATCCAGAAACTGCGTGTCGGCATGATTGGCTTCCCCTCCGCGCGATCGTGCGCAATTCGCGTTGCCAGATCAAGGCTCGACGATGTTGAACGGCCCCGGCAGGGGATCGAGCGAACCGGCCAGCGCTTCCACCGCCGCCCGGTCGCCCTCGACCTTGAGGCCGACGGCTTCAAGCTGGGCCAGCGGAACCTTGAGGAACAGCAGCCCCAGGATCAGCCGTCGCGGCCCGGTGAGGGTGGCGTCCGGATGTTCGAATCCTACGTTGCGTCCGAACAGCGTAGTTGGGCCCGCTTCCAGGCTGGCGCGCTCCTGGCGCTCCGGAAACACGAGATCGAGCGCCACCCGCGTACGGCCCAGTTTCGCCGGATCGTAGCGCGTCGCCGCCGAATCGAGCAGCAGCCGCGTCGGCACCGCGGCGATGACATCCTCGTTGTGGCTGTTGCGCGGCGGGGCTTTGGCGGGTTCGCGCAAGTCCTTGGCAGCGCTGAGGAACTGGTTGCGCCAGATCGCGCTCTCGGCCTGATAGCCCTGCTGCTCGTAGCTGTCGGCCAATGCCGCGCGCGCCGCCGCGTTGGCTGGTTCGGCGAAGACCAGCTGGTCGAGCAGGTCCGACGACCAGCGGTAATCGCCCGCGGCCATCGCCTTGCGCGCGAGCGCCAGCACTTTGGCCTTCCCGCCCATCGCCGCCACGTATCGCGTGGCGCGGTCGGTCGGGGGCAGGGGGTCGAGGTGCGCAGGGACGCTGTCGTACCAGCCGAGGTAATACTGGTAGATCGCCTTCGCGTTGTGCCTGTACGTTCCATAATAGCCGTGATTGGCCCAGGTCCCGGCCAGTTCGGGCGGCTGGACGACTTGCTCGGCGATCTCGTCCATCGTCTCGCCGCGGTTCATCCGCCGTACCGTCTGGTCGTGGAGATAGCGGTAGTTGTCACGCTGCGCGGCGAGGAATCCGGTCAGTTCACCCTGGCCGAAGCGTGGCCAGCAGTGGCTGGCGATCAGCGTGTCGCTTTTGGGGGCGTAGCGCTGCACCGCCTCGTCGAGCACTTCGGCCCACAAGTGCGCGTCGCGTACCTTGGCGCCGCGCGGGGTCAGGATGTTGTGGAGCGTACAGGTGGCGATCTCGGCGGCGAGGAAGGTGCGCGCGGGCGCGATCCACACGTTCATCTCCGACGGCGCCTCGGTGCCCGAGACGATCTGGAATTCGAGGCTGACGCCGTCGACCGATCGGGTCTCGCCGGTTTTCGCAATCGTGTCGGTCGGCGCGATCAGCGTGGTGGTGCCTGCCGACAGCGCCGGGCCGATCCCGCTGGTCATCTGGCCCTGCGCGCCGGGGCCGAGCCCGGTGGCGAACTGATAGCTCGCGCGGCGGCCCATCGCCGCACCGGCCATGATGTTTTCGGACGCCGCCTCCTCGATGAACCGCGCGGGGGCAATCACCGCGACCTTGCCCGCGGCGACGTCCTTCTCGTCGACCACGCCGCGCACGCCGCCGTAGTGATCGGCGTGGCTGTGGCTGTATATCACGGCGCTGACCGGGCGCTTGCCGAGCTGCGCGTCGACCAGCTCAAGCGCGGCGGCGGCGGCTTCCTTCGAGGTTAGCGGATCGATCAGAATCCAGCCCTTGTCGCCCCGGATCACAGTCATGTTCGAGACGTCGAAACCGCGCACCTGCCACACGCCCTCGGTCACCTTGAACAACCCGTTAGCCGCAAGCAGCGCCGCGTGGCGCCACAGGCTGGGGTTGACCGTGGCTGGGGCGGGGCCGGTCACGAACTTGTAGGCGTCGAGGTTCCACACCGGGCGCCCATCGGCGGCCCGGATCAGTGGATCGCCACGTGTCGCGATGAAACCGCGGTGGGCGAACGCGGCGTCCTGGCCGTCGTCGATGGGAAGCGCCGCGGCGGTCGCGCGCTGCGCGGCGACGGTCGCCGCGCTGGCCGGCTTGGGCGTCTCGGCCGAAAGACCGGCTGCGCTCAGCAGCGCGCTTGCGGCGAGCAGAAGCACCCCGCGATCGATCGACGCTTGCATCCCCGTTCCCCCGCCTGTTTGAAAGGAAACCTGCGCCACTGCGCGCCTCGTGGCAAGGATACGATGACCGCTCTACCCGTCTCCGCTCCACTCGCCTCGACCACCGCCCCGCTGCTCGTCACCGCGCAGCTTCCGCGCGACGTATTCGCGTGGGCCGACGGCCTGCGCCGGGCGCATTTCCCGCCCGAACGCAACAAGATCCGCGCCCACGTAACCCTGTTCTATGCGCTTCCGCCGAGCGTCGAGAACGAAGTCCGGCGCCTACTCGCACGGCTCAGCGCGGCCCCGCCTCCGCCGGCGCGGATCACCGGGCTAATGCCCTTGGGCGGAGGCACCGCCTTTGCGATAGAGAGTCCGGCGTTGTCCGCGATTCACGCGGAACTCGTCGAGAGCCTGCGCGGCGTCCTGACCGCGCAGGACAGTGCGCCGCGCAAGCTTCACGTCACGGTCCAGAACAAGGTCCCCGGCGCGGCGGCCAAGGCGCTGCAAGCCGAGCTGGCGCGCGACTTCCGCCCCCCGCGATTTCGCCTTCGCCGGGCTCGAACTCTACCGCTACCGTGGCGGGCCGTGGGAAGACGCGGGAAGCTGGCGGTTTCGAGGGGCGTGAGGATTTGCGCGTCGCGCATAGCGGGGTTTTCAGGGCGGTTGACCGCCCGAACGCCGCGCCCTAAGAGCCGCGCCTTGCCGAGCCGCCTTCGTCCAGGAAGGCACCGGTGGCCCATGGGGCGGAGTAGCTCAGCTGGTTAGAGCAGCGGAATCATAATCCGCGTGTCGGGGGTTCAAGTCCCTCCTCCGCTACCAAGGCCGATTCCGCGGCCATTCAGCGCGGTCCGCAAAAGTCCAGAAAATCATTTGTTCGCATAGCGTTACGGGTGATTCGTGTCCACCCACTTCCACTCCGCTCCAGGGCCAACCGAATTTGGTTTGGGGGTACTTTGGGGGTACTTTCGCGGGGTAGCGAGAAGGACCGGTACCCCCATGCCCCTGTCAGAGTTGAAAGCCAGGAATGCCAAGCCCAAAGAACGGGCCTACAAGCTTGCCGACGGGGAGGGCCTCTTTCTCCTGGTCCGCCCCAACGGTTCCAAGCTGTGGCGCATGAAATGCCGCGTCGCGGGGCGCGAGAAGCTGCTGTCGTTCGGCGCTTATCCGGCCTTGGGAATTGCCGCCGCCCGGGCCAAGCGCGCTGCGGCGCGCGAGCTGTTGCGTGAGGGCAAGGACCCGGTCGAAAGCCGGGTGAGCGTCGCAGTGGATGGCGACGACACCTTTGCCTCCGTCGCAACCCGCTGGCACGACAATCGCAAGTCGAGCCTCGATCCCGCCCACGCCAATCGGGTGTGGTCGCGTCTTGAACGCGATGTCCTGCCCTTTCTCGGTACGCGGCGAATGGACGAAATAACCCCGCCCGACGTGCTTGCGATGATTCGCAAGATCGAGGCGCGCGGAGCGCTCGACATCAGCCGCCGGGCAAAGCAGGGCGTCGGCCAGATCTTCCAGTTCGCCATCGCCTGCGGGCTCGCCGCCAACGACCCGACCACGCACCTGCGCGGCGCGCTCAAGCCGCGCCCGCGCGTCAAGCACATGAGCAAGCTGCCGCTGCCCGAACTTCCGACGTTTCTCGTCAAGCTCGATGGCTATCGCGAAGGCGAGGTACGCCGATCGGCCATCACCAGGGACGCGCTGCGCTTCGCGCTGCTCACCTGGGTCCGGACCAAGGAGCTGCGCCTCGCGGTGAAGTGCGAGTTCGAGGGGCTCGAGGGTCCGCGGCCGATCTGGCGCATTCCAGCTGCGCGCATGAAGATGGGGCGCGAGCACATCGTCCCGCTGTCGCAGGAAGCAGTGGAAATCGCGAATCGGTTGATTTGCAGCACGCGTGGTGAGTTTCTCTTTCCCGGCAACGCGCCCGGCAAGCCGCTATCCGAGAACACCATGATCTACGCGCTCTATCGGCTGGGCTACCATACCCGCCAGACGGTTCATGGGTTTCGGGGTCTGGCAAGCACCTGGGCGAACGAGCAGCTGGTCGAATTCGGTCAGCCCCCGATCTGGGTCCGCAAATATCACGAGGATTGGGTCGAGCTGCAGCTTGCCCACTCCGAGCGAAACGAAGTGCGCGGCGCCTACAATGCCGCCGAATATATCGAGCCGCGGCGCCGCATGATGCAGGATTGGGGACGGTTCGTCGGGTCAGGTGGCGTCCTAGAGTCATAGCCTGTGCGGGTTGGCAAGATCGCACCCACGCCGGAGCGGCCCGTCTCCCAAAGACCCCAAGTCAGTCGTTCTATGGCATTCCCGTATTCCCAATTGCAGCAGTCGGTAGATGTCGCCAAGATCGAGTATGATTGCCAGTTACGATACCATCGGCCTGAATTATGCTGATCTTCGCAAACCCGACCCACGCATAGCCGCTGCTATTGCCGAGGCACTCGGCCCAGCGGACACAGTGCTGAATGTCGGTGCTGGAACGGGGTCCTACGAGCCTTCCGACAAGCAGGTAACCGCCGTAGAGCCGTCGCTAGAGATGATCCGAAAACGCGGCTCCTCGGCCGCCCCGGCAATCCAAGCATCGGCTGACGACCTGCCGTTTCAAGATGATGCCTTCGATGCCGCCATGGCCATTCTCACCGTGCATCATTGGCCTGACAAGGAAGCCGGCTTGCGCGAAATCAGGCGGGTAACGAGAGGCAAGATTGTCCTCTTGACCTTCGACCCGTCGAGTCGCCCTTGGCTGACCGACTATCTTCCCCAGTTGGCCACGCTGGACGAAACGCAGATGCCAGCGCTGTCGGAGTATGAAAGGTGGCTGGGGCCAGTTTCAATTACTCCGCTTTTGGTGCCACATGATTGCACAGACGGGTTCCTATATGCTTATTGGCGGCGGCCGGAAGCATACCTCGATGCGCGCATCCGGTCCGGCAGTTCGTCCTTCTGGGCTATCGGTGATGTCGCAAGCGAGTTGGAGAAGTTGGCGCAAGATCTTGAAACAGGAGAGTGGTGGCGCCGCTACGCCGAGCTAGTTGCGCTGGAGTCCTTCGACGCAGGCTACCGTATCATCGTCGCGGACCGCTAAGTGGCATTTCGCTTCCCGCCCTAAGGCGACAATAACAGCCATTCCGCACTCGACCCCAAAGCTGACATCGACTCCCAGCGCTTGTCAGGTGTTACAGACATCGCAGAGAGCGAACTCGGATGTCACTACACCTTCCGTGAATGGATTGCTGCAATGACAGCATACCGACGGTGCAGCGGCATTCAGCACCCACTTGGTCGGCTTGCGATTTTGAGCGATTTGCTTCCCTCGATGCTGGTTGCAGTGGAAGCACGCTGCAGCCAGGTTCGACACGGTATCACGCCCGCCGTCACGCCGGGGGTTTTTGTGTTCCAGAGTTGGTCTCGTGGAGTCGGATTCCGTGAAGGGCCGCTTGCAATAGCAGCAGCGCCCCTCCTGTCGCTCCATGAGGCGCGTTCGCAAGCGTCGTGCGTATCTGCTGTTAAGTGACATCGCTCCCGACATCTATCGGCAGGCCCTTAACGTCCGCTTTCCACCCCCGAACCGACGGAGCACGACATTCCGGTCACGACCCCTTTTCAGACATTCAAACGAGCAAGCGAGCAGCTTGATGAGCTGGTATTGCGAGCAGGTTGGCTATCTCCTCAACCGTAATATCTGGTCGCTCGCGGCGCAGGTCCTCCGCAGTATCGACCAATGCCGGACATTGGGGGTCATCAAACCGCCAGGAAATGCCGGTGGCTTTGCCCAACGCCAAGACGCGCTCGTAGGTCAGGAACTCTTCGGGCCAAAGGTCGAACGCTTCGATTTCCTTCACCACCGAGGCAGTGAGGCGACGCAGATAGAAGTTGTCGTAGATGCGTTCGTCCTGCGCCACCATCCAACTCTGACGGCAGGCCAGACACGTGGAGACATAAAGCCACCATTGGTCGCCGCCATGCCTTGCGGTCTGCTTGAACGAGGCGAACACGAGCTCATTGAGTCCGATCCCCATCATCGGTATCACTGCAAAGTCCGCCAGCGCGGCACAGCAGCAGGTGTGAGGGATTGGAGATCGTTCGTCCATTTCGCGGCCTTATCACGATGTTGAGCTAACGACAGGTTTCCAACCCCACTGCGCCGGAACGGCCAAGCCGGTCACGACCCCGTTGCGGACGTTAGCTTTCACTCAACAGCTTAGGCTGTAAGCGCACGTCATATGCCAAGAGGAATCTCAGCATCGGTGTTGGAATCGACCTTCGCGAAGGAGGCGCCTGGCAAATTGCCGCTTGAGCGAGCGACGGCAGAGCGCAAGGAACATGGGATTCTCGTTTATCGCTGGCCGTCGCCTTGTGAGGCACTCGGCAGCCTTAGATCGTGTCCCACCATGTGGTGTAGGTTCGCTGGCGTAGTCGCAGCGATCTCCGGCCAAGCCGGATTGATCATGCCGCCATGGCTGGCAACCTGATGATGGTGTTATCGCTTAATCCCGAGACGCTTTCCAGCGTCATGTAGCGGCAGCGCTGAACGGCCCACTCGTCATTCTGTTCGAGCAGGATCGCGCCGACGAGACGGGTTATGGCCTCCTCGTTGGGGAAGATGCCGACGACGTCGGTGCGCCGCTTGATCTCGCCATTGAGGCGCTCGATGGGATTGTTGGAGTGCAGCTTGGTGCGATGCTGCGCGGGGAAGGTCATGTAGGCCAGCACATCGTCCTCGGCGCTGTCCATCAGCGCCGCCAGCTTGGGCACGGTCGGCCTGAGCTGATCAGCCACGCTGCGCCACTGGGCCTTGGCGGTCTCGGGTGTTTCCTGGGCGAAGGCGGTGGCGATGAACGCCGAGACGACCCGGCGCCCACTCTTGCCGGCATGGGCCAGGGCGTTGCGCATGAAGTGGACGCGGCAGCGCTGCCAGGTTGCGCTGAAGACCTTGGCGACCGATGCCTTGATGCCTTCATGGGAGTCGGAGATCACCAGCTTCACGCCGCGCAGGCCGCGGCGGGCAAGGCTGCGCAGGAAGTCCGTCCAGAACACCTCGGCTTCGGAATGCCCGATCGCCATGCCGAGGACTTCGCGCCGGCCGTCATTGTTGACACCGACCGCGACGATGACGGCGACCGAGACGATCCGGCCGGCTCGCCGGACCTTGATGTAGGTGGCATCCATCCAGACATAGGGCCAGTCGCCTTCGATCGGACGCTCGAGGAACGCCTTCACGCGGCCGTCGATCTCTTCGCACAGCCGGCTGACCTGGCTCTTCGAGATGCCGCTCATCCCCATCGCCCTGACAAGATCGTCGACCGAGCGCGTCGAGATGCCCTGGATGTAGGCCTCCTGGATCACAGCCGTCAGAGCTTTCTCCGCCATGCGGCGGGGCTCGAGAAAGCCCGGGAAGTAACTGCCCTTCCTGAGCTTTGGGATCCGCAGCTCGACGGTGCCGGCGCGGGTCTCCCAGTCCCGGTCCCGATAGCCGTTGCGCTGCGCGAGCCGCTCGGCATCCTTCTCGCCGTAGGCCGCACCCGTCAGGCCGCCGACCTCCAGCTCCATCAACCGCTGCGCGGCAAAACCAATCATGTCGCGCAGGAAATCGCCGTCGGCAGTCTTCCCAACCAGCGCGTGCAGGTCCATCTTGTCGTTGGTCATCGGTGTCTCCGTAAGTTGAGTTTCGCAACCCAAGCTTATCCGAAGTTCGCCGATGACCACCCGCGAAACTGACCGGCCGCTACAGCGCTAGTTGGGGAGCGCGCGTCCGGTCAGCTTCGCTACCCTCGAAACCTACACCACGCCCGGGGGCACGACCCAGCCTTAGGCTTTCGTTCAACCTCAACGAAGTTATGCTCGGCACTATGACCTTCCACACCCACGTGGATTCACACGCATGGGAAGTCCGCGCCAAACAGCCGTCAGCGCGCAACATGCCCAAAGCGATTGTCACAGCCGCAATTGAGATGGCCGATGGAATTATGAAGGGCGAATATGCCTTCAGTATCGAATACGCGCCCGACGGACGGCCTTTGAGTTTTGGTATGTCGCCCAAGGATGCTTTGAATCCACTCCGCGATGGAAGCGTTGCCGTTGGCTCCAATACTGAACGGTATTGGGACTGGCAGGGCGAAATTGCGACAGTCTAGTTCCTGGCGACCAACTGATTTCCACCCATTTGAGCCGCAGGATTGTCGGCCAGCTTGTCGGCCCGCCGCAAAGCAGTCTGGCGGTCGTCGGGCGAACGGCTGCCTGTCTGCTTCCCACCCCGAATGTGCGAGAGCGAACCAGCCGCAAACGACCCCCTTGCGGACATTAACCTTTCACCTGAAGGGCCGTGATGCACTTGGAAAGGTGGGCCTCAAGCGCGATCATGTATTCGATGCCCACCTCACTCCGAAACGTTATCAGGTCCGCTCCTCCCTTCGCTCGGTTACAGGGTCCGCAGGCAAAGACCATGTTGTGCAGAAAGTCGCACCCGCCGTCCTTCCGAGGGCGAAGGTGATCTCTTGTGCACTGCTGCGAGAGTGGCTGCGGTGGCATCCACGTCTTGCAGTGGAAGCAATGCCCGCCCCATTGTTCAAATGCTGCCTTGAGCGCTGCGGCCGCTCCAAGCTCCTTCTTATCCTTGCCGACCGTATAAAGCGCCGTCCCTTGCCCATCCAAGCGCGTGAACTTGATGGCGTTGTATGGCTTTTTCGGTAGAGGGTGAGCGGCGATCAGGGCTTGCAGCGAAGGCATGTGAATCGCTTAGCGACCAATGCCTAACGACCGCTTTCCACCCCGATCGCGACCGAAGCGGCCATCACTCTCGCGACCCCATTGCGGACATTAGCCCAACCGTGAACAAGGCCGACATGAGTAGCTCGCAGCAAGCGCTGTCGGAGGTCCGCGACGGCAGTTCCCTTTACTGGGCCTTCTACCATCCTGAGGACCGGCAGAAGGATCCTGAGCTTGTCGAGGTTCGACTAAATGCCACGCCGGAAATCGGGGCGAGCTTCGTTACGCCAGACGGATGGAAACTTGAGCGCGTTCAATGGGGCGATACGCCGTTTCTGCGTAGGCACCAGTCTCTTGAGCGCGAGGCCGTCGAAGCAATGCTCTTAGAGTTGCTGGAACTGGCCGACGCTAAGGGAATGCGGCTGCACTCTTGGCTACACGGCTCCAACTTGGACTAACGTCCGCTTGCCACTTCCAATGCGTCTGAACGGTCCAGCAGTTCACGACCCCGTTGCAGACATTCAAACCAACGCTAGACCTTTGCGATGATCAGCGAGCTTTTCCAGATTTCCTTCGAGTTTTTCGTGACCACTGTCTGGGATCGATATGGACCGGTTGTCGGCATCCTTTCGGCAATTGTCATTTTGGTGCTGTTCGTTGGCCTAGGTATCCTGGCGTTCATCTACATCCCGCGCTTGGCCACCGTCATTTAGGGGACCGTCCGCTGCCGACCCCATTGCCGTCGTTCAAAAGCGATTTCGACATACTGAAAGCTCGCCGCTCATCCGAGCCTCCTTGCGTCGGGAAGGCGCCTCGCATTCTGCCTTTGGAGAAAGCTGTGCGACCGTCGCAAACCGGACGATCCGTAAGGCTCCCGCCGCAGTCGAGATTCCCGGCACGCGCCGGCCATCCGGTCAGCGCGCGTCGGGCTGGGCCGTGGGATGCGCTCGCTGGAACGGCTCGAGCGCGTTGCATCGGGCATCGATGGCGACGAGCGTCGGACAGCCCCCGAGAGATCGCATTCGAGCCGCCGCGCGTTGAACAGCTGCGGAACCAGCAGGCAGTCGGCCATGGTCGGGTCCGTCCCGGCGATGAACGCGCCATGGCGCGCGTTGGCGACGACGAAGGCTTCGAGGCGGGTCAGGCCGTCGACCACCCAGTGACGGTACCAGGCGTCGATCGTCGCCTGATCCTGCTTCAGCTCGCGCTTGAGGTAGCGCAGCACGCGCAAGTTGGCGAGCGGATGGATGTCGCAGGCGATCAGTTGGGCAATAGCGCGGACATAAGCGCGAGCCCCGCGGTCGGCGGGAAGTAGTGCGGGCTCGGGATACCGTTCCTCGAGGTACTCGATGATCGCCAGCGACTGGACGAGCAAGCCGTCGTCGTCGCTGGCCAGCGCCGGCACCAGGCCTTGTGGGCTGACCTGCTCGCGGAAATCCTCAAGCGGACCGTGTGCGAGCAGGTCGACCGTTTCGAGATCGGCCTCCAGGCCCTTCAGCGCCATCGCGATGCGCACGCGATAGGCAGCCGAGGAACGGAAGTAGCTGTAGAGTTTCATCGTCGCACTCCCTGTCGCACCCGGTGATTTCGATCAAAAACGATCCGAAAGGAGAGCGCCGTCTCCGGGGACGCGTGGCTCGACGCCAAGCCGCTTTAGCATGACCGCCGGCCTGCACTGCGGCCACCTTCGAGCATGGCAGTTCGAGCACGCGCGATCCTTTCAGGCGAAATGCGTGGCGGGCGGCATCAGGTCACCGCCGCGCGCTCGCGATATTGCGGCTTGTCCCAGGCGCGGGTCGCACAGACCTCGCGAATCCGCTCGACCGCCTCGACGACGTCGGCGTGGCGCAAGTACAGCGGGGTCAGGCCGAAGCGGAGGATGTCGGGCGCGCGGAAGTCGCCGATGACGTCGCAGGCCTTGAGCGCCTGGACGATTTCGTAACCGTGGGGATGGGCATAGGCGACCTGGCTGCCCCGGCGCTCCGGCTCACGTGGGCTGATCAGGCGAAAACCGAACTCGCCGCAACGCTGCTCCATGCGCTCGATGAACAACTCGCCCAATCGCAGCGACTTGGCCCGGACCTCGTCCATGTCGGCCCGGCACAGCAGGTCGACGCCTGCTTTCAGCGCGACCAGGCCCAGCACGGGCGGGGTCCCGCACAGGAACCGGGTGATCCCGCTGGCCGGGCGATAGTCGTCCTCGAACGCGAACGGGCTGGCATGGCCGAACCAGCCGGACAGCACGGGCCTGGCGTCCTGATGCCGTTCTGCGACGAACAGGAACGCGGGCGCGCCCGGGCCGCCGTTGAGATATTTGTAGCCGCAGCCCACCGCGAAGTCGGCATGGGCGGCGTTGAGGTCGACGGGAATCGCGCCTGCGCTGTGGCTGAGGTCCCAGACCACGAGCACGCCCTTGTCATGCGCCTGGCGCGTCACTTCGGCCATGTCGCGGACGAGCCCGGACTTGTAGTGAACCTGGGTCAGCAGCAGGACCGCGACATCCTCGTCGAGCCGGTCGAGGACGGTCTCCGGGGCGACCGCGAGCGCCTTGATCCTGCCGCCGCTGAACCCCTCGATCCCCTGCATCATGTAGACATCGGTCGGAAAGTTGGTCTGCTCGGAGAGGATGACGCTCCGCCCAGGTCGCAGCGAAAGCGCGGCGCAGAGCGCCTTGAAGAGATTGACCGAGGTCGAGTCCGCGGCGATTACCTCGCCCGGGTCCGCCCCGATAATCGTCGCGATCTTGTCGCCGATCCGTTGTGGTGCGATCGACCATTGCGCCCCCAGCCAGGAGGTGATCAGGCCTTCGCCCCACTGCTCGCAGACCGTTTCGGCGAGCCGCGCTGCGGTCACCTTCGGCGCTGCTCCGAGCGAGTTGCCGTCGAGGTAGATCAGGCCGTCGCGAAGCTGGAAGGCCCCCCGGAAGCCCTGCAGCGGATCGCGCTCGTCGTGGCTGGCGATCTCGGCGTCCAGGGTCATGCGGGCATCTCTCGAAGGATGGCGCGTACCGGGCTGGCGTCGGCTCCGGCGATCTTCACGGGCAGCGCGATCAGCTCGTACCGACCGGCCGGCACGGCATCGAGGACGAGCCCTTCGAGGATGCGCATGTCTCCGGCCCGGATCTCGCGGTGGGCATCCATTGTCTTCGACTGCTCGGGATCGAGCGACGCCGCGTCGGTGCCGACGAGGCGCACACCCGCCTCCTCGAGCCTGTCGTCGCAGATCGCCGTCAGCGCGAGCTTGGCCTCGTGCAGGATCAGCTTGAGCCAGAGCTCCATTGTCTGGTGCATGATGATGAACAGCATCTCATCGGGCTTGTCCGACACGGGCACTTGCGCCGAAAGCAGCTGCTCGATCTGGAGATGGTGCGCATACGTCAGTCCCTTGTCCCACTGGATGGTCTCGCCTTCGACCTGGGCCTCGTAGGTCTCGGTGCCATCTTCGGCGAATTTGCGAACGGTCATAGGCTGCTCCGCAAGATGAGGCATCGGGCGCGACTGGCCGGTCCGAAACCGCCCATGGCTAGCACGGTTCCTGTACGGGGACTGCCCGCGTTATCGGGCGCGCGACTTGATCGTCTTGAGGCACACCGACTTCGAAAGCCCGACTTTCTGGTTCAGGCCGGCGAGTGACCGCCGACTTTCGCTTTCCAGTTCTGGCGACGATGCAGAGCTGTCGATCGTGGGACCCTGCGGGCTGGCGCTCGCCGGGCAAGCGAAGCTGGGCGCCCGACTGAGGCCCTTCAGACGTTTGCCGGGCTCTCATCGAACTGGCGCATCGCGCGGCACGCCAGATAGACGGTCCGGCGGCGAAAAGGTTGTGCGCGGGCTCGGCGGCATAGCGTCAACAAGGGTCTCAGCCCTGGTATTCGGGTCGCCGTCCGAGCCCGCCTCTCCCTACGGGAGATCACTCATCAACCGGCATGCCGATCGAAGGATCGAAACGGCTGCCATTCTCAGCAACGACCACCGCATCCAGTTGTCGCAGACTGTCGAGTGTTAAGCACTGTTCGGCGTATTGAGGCGCGCCTATCAGGATCAGCCTGCTTTCACGCAACAGTTCGCCGGCGGCTTCGCCCTCTTGAACGCGCCCTAGCCGGATCGCGATGTCGTATGCTCCCCTGTCCAATGCCCTTGGCAAGTCGCTGAGGTCGATCTCAAGCTGGATCGCTGGAAAGCGAGCGACAAGACCCGCCAGGATCGGCACGACCGTCCGGCGGCCAAATGCTTCGGGCATGGTCACCCGCAGCAGGCCTGCCGCTTCGGTGCCGACCGCCGAGGCGCCAGCTTCAGCCTCAGCAAGAGCGGCCAGTCCGGCGCGGGCTGCGAGGAATTTGGTTTGGTCGATGTGAAGCTTGGTCTTGAGAGAAACGCCACCACGCTCGCTCTTCACGCCAAATCGATCACTCGGTTGATCATTCACTTGTCGAGCGGTGCTGACGCCAAGGCCGCATTCCCCGCGCGCGCGTCCCGGACCGGACAGGCGTTTATCGGCCCAAAGCTCCATTTATACGTCTACATTGCCTCTGAGAGTGACTCCGCCGCTAAGCTTTGATTTCCAGCGCGCGAGCCAATCGTCGTAGTTCTTCAATCCGCAAAAGAGGCTCCAGTTTTGTCGCAAGGTCTTCCTGCGCGTCTTCGATCTGCAACATCGCGCTTCGGCCCTTGCGGGTAAGGTGGTGGCGGGCACCATGCAGACCTGTCTTTTTGGGCTGCCTTTCAAGAAAGCCATCGCCTTCGAGCTGCTTGAGATGCCAGGCCACCGAGCTCACATCGAGAGCGGCTATTTGAGCGATTTCCTTTTGAATGGCGTCGGGATGGGCGGCGATGACCTGTAGCAACGCCGCATTGCGTGGAGTAAGCCCGAGACGGATAATGTTTTGATCAAGCCTATGCTCGATTGCGCGTCCGATCTTTGCCATGAGGATGGGCACGCGCACTGCGCTCGTCACGCCATCGGGCAGAGTGGGGAGATCACTTGTCATGAGCGCGGATCATCGAAGCAGCCTTCTCGGCGATCATCATGGTCGGCGCTGCGGTGTTTCCGCTGGTGATCGTAGGCATGATCGAGGCATCAACCACGCGTAGACTCTCGACCCCCCTGACGCGCAAGGCGCCGTCAACCACGGCCCGCTCGTCGGCTCCCATCCGGCAAGTACCGACGGGATGGAAGATCGTGTTGGCGCTCGAGCGGACCCACGCGTCGATCGCATCGTCATCGTCGTCGGAAACCCCGGCGCCGGGCGCGATCTCTTCGCCGCGGAGCGGGTCAAGGGGAGCCTGGCCGACAATGCTGCGGATGAGCCGGGTGCCCTCTCGCAGGCACTGAACGTCAAGGGGATCATTGAGATAGCATGGATCGATGCGAGGCTTGGCGCCCGCATCGGGGCTTACGATATAAGTGGTGCCCCGGCTGTGCGGCCGCAGTTGGTACAGGTTGGTAAGAAAGCCATGCCGCATTTGTCCCAGCCGGGTCGTCGCCAGCGACAGGCCGGGCACGGCGGTTATGTGGACGTCCGGCTCGTCGAGATCGCGGCGGGTCTTCAGAAAGCCGCCCGCCTCGAGCGGAACCGACGACGCGGGTCCTTTGCCCGCCGCCAAGTCTCGCAGGCCGGCCCAGATCGCACGGTCCGGGCGCATCAGGCCGTAGAGCGTTACCGGCTGCGTGCACGTATGCTGAACATAAATTCCCAGGTGGTCCTGCAAGTTGCGCCCCACCTCGGGACTATGCGCTACCACGGGTATTCCCAGTTTTTGGAGGCGTTCGCCGTCGCCAATGCCCGATAGCTCCAGAAGTTGAGGCGAGTTCACCGTGCCGGCACACAAGATCACCTCGCGCTTCACGGTCAGCTCGCGTCCGTCGAGCAAGAGGAGCCCGGTGCACTGCCGCTGGTGAAACGTCAGCTTCGCGACCTGGAGGTCGGTAATGACCGAGAGGTTCTGGCGCCCTCGTATCGGATCAAGGAACGCAGTGGCTGCGGTGACCCGGCGCCCGTCTCGAATATTGAAATCGTAGTAGCCTACACCTTCCTGGCGCGCGCCATTGAAGTCGGGATTGAGGTCCGCGCCGGCGGCGCGCGCACTGTCTAGCCATGCCCCGTAAATCGGATTTTCGCCGCGCGCCCGTTCGGTCCAAAGTTCGCCCTCGTGACCGTGAAAGTGCCGGTCGGCATGGCTGACGTTGCGCTCGAACGAGCGGAAGAACGGCAGGACGTCCTCGTAACCCCACCCAGCGAGCCCCGACTGGCGCCACTGGTCGTAATCGGCGGGCGTGCCACGGATGTACATCATCCCGTTAATCGCGCTCGACCCGCCGAGTACGCGGCCCCTTGGCCACACCAGCGAGCGCCCGTCCAAGCCACCCTGAGGCACGGTCTCGTATCCCCAGTTGAGCGAGGGCATGAAGTACAGCAGGCCTGCAACCATCGGTACCCGGATGAGCGGGTTGCGACCGCGACCTCCCGCCTCGAGCAGCAGGACGCGAACGCGAGGGTCGGCCGAGAGTCGGTTGGCCAAGAGACAGCCTGCGCTGCCGGCGCCGACGACGATATAGTCGAATGGCCCGTTCATGCTGCTTGCCTGACGAACGGCGGCAACTCGCCCGCGACGGCACGCCAGCAGCGTACCTCACCTGCGCCATCGGCGAGAAGGGACTGCCGTTCCGCGATACACCGCGGACGCACGTACGCACAGCGCGACGCGAGGTAGCAGCCCGGAGGCAAATCCACTGGCGAGGGAATCTCGCCATCGAGCCGCTCGAGCGGGGGGTTGTCCACTCGTCGGCGGGCCGGATCGACGCTGAGGTGCGCGGCAATCAGGGCGCGGGTGTAAGGGTGGCGCGGAGCATGAAAGATCTCTGATGTCGGACCCGTTTCGACGATCTGTCCCAGATACATCACGGCGACGCGATGACTGATGGCGGCGACAGTCGTCAGGTCATGGGAAATGAACAGGAAGGCGGCTCGCGTCTCGCGCTGCAATCGCGCGAGCAATGCTGTCAGGTCGCGGCGCGCGGGAGGCGCGAGGACCGAGGTCGGTTCGTCGAGCACAACGAACGCCGGTTCGGTCGCCAACGCACGGACGACGGCGGCGCGTTGCAAGTCTCCCGCCGAGCAGTCTCGGGGGCGCTCTTCGGCGATGGCTCCGCACCCGACCAGCCCCAGCAATTCTCGCGCGCGCGCTTCCGGATTGGCGAATCCATGCGTGACGAGCGGCTCGGAGACAGACCGCAAGACAGACCAGCGCGGGTCGAAGCTGTCAAAGGGGTCTTGCCGGACGAGCTGCACGCGGCGGCGCAGCGCGCGGAGCGAGCCTGGACCCAGTTCGGCGACGTCCTGGCCGACGATCCGGACTGTGCCGGAATCGGGCCTTGTCAAACGGAGCAGCAGCCGTCCGACCGTGGTCTTTCCGGATCCAGATTCACCGACCAGGCCGACGGTCTCGCCCTCGCTCGCGGTCAGGTCGACGTTATCGACGGCGTGGACAACGGCCCGGCTGTTTCGCAACGGGAAAGTCTTGGTGAGCGCCTGCGCCTCCAGCACCGCTGGCCCCCCGTCCGCCACGGGAATGGCGTGCGTTGTTTCGCCCGACCTTGAAAAATGCTCTGCAACCGATCGATCCGCGACGATGCGTCCGTGCTCCATCGTCAGCACGCGATCGCAGTAGTTGGCGAGGATGCCGGGCTCCTGAGTGATGAGCAGCACTGCCGCCTGGCGCTCGCGCGCCGCCGCCGCCATCATGTCCAGAAATGCCGCCTGAACCGTAACATCAAGCCCGCTGGTCGGCTCGTCGGCAATGAGGACTTTTGGTCGGGCGGCCAACGCGGCCGCGATCAGGGCCCGCTGGGCCATTCCCCCGACAGTTCGTGCGCGAAGGCGTCGGCCCGGCGTTCGGCATCGTTGATCCCCACCAGGCGCAGCATCTCAATAGCATGTGCGGCCGCCTCGTGGGCGCCGCCGCCCCGATGCGCGCGCCGGATACGACCGATCTGGCGTCCGATCGGGAGCATCGGGTGGAGCGCAGCGCGAGGGTTCTGGACGACCAGCGCAATGTCGCGACCGCGAAGCTTGCGAGCGAGCGCCGCTGGCAACGTCAGGAGATCATCGTCCCCAAGCCTGACCGAGCCGGCGGTCAGCGCGAGCGGCGGGCGGGCCAGACCAAGCAGCGCGAGGGCGAGCGTCGACTTTCCCGCTCCGCTCGGGCCAGTCAGCCCCACGATCTCGCCGGCGGCGAGCGTAAGCGTGACCCCATCGACGATCGCCGCGCCCATCGGCGTCGTAACGGTCACGCTGCTTGCGACAAGCGCGTCAGCGGTCATGGTGGCGCTCGAGGGCATGGCCGAGGCAGGCGAAACCGAACACAGTGAGCGAAATGGCGATCCCGGGCACCAGCGCCGGCCACCAGTCGCCAAGTACAATTCCGCCCGCGCCATTGGCGATCATAAGGCCCCATTCCGGTGTCGGAGGGCGCACGCCCGCGCCGACGAAACTGAGCCCCGAGGTCAACAGAATGGCGAAGCCGATGGTCACTGAGCTCTGCACGAGGGCGGGTCGCAGCGCGTTTGGAAGGACGTGAAGGAGCGCGATCCGCCATTCGGTGGCGCCGCCGGCGCGGGCCGCCTCGACGAACCCACGGTCCTTTACGATCAGTACTTCGGCCCTCGTGAGGCGAAGGTAGATCGGCGCGTAGAGGAGAACCATGGCAGCGACGATGTTGCCCAAGCTGCGGCCGCCAAGCGCGACCAGGATCATCGCGGTGATGAACACCGGGAACGACTGCAGGAGGTCGGAGGCACGCATCAAGGTCTCGGTGGCAAGGTTGCGGAAGAACCCTGCCACCAAGCCGAGCGAGACCCCCACAGCGAAGCTGGTGAGGTTGGCCGCCAGCGCGATGACCAGGTCGGTCCGCGCGGCCACGATGGTGCGACTGAGCACGTCGAAACCTGCAGCATCGGTGCCGAGCCAGAAGGGCGAAGGGCCATGAGAAAAGAACAGGCCGGGCCAATCTGAAACCGGCGGCGGAGGTTGCGATACCGCGCCGCTGGCCAGGGTGGGGTCATGTGGTGCCAAGGCAGGTCCGAACACCGCACACAGCGCGGCGACTGCAACGATGACGATGCCCGTCCCCAACAACGCGCGTTCGCCGCTCACAGCGCGACGCGCGGATCGAGCGCCGCATGGGCCAGGTCGATCAAGAGGTAGATTTGGAGCGACAGCCCGGAGATGACGAGGACCACGGCCTGGATCGCAGGATAATCGTAGGCCAGAATCGAGCGTACGGCGTATTGCCCCAGCCCACCGAGCGAGAAGATGGTCTCGACCAGAACCGCGCCCCCGATCATGAACCCGAACAGGACCCCGATGAGGGTCAGTGAAGGCGCGAACGCGGCGCGCAGGGCTTCACGCGCTATGGTGCTGCCAGGCAGTCCGGCGGCGCGGGCGTAAAGCGTGAAGTCAGCGGCGAGGGCGGTTCCCATGTTTTGCCGGATCATCTTGATCAGCGGTCCCGACAGTACGAAGGCGAGCGTAGCGACTGGCAAGGCGAGGTAGCGGAGTGCTTCGCCGAAAATGGCGGGCCGGCCCGCGAGCAGCGCGTCCAGGGTCATGAATCCGGTGAGCACGGGGGCGGCTCGGTCAACGGCGACAGCCGTCCGATCGGCCCCGGCGCAATGCCGAGCCATACGAAAAACACCAGAATGAAGACGATCCCCCAAGTGAATTCGGGCTGCGAGCCGGCGAACAGGCCATAGATCAGTACGCCGCGGTCGCCCGCGCCGCCGGGACGCAGCGCCGCCGCCGCCCCGATCGGGATGGCCAAAGCCAACGCGACCATAAAGGAAAGAAGGATGAGCTCGATCGTCACCGGAAGGAACTGAGCGATCTCCTGCGCGACGCTTCCGCCGGAGACCCACGAGGTACCCAGGTCCCCGCGTCCGAGCGCCGCCACGTACGCGGCGAACTGTTGGCCCAAGGGGCGATCGAGACCGAGGTTGGATTTGGCGACCGCGTAGGCTTCGGGGGTGGCGTTGAGACCGACGAAACGAGCCACCGGGTCGGCTGGCAGGAGCCGGATGAGGAAGAAGACCGCGACGACCAGGACCGCCAGTTGGAACAGTCCAATGCCCAGCCGCTTGAGAACAAAGCGGGCCATCACCGAGCGTAGCTTAGATCGCCGAAGCGGACGGCGTTGTCTGGATACCATCCGAGGCCCCTGAGCCGAGAGTCCGCCGCCCACTGCGTTCGGTATTCGACAACCGGGGCCCACGCGACGTCGGCGATCAATCGGCGTTGAATAGCCGCGATAGCCGCCGCGCGGCGCCGCGGATCCGTCTCCACGCGGGCTGCCGTCCACAGCCGGTCTACCGCTGGATTGGCGTAGTTCACCATATTGTTTACGCCTCCCGCGTCGGGGGAAGCGAAGAACAACTGAATTGCGTAGCCTGCATCAAGCGCGGCGGGCTTTTCCTGGTCGTTCAGCGCGAAGGGCAGATCCTTCTTGACCAGCTGGCGGTCGCCATACTGGGTGGACGGGATCGGGTCGAGTTCGGCGGGAATGCCAACATCGCGCAAGGCGCTGCGGACCGCGCTGGCGATCGGCCCCAGGCTGGCCTCCTTTTCCGCGATATAGGCGAGGCGGAATGCGTCCGCATGGCTCGCAAGTCCGCGGCCAACCGGGTAGCCTGCCGATGCCAATAGCCGACGCGCCTCCGCGCGGTCTTCGCGCACTGCCGCCGCGTCACCGACAAATCCAGGGTAGCGGGAGGGCACGACACCGGTCCATGTCCGGGCCGCCCCAAAATACCCGTTGCGTATGATCCATGCTCGAGGGAGCGCGGCAGCGACGGCCCGGCGCACGCGTACGTCGTCGAACGGCTTGGTTCGCCAATTCATATGGACGAACAGGTTCTCATTACCTTCGGCCCCGAGCACCCGCACACCCCGCGCGTTGCCGACGCGCAAATACTCACGCGGGGTCAGACGCTCGGCTAGCTGCGCTTCGTGCATCCGCATGAGAACGTAGCGATTGGCGGACTGGGGAACGCGCTTCATGACCACGCGAGCAATGCGCGGGGGCCCGCGGTACCAACCCGGGTTTGCGACCAGCACCATTTCGCTCCCCTTGACCCAGCGGGCGAGGCAGTAGGCACCGAAGCCAGGAACGTTCGTGCCGTTGATCGGCGCGTGGCTCCAAGGGTCGGTACGGGTCGCCACCGCGCGCGCGGCGCGGTGATCGAAAATCAGCAGGCCGAAAGTGGCGAGCGCATGAAGGAACAGAGCGTTGGGCGCCGATTGGCGAATGCGCACGGTGTAACGGTCGAGCGCTACAACCTCGTCACCCAGCCGACGACGGCCGGGGTCGGTCAACACCTTGGGGTCGAAACCGTCGACCGACGCGACAGAGGCCAGGAACCAGCCGATGGGCGCCGCACCGGATACCGATTTGGCGCGCGCGAACGTATACACAACGTCTTGCGCAGTCAGCTCGTTGCCCGCGCAGCTTTTCACGCCGCGACGCAGCCGGAACGTCCATGTGCGGGTCGCCGGAGCATAGGCCCAGCTTTCCGCGAGCCGTCCCTCGAACCGGGTGCCGTCGGGCAGCGACACGCCGCCGGGCCCCGGCACGCGCGCATAGCCCACCAGCGGCTCCATCAGGTTGACGAACCCGGTCTGGGTCGTGGCGATTGCGGCGGCCGGCCCATCGCTGTCCAATCCTGCCGGGATGTCTTCGCTGACGAACACGAGCGTCTGCGGATCGAAACCGCGTGGCCGCCCGCAGCTCGCCACGACGAAGATCGCCAACGCCAGCGCCCCCAGGCCCGCCATCCTGACGCGAAGCCTGCGCAACCCAGCTCTCCTCGGCTCAGAATTTCATGGCCAGCTCCGCACCATAAGTACGCGGCGGGGCCTTGAACACCGCTTGAGTGAACGGCAATGGCACTCCGGTGAAGATGACGATGACGTCGCTGTTGTAGCGCTTGTCGGTGAGATTTTTTCCCCACAACGAGAACGACCAGCGCGCGGTCTCGTAACTCGCGCGCGCCGAGAGAATGTCGAGCGGAGAGCGGCGCGCGGCGGGCGAGTTCTGCGCATCGAAGTAGACGCGCCCGGTATGGTCCCAGCGTCCGTTGAAAACCAGCGCGCGGTCCTGCCCCAGCTCGACTTCATAAGTGGCGTCGAGCGAGGTCTTCCAATTGGGAACATACGGCGCCTTGTTGCCGACCGAGGCCGGATCGCCGGCATAGCGGGTAATCTTAGCGTCGACATAGCCCAGTCCGCCGCGCAGCGTGAAGGCGCGAGTGGGACGCGCCGCGAGTTCGAGCTCCCCACCAGTAACCCGCACCCGGTCGATCACCGTCACCGCGTTCAAGAAGCCCTGCGGGATGAAACGGAACAGCTGCGAGTTCTTCTTGTAGGTTCTGAACAACGCGCCGTTGAGGGTCAGCGCGCCGTCGAGCCACTGGGTCTTGGCGCCCACCTCAATATTGTCGGCTTCCTCGGCCGCATACTGGTTTGGAGCTGCGCCACTGGTGACGGTGAACGCCTGGGCAGCGTTGAACCCCCGGCCTTGAACCCCTTAGCATAGGTTGCATAGAGGTTGATCGCATCTTGCGGCTGCCAGGCGAGGCTGACCTTCGGCTGGAACTGCTTGAAGGTGTCGCGGCGCACTTGTCCGGCGGTCGCGGAGAACGGCGGATTGGGTGTCGCCGGATTACCGTCGAGATCGACCGCGGAGGATCCGAACGCCACATCCACCGCGCGTTTGCGCTCGTGGTCGTATCGGCCGGCGAGCGTCAGCGTGAGTTGGTCGGTGATGTCCCAGTCGATATTGCCGAAGACCGCCCACGCCTTGGCGAAGACATTGTCGACGGACAGCCCCGTGGTCCGGTTCGGACCGGCCAGGACGGGTGGTGAGCGATCGACGATGAAGCCGGCGTCGTCGGCCCCCACTGCGGCCAGAAGGAACGGCGTCTCACTGATGTCGGCATAATAGGCGCCGAAAATATAGCGAAGCGCCCGAGCGGATGGCGAGGTGAAGCGTAGCTCCGTGGTCTTCGCGCTATGCTGACGTTGATTGTATTGGGTGCCGTCGCCGGAGCCAGCTGAATAGGGGTAGCCGTCCGAAGCGAAGATGTTTTGCTGGCGCTCGTAGGACGATACGCTTGTGATCCGTCCCCAGTCGGCGTCGTAGTCGGCGCGCAACGTATAGAGCTGGTCGGTCTTGTGGTTGAAGTTGTCGATGTTGGAGACGAACGGGGCTCGCGCGAAGTCGGCATCGACGATCGGGGATGATGTCTGCAAACCCGGAAAGAGCGACTGTGAAAGGTAGTTCGTCGCGGCACCTTCGATCTTCGAATAGAATGCGCTGGCTTGCACGCGGATGGCCTCGGATGGAGTCCAGTCAAGTCGGATTCGCCCGGACTTCTCGTTGTACGGATCGACGAACTTGTTGGTTGTCACACTTCTGTAGTAGCCGCGGCCGTCGCGAATGCCGCCTGCCACGCTGACCCCGAGGCGTTTGGGTACCAGCGGTCCCGACACTCCGAACTGAGCATAGGCGGTGTCGCCATTTCCGTAGCCCACCCGCGCCCTGCCTGAGAAAGTGTCCCCAGGCGCCATCGTCGTGATGTTGATCGCGCCGGAAACGGCGTTGCGCCCATACAAGTAGCCTTGGGGGCCCTTCAGCACCTCAATTTGGCGAACATCGAGCAGATCCTTGTTGAGGCCAGTGGCCCCGGTGAGGACGACGCCGTCGATGACCACGGCAACAGGCGCGTCAGTGTTGAGTGCCTGCGCATCGCCGCGGACGGTGATGCGCAGATCGCCGGCGTTGTTCGCCTCCACTGCCGACAGATTGGGGGTCGCGTTGATGAAATCGATGGGCCGCGTAATGTTGGAGCGTTCCAGTTGCGCTGCGGTAAACGCCGTTATCGATGCGGGCACATCCTGCAACCGCTCGTCGCGCCGAGTGGCGGTGACGATGATTTCGTTTCCGGTACCGCCGGACGTCTCCGCCTGGGGAGAAGATTGGCTGCTGCCGCTCGGTGCGGTCTGCGCAACCGCGTTCGTACCAATTGACGCCGCCGCGATTGCGGTTGTGGCAACACCCAACTGCTTGATCATCCCTCGCCTCCCAGCCTGATGACATTCCCAGTTGCTCGAATATATCTTTCGCGAAAGCTATATGTCAAGCTAGTTTGCTGGCGCTGCCTTTAGGCTGTAGAATGAAGCTCTGGCCGAGTTCGCTCAAGGAATGCTAGTGACTGGCCTCGCGCCAAGGAGAGACAAATGGCCGCCAGCGCCAAAAATGATCGACTGGAATTCCTTTCTCAAAAGTGGAATGAGAGGCGCCCTGACCTCGATATCAGTCCATGGCAGGTCTGGGGTAGGATCACCCGTATTCACGAATTGTTCCTTGCCGCCATAGCCGCACCGCTGTCGAGCCACGAACTCAACTTCAAAGAGTTTCAAACGCTGGCCGCGCTCGTGCTCGCGGGAGAACCCTACGAAGCGTCGCCCAACCAAATCGGCCGTTTCAATTTGCTGACCTCGGGCGGGGTAGCAAACCTTCTCGCTCGCATGGAGCGCGAAGGCCTGGTTGAACGCCGTCCCGACCCCTCATGACCGTCGCTCGGTGATTGTCCGGGCAACAGACAGAGGTTTGAAAGATTTTGAGGCCGCAGTCGTGGAGGAAAATACGGTCGAACACGCGTTACTTGACCCATTGACTAGCGAAGAGCGCGAAATTTTGGCCACTCTGTTACGGAAATTACTACTTGCAATCGATCCAATCGGCATCTCATAATTAATATTACGATGACATATATACCGGCGGTTGCTTATTGAAAGACCCCACCTCTCGATGGGGTCTGGGAGCAGCACATGCTCGCCGCCGCCGAAGCCCTCGTAGCGAAGGGAGAAGCGAAAGGCCCGACCTGGCGGCAGCCTGTCGGCGACCTGCGCGCCGAGCAGCGCCGGCTCGGCTCACGCTGGCTCGTGACCGACTTCGTCAGACTGGGAAGCTCGTTGGCTCATGCCAACCTGCTCCTCGCCGGCGGCGGCGGCGATCTTGCGAGCCGGATCGGGCGCCGCGAGCTGCCTACTTCGCCGCAGTTTTGCGAAAAGCCGGGCCATTTTTCGTATGAGCGCGACAGTCCCCGCCGCATAGCCGCGTGGACGCCCACGGCGCGTGTCGTCGATCATGCCGCGGTGTTCGGCGTGGCCGCCTGGACGAACCAGCACTTCCCGTGCCGGGCCTTGCTCAAGGCGTTCGACGACCGACTTCGCGGACCACTACACCACGCGAGGAGTTACCGCCGGTCAGGCTGCTTATTGACGTGATGTCTATATCAAAGGGGCTTCGTTACCGAGCGTTGCCGAATTAGGCGCGGCGGCGACAAAATGCATGAAATTAGGGCAGTCTCGCTCTATTCGTACCTCGATGTTGCCAACCTCGTCGGTATCGACGGATACCGTTTGCTTAGGTGAGCGGGTACTTCGTACCGAATGAAGCCGAGTTTACTCATCTCGTCAGTCAACAAAAGTAAAGGTAATCTGCTACCGAGACTACGAAATGGAGGCCTAAATTTCCGCAATATAGACCCGATTTTTAAAGTCAAATTGCAATAATGGCGAAAACACTTAAACAAGTGTGTTTGCACGGCGAGCTCATGTGGCCTCCGGGACCGTTTTGCCTGGGTTTAGTATGCGCAGAGGATCGAGTGCGGATTTTATGTTCTGCATGACAGACACCGCTTCGCCATGCTCTGCTTCCATGAGATCAAGTTTGTGCAAGCCAATGCCGTGCTCGCCAGTCATGGTCCCGCCAAAGCGCAGCGCCCGTCGAGCCACGCTAGCTGCGAGGTCGTCGGCACGCTGACGCTCTGCGGGGTCGTCTGGATCAAACAGAACCAAGACGTGGAAATTGCCGTCGCCAACATGACCGACAATCGGGCAAGTCAGGCCGGATGCTTGGGCTTCGGCCTTGGTCTCGAGAATGCATGCGCTCAGTGCCGAGATCGGCACGCAAGCATCGGTCGCGAAACTTTCGCACCCGGGCTTAAGGCTTCTTCCGGCCCAGAAGGCATTATGCCGTGCTGCCCATAACGCCGTGCGCTCCTCCTGCGCCTGAGCCCACTGCAGGGTGCCTCCGCCATGGTCCTGCGCAATTCCCCGGACCTGCTCGACCTGTTCGGCGACTGCGGCGGGAGAGCCATGGAATTCGAGAAACAACGTTGGCAGAGCCACGAACTGGGAGAGTTTGGAATAAGCGATGCAGCCCTGCATTTGGACCTCGTCGAGAAGCTCAACCCGCGCCACGGGAATACCCATCTGAAGCATGATGATCACCGCATCGACCGCACCGGCGAGCGTGGCGAACTGGCAAACACCGGCAGCAATCGTCTCCGGGATCCCGAACAAACGGAGTTGAAGTTCGGTAATTACGCCGAGCGTTCCTTCCGAGCCGATGTAGAGACGGGTGAGATCATATCCCGACGAGGACTTGCGCGCCCGGCTGCCGGTCCTGATAATCACTCCTTGCGGGGTGACGACGGTTAAGCCCAGCGTGACATCTCGCATCGTGCCGTAGCGGACTGCGTTGGTGCCAGAGGCGCGGGTCGCTGCCATGCCTCCCAAGGTTGCGTTCGCACCCGGGTCGAGCGGAAAGAACAGGCCCTCCGAACGCACGAAAGCATTGAGCGCTTCGCGTGTCACTCCGGCCTCGACCCGGCAATCGAGATCGGCGGCACTCACGGCGAGCACGCGGTCCATGCCCGACATATCGAGGCAGACACCCCCTTGGATGGCTTGGATCTGGCCTTCGAGCGAGGTGCCGACGCCGAACGGGATCAGCGGGACGCGGTACTGGCCGCACGCCGCGACCACCGCCGCAACGTCGTCGGTCGATTGGGCGAACGCGACAGCGTCGGGGGAAGCAGGTCGTGAAGGCCTTCTCCTCGCCCGTGCGCCTCGCGCGCGGCGCGTTGCGTCGTGATCCGCTCTCCGAACCGGGGTTTCAGGCGCTCGATCACGCCCGCAACAGCAGGCTTGTCGATTGTGGTCACGCATCGATCCCTTCGCGCGCACCATGATACGCGCGTGGGTCGAGCTTGCGCAGCACCGAGTCAATCCCCTCGCGATTGAAACCTTTGAAGCCATCGTTGCGCTCGATGTTTTCGAGGTGGGTGACGATCGACCCTTCGAGCCGCAGCTTCTCGGCTTCATCTGCGCCGATGTGCCCCGTCGCTTCGAGCGCATCGACTCGCTTGGGATCGACAGCACCCCAGTCGCCGGTGGTGAGCTCTTGGTAGAGGTGCGGCATGTCCGAGAACGGCGGCATCATCTCATGGCCTTCCGCCCCGAGCTGTGAGCGAAGGGCGCGCTGATCGTAAAGCGCGGCAACGTGGTTGAGCCCCGCCTCGAGAATCGATTCGCCGAGAAGCACCGAGAGCAGGCCAGCGCGGCGGTGCCGGGGCAGCTCGGGAAGGGGGTCGTGCGCGAAATCGATTGTTAGCTCTTCGGGGGCGAGGTCGACATCGGCGAAGATGGTCGAGCCGATTACGGGCTGTTCTAGCACCTGGCTGCCCCAGCCGGCGAGTTCTCCGGCGTAAAGCATTTCGCGCAGCTCGTAGCCCAGCTTCTCGAGTATCCGGATGGTGGCCCGGTAATGCTGACGCGAGCTGTCGTAGGTATGGTGATCGATGTTCGCCCAACCGATCCCGGCCGCATCCTGTCGAGACTTTTGCACCCGACCCGAGTGGCAGCGGCGAAGCCAAAAGGCGCGTTCGGCCTTAAGCCACAGGTCGCAAGCCCGGTGCTGGCCCAGATCGGCAACGGCCGCGTCAACAAGTGCCTCGGTGTGGGCCAGACCCTGTTCGACGCTGTCAAACTCCCGACGCCGCGCAAGAAAGGCTTGCAGATGTATGCGGGCTGCGCGGGTCGTCGCCTCATCCTCGTCCGGGACCGAGAACCCCGAGTAGCCGTTCCGCTCAACTACGCCGAACTCGGCCCCTCCGCCCGCAAAGACCAGCGCTCGGCGCATCGGCCCGAACGACTTACCCTGGATGGCTTGTCCCGGGGCGTGGATCTGGACGAACTGTTCACAGGATTCCACATGCAGCCAAACACGCGACTGCGTCCCTGGGCGGACGGTTGGGAAACTGCCGGAAGAGTTGACGAAACTTCCATCACGTGCGGCGAGCCAGCCGTCCCCCCTGGAATCGCCCGAGCTGTGCGATATCCGGGCATTCGATGGAATCGACGATGTCGCGAACCCGGACGCCGGTCGTCTCGAGAAGCTTGCCGGCGAAAGCGGAAGCTGCGGGCACTCGGGCAAGGGCCGCGTCGAGAAACGCTTGAAGACACGTCTCGGCAGCGGGTTGCGGCAACCAGCTGCGATCCTTGTAGGCACCATGACCGGACATCGTCGGGTTTCCTTATTGTGTGATGTTCGCTGCGCAGTCGCGCGGCCAGCGCAAGGTGAGTGACAACGGCCGCCGGAACTTGTCCCCACGGATCTCGATCGCAGCCATATCGGTCGTAAATTCGAGGCCACGGTCGAGCAGCGTGTTGAGGGCGGTCTCCACCTGGAGACGTTTGAGATGCGAGCGGAGGCAGCACTGCGGCCCGGCCGCGAGCCCGAGATAGCGGGTCAAATGGCGATCCGAATAAGGGTCGACCCTATCTGGCGGCGAGCTGGCCCCGGGTTCAGGAGCGCTCACTCGAGTGTTTCCATGAGGCGCATCAGCAACCGCATCCGCGGCTCGATGCTGGAGATGTAGAGACGCTCCTCAAGCGTGTGGCCGCCGTCACCATCGACGCCGAGACCGTCGAGCGTGGGGGCGATCGAAGCGGTGAAGTTGCCGTCGCTCCCGCCGCCCGTCTTGAGGTCGACCAGATCGAAGCCGATCTCGGCAGCAAGCGTGCGGGCATGCTCGAACAGCGCAGCTATCTCCGGCGACTTCTCGTAGCCGGGACGGTTGATCCCGCCCTCGACGACCAGCTCAACGTTTGGATCGCGCGGGGTAAGACCGCGGATTCGCTGCCCGATCTCCTCGCCGATTTCGGGGTTGGGCATCCGCACGTCGACCTCGACTTGCGCGTACTCGGGGACCACGTTGACCCGGGTGCCACCGCTCACCAGACCGACATTGACGGTGAGCTCGCGGTCGTAGTCGGTCATCTCCTCTAGCCGCTCGATCTGGTACGCGATCTCGCGGATCGCGTTGTGCCCCAGGTGATGCTCGACCCCGGCATGGGCCGGTACACCGCGTGCCGTCACCTTGAAGTTGGCGATCCCCTTGCGCGCCGTGACGATCTTTCCGCCCGAGCGCGCGGGTTCGGTCACCAGTACATAGCGCGCACGGCGCGCCTCGCGTTCGATATGTTCGCGCGAAGTACCGCTGCCCATCTCCTCGTCGCTGACCAGCAGGTGACGGATCGGCAGCCGAGTCTGCCGTCCTTCGGCGCCCAGCTGCCGTGTGGCGGCGAGAGCGAGGTAAGCACCTCCCTTCATGTCCTCGGTGCCCGGACCATAAGCCCGGTCGCCTTCGATCTTGAATGGCAGCGCCGAAGTGAGGGTTCCGAGCGGATGGACGGTGTCGATGTGACTGAGAACGAGGATACCCGGCCCGTCAGCGCGGGCTTCGGGACAGCGCCGGGTCTCCACGGCCAAGATATGATCGCCGAATCCGTTGCGCCCCGGAATGCGTTCGACCGCGACCCCGATCGCCTCGTAGTCGCATTGCACCCGGTCGGCCATCCGCGTCATGGCAGCAAGGTCGTCGGTCGGGCTCTCGATCTCTACCCAGGTCCTGATACCCGCGAGGATGGTCTCGGTTAGCACGGTCGTCAGAGTCCTTGTTCGCTGTTGATTTCGATCTGGCGCGCGGCATCGACGGTCGCGACGTACCGGCGGCTGGCAAGGGCGAGCATGACGGTCGCTGCGACCAGCGCGGCCATGGCCGTCGCGACGGTCGCAACAAGGAGCGCGCCACCGGACTGGCCAAGTTGATCGGAGACGAACCCGACCACGCCAGGGGCGAGGGCCGAGAGAATGATGTTTACGAGGATCGCCACCGCGATCAGGCGAGCGCGCAGGGGCGCGGGGATGAGGTCCTGGAGCGCGGTCGGGAAGGCCATGGCGCCGGTCCCGAGGAAGAGGAAGCTAACGCCCATCAGGACATATATGTCGTTGGCGCTCCTGACGAACAGGAAGGCTGGGCTGAGCAAGGCGGTCAGGCAGGACGCGGACGCGAGCAGCCATATGGTGTAGGCTGGGCCGAGACGACGAGCCAATGTGCCCCCGAGCCCTATGACGATCACCATTGCGGCCAGAGTTGAAATGAGCGTAGCCGTGCCGACGCCGGCGCCGACGCTCGCTGGGCTGGCGCCCATTTGCCGCATGGCGACCACAGGCATGAACGCGCCAAATGCCGACATACCGAAGATCAGCAAGCCGACCCCCGCATAAATCGCACCAAGCGTCCCGATCTGCGCGCGGAGGTAGGGCCAGGCGGCCGTGGTCGAGCGGAGCTGTTGAGTTGCGGTGAGTTTGTCCGGAGCCTTGCTCAGTCGCAAACTAAGCACCGCAAGCGCGAACAGCGGGCCAGGCACCGCGAGCGCCAGCAGCGCCAGGCGCCAGTTTTCGAGCGTGACCAGCGAGTGCGGCAGCGCTGATCTCACAGCGCCGATCTGCTGGACCAGAAGTCCGATCAGCGCGATGACCCCGCCCGATGCGACCCGACCGACCAAGGTGACCATCGCGTTGGCCGTCAGCCTAGACCGCCCCTCGAACAAGGTCGGAATGACCGCATAGGTGATCGGCAAAAGGCTCGCTTCGCCGACCCCCACGATGGCGCTGGCGACAAACAACTGCGGAAAGCTTTGTGAGAGGCCGCAGGCCGCGACAGCGGCGCACCACACCAGGACCGAAGCCGAGAGGATCAGGCGGCGATCGAACCGGTCCGCTAGCCACGCGATCGGATAGCCGGCGCAGGCCGCGAACAGCGCCACCCCAAGACCCTGGATCAGACCGATCTGGAAGTCGGTGAGGCTCAGCGAGCGTTAGATCGGGTCGGTCTGTAGCGTGATCACCATCCGGTCGGCGTACATGTAGAGCCCGACGCAGATGAGGACGCCCAGCGTCCACCATGCGGCCGGAGATGCTCCCGCGAAGGGGTTTTCGCGTCGAGGCATCGCGCCTTGGATCGAGCCCGCGGCGGTCATGCGCAGCCGTACCGCTGCTCGATATGAGCGCGCAGAGCCGCCGGCGAAAGGGGCTTGCCGGAAATTTCCTTCACCAGCTCCTCGGTGTTCAGGGCGGCGCCGCGGCTCCAGACGTTCTCATCCAGCCAGCTTCCCAGCTTGCGGAACCCTTTGGGTCCATCCTCGTCGAGCGCGGGGCTTGTCTCTGCGAAACGGGCAAACAGCTGCGCGGCGATCATCGCGCCGATCAGATACGCGGGGAAGTAGCCGAACATCCCCTGCGACCAGTGGATGTCCTGTAGCGGGCCGGTCAGCGCGTCGCGCTCGGTGTCGACACCTAGCAGGCTCTGCATTTCCTTGGACCAAAGCAGAGGCACGTCGTCGGCCCCGATGTCGCCCGCTATCAGCGCGGCCTCGATCCGAGTGCGCAGTATGACATGCGCAGCGTACGTAACCTCATCGGCTTCGACGCGGATCCGGCCGGGCGCTACCCGTGTTAGCAGGCGCTGCAGGTTATCGGGGAGGAAGGCCCGTTGCGACCCCAGGGCCTTGTCGAGGATGCTCGAGAGCGCGCGAACGAAAGCCGGGCGTCGCGCCAGTTGCCGCTCGAAAATCAGCGCCTGGGCTTCGTGCATCGAGGCCGAGCAGGGCTCTCCTAGCGGCTGGCCTCGCCATGCTTGTGGCAAACCCGCCTGGTAACGCGCGTGGCCAGTTTCGTGGATCACTGCGAGGAGCGACTGCAGGCAGTCGTCGGCGGCGAAGCGTGTCGTTACGCGGACGTCTTCGGGTGTGCCCGCGGTAAACGGATGGGCGCTGATATCGAGGCGGCCTTTAGCGAAGTCGAAGCCGAGCAGCTCCATCGCCGCAACGCAGGCCTGCCGCTGCCGCTCGAGATCGAACGGCGCCTGCAGCGCCTGCGGCTCACGCCCGCTCTGGCGCGCCATGATCGCCCGGATGGTTCCCGGCAGCCATTCGCCGATCTCGCGGAACCAGCGTTCTACGGTCGCGCTTCGCAATCCCGGATCGAACCCGTCGAGCAGAGCGTCATAGCGCCCAACGCCTAGAGCATCGCCGATCCGGTCCGCGACTTCCCGTACGATGGCGAGGAGGGCGTCGAGAGCTGGGGCGAACTGCGCCCAGTCGTTCGCGGCGCGAGCCTCGCTCCACGCTTGGGCGGCGGCAGCGGTCGCTTCAGCCCGCAGAGCGACCAAGCTGTCGGGAACCGCGGCTGCGAGCCGGCGGTCGCGCTCCATTAACTTAAAATTTTCGCGATCGGACGGAGCAAGCGGCTCGTTCGCCGCATCCGTAAACAATCCGTCGAGCTCGGGTGCCGCCTGCAATGACTGGAGCACCGCAGCGAGCTCGGCCTGGGCGGCGCCGCGTGCTTCTGCGGCCGCGCGTGGCATGTAGGTGAGCCGGTCCCAGGTGGCCAGAGTCTGCAGGTGCTCAAGGTGATAGATTCGCATCCGTCGCGCCTTGAGCGCCTGGTAGGCTGGCGCCTCACCCATGGCGAAACATCGTGTAGAAGATACCCCGTGCGATCCCCGCCGGCACGACGGTGCGATGGTCTTCATCGGGGTGGATGACAAATTTGAAGTCGAACCCGGGAGCCCTCAGAGCCTTGAGCCGAGCGGCGAGCTCGCTTGGATACGTCACCATTCCGCACGAGCGGGTCATTTCGACATAGTTCTCCTCGCTCGAGGGAAATCCGGTTACGGGGTAGGGCGGAAACGGCGGGTCGGCCTCCTCCAGTTCTCCTGTAGAAAGAAGGAAACGGGCCTCTACCGCGCCACTCTTCACGGCCTCGATAAAGCCGTCAACGAACTGGAGGACCCAGCGGTCGTTGACCCAGATCGAGGGGCTGACGGCGACGTATTGGCGGAACGAAGCGGGATGGCGCAAGATCGCATAGAGCGTGGTCAGCCCGCCCAGCGAATGACCCATTAGGGTATCGTCCGCCGAGACCCGGGTGTAGGCGCGCACCCGGGGCTTAACCTCCTCCTCGACGATCCTAAGGTAGTCGTCGATCCCTCCGAAGTCCTCGGGCTTTGCTCCCATCGATCGCATCCAGCCGCGCTCCGTCACCGCCAAGGGCGTCGCCGGAGTGAGATCGTAGGTCCGCACCTGTAGAGCCTTGGCGACGCTGTCCGTCTGGTAGGCGATGCCGACGATCACCGCCTCGCGCACCTCCGGCCACCGCTCCTGCACCCGCGCAGTGTCGACCGATATCCCGAAGTGCAGGTTGCCGTCGATCAGGTAGACCACCGGCCATCCTTCTGGCGGCGGGTCCCCGGCAGGCTCGGAGATTAGCAGCCGGTAGCCGGTGCCGTTGATCTCAGAGGTGAAATCGATCCGGTGCGCGTTGAGCGCCATCTCGGTTGAAGGACGGGATGCTTCGCTCATCATCGTTGCTCGTTTCGCTCGATTGCAGCTCGGGAGTCCGTCACAACGGCCAGGCCCAGTGGATGCGATCATCGGGAGTGGTGCCGACGTTCAGGAACTCGCGGCGCCCGGGATAGGTCATGCGGTAGCGGCGCATGCGCGAGCCGTCAGCATGATGGTCCTGCACCAGTTCGAACGCGTCTGGGGGCTCGCCCGCCCAAAAGTTGACCGGGCCGCGGACCGGACCGGCTCGATCGATCGCGATCTGGAACTCGGGGGCGAACCATTCGCGCTCCGCCGAGCGATCATCGCGCAGCAGCTGTGCCCGCGCAGTCGCAGTAAGGTCCGGCCGCTCGTCCTCGATCGCCGCCTGGATGAGTGGAGTCGCGCCCGGATCGAATGCCTCGAGCGCGGCCAGCGCCAGCCACCGGATATGGCGGGTCGTTCCGGGAGCGTGGTTGCTGAGCGCGAACACGCCCGACCGGCGCGCCTGGTTGAGGTAAACCATTGCGGTCCAGCCATCGTAGTGCCCGCCGTGATGGGCCAGCGGAGCCCCGTCCAGCGTCTCCAAGAACCACCCGGCCCCGTATGGAACAGCGCGATCCTGCGCTTGTGCCGGCTCAAACAATTCCGCCCCGGTCGAGCCGGGAACGGCCTCGCAGGCGAGAAGCCGTTCGAGCCAATCAGCGGCGCCCTGGGCGGTGAATGCGACATCGCCGTCACCAATAACTTCGCGCGCCAGGCTCTCGTGGTCGCGTGTCTCGGCCGGCCAAGCGGCCGCGTTCGCGGCACGCGCCCAGTCAGGAGTGGCGACGCGCGCGCCCGTGACGCCGACGCGGTGCAGGAGGTCTCCGATCAGCACGCCGGCTGGTTGCCCGCCGACTTGCGCGGCGACGAACCCAAGAAGGATGTAGTTGCTGTTGGAGTAGCTCCAGCAAGCGCCCTCGGGCGCGATCGGGGGAAGCTCGCCCGCGCGCTTCATGAACTGCGCGCGCGTGTTCGGTGGCAGTTCGTCGTCGCTATAGTCGAGGTATTCGGGCAGCCCGCTGGTATGGTTCAAAAGAGACCGAAGCGAACGGTCGGCCCAAGTAGACGGGAGGTCGCCAAGGTATTCGCCGATCGGCGCCGACAAGCTTAGGGCACCGCGCGTCGCGAGCTCAAGGATCACGCACGCCATCAGGTGCTTGCCCGATGAAGCGGCCTGGAACCAGGTCCGGTCGGTCACGGATCGGCCCGATCCCGGAGCGTCTTCGCCTTGGAAGACAATCTCGCGGCGGCCCGGCGCGACAATCGCGAGACAGCAACCCGCCATGTCAGGATGCGCTTGCAGGCGCTCGCCTGACCTATCCGCCGCCGGCGAGGTCACAGCGTGATCGCGGCGCTGGGCAGGGGACCGGCCCGTGCGTCTTCATAACTGCGCCGCTCGACGATGAGGCCATAGTCCTCGATGCGCCGGTGACGGGCGAAGTTGAACAGGTCTTCGCGATAAGGCTGCGCCGCATCGAGGTCGCAGTCGGCGACGATCAGTTCGTCGGCGCTGCTCGAGGCGACCGCTGCCAGCTCGCCCGTTGGCGAGGCGATCGCCGAGCCGGCGAGAAGGCGTGCGCCGTCCTCCACGCCACATTTGGCGGTCGCGGCAACCCATAGCGCATTGTGGTGGGCACCTGACTGGATCGAGAGGTGGTTCTGGAATGCCGACAGCGCGTCCGAAGCGGGATAGAGATCGGGATCCATCGGCGTGTTGTAGCCGATCAGCACGACCTCGGCCCCTTGCAGGGCCATGACCCGGTATGTCTCGGGCCAGCGGCGGTCGTTGCACAGCGCCAGCCCGATGCGGGTGCCAAATGCCTCAAACACCGGGAAGCCGAGGTCGCCGACCTCGAAGTAGCGCTTCTCCAGATGCTGATGGGTAAGCCCGGGTTGCGGCTCGGCGTCGCCGGGCAAATGGACTTTGCGATAATGCCCGACGATCGCGCCTCCGGCGTCGACCAGGACCGCGCTGTTGAAGCGCTGACCAGTCGCGGTTAGCTCGGCGAAGCCGAGGAAGAAGCCGATGCCGTGCTTCGCGGCACCGGCGAACAGCGGCTGCGTAGTCTCGTCGGGCATCGCGCGCTCAAACCAGCCATTGAGCGTCGCCGGATCCTGGATGACATAGCGCGGGAAGAACGTGGTCAGCGCGAGCTCGGGAAACACTATAAGCGCGGCTCCAGCCGCGCTGGCCTGGCGCATCAACTCGAGCATCCTGGCGACGGCACTGGCGCGAGGCTCGGCGGGAGAAATCCCGCCGAGCTGGCCGCAAGCGATCCGCAAGACACGCGCCATCATATCCCTAGCCCGAGCGCCGCGCGCTCAATCGAAGTTCACGCGCAAGGTCAGCCCATAGCTGCGCGGGCGGATACGCGTGGCTTGGTCGAACACCGCGACAGGTGAGAACAGGAATGTCTCCGCATCCTCGTTGAAGACGTTGAACACGTCCGCCGAGAGGTCGAATTGCCCGAACTGAACGCCCGCACGCAAGTTGACCAGGTCCTGCGGCGCGAGTTTGTAGTTCTCAGTGGTCGTCCCCGGCATGCAGATGCCGGTGGCCGCGCTGCAAGTGTTCGCGCGGGTGATCGAGAACGAGGAACTGGCATGCTGGTAATCGGCGCGCCAGTAGGCGGCAGTGCGTTCGCTCAGCGCGATCCGCTGGTGCAGCGAGGCCGACGCGGTGAACTTGGGAACGTAATCGAACGGCTCTCCAGAATTAGTGTCCTGGGTCGTCCTGTCGTATTCGACTTTGTTGTAGGCCGCGGTGAGGTCAATCCCGAACCCAGCCGGCAGCCGCGCGGTGAGGGCACCTTCGATACCGGGTCCCGAGGCTTTGCCGCCGTTGGTGGTCTCGGTGAAATTGACCCCGTTGATCAGGACCACGCCCTGCGATTGGCGATTCTTGTAGTCAACGTAATAGCCGGCGAGCTCGAAGAACAGCCGGTTGTCAAGCAGGGCGGCCTTCGTCCCGACCTCGTAGCTCCACAGCTTCTCTGGTCCGTAAGCCGAGCCGCTGCCGCCGTTGAAACCCCCGCTGCGGAACCCTTTGGCTGCGGTCGCATAGACCGAGATGGAGTCGGTGAAGCGGTACAGCATGTTGACCCGAGGACTGAACGCATCGAACGATGCACGGCTGGTCGGGAGCGCCGTTCCGTTCGACCTGCCCGCACTCTCGCGCGTGTCCCAGTAGTACCGCAGCCCACCGCTGAGCTCGAGCTTGGGGCTCGGTCGCCAGGTGGCGTCGCCGAAGACCGCCTTGGATTCTGAATCGACCGGATCGTCACCCTGCCGGGCCAGCGGCGGAAAAGGGCCACCGAAAATCGTCGCGGTGCGATCGACCTCGGAATCGAAGTCTCGGTACCAGGCCCCAACCACCCATGAGATCGGCGCTGAGGCATCGTTCGAGGCTAGGCGCACCTCTTGCGAGAACTGCTTGTAGACGGTGTCGAAGTTGATGACGATCGGCGGGCTCGGGATCACACCGACAATCAGGTTGTGGCGATGCTGATAGCCTGTGGCCGAGGTCAAGGTCACGCCGCCGATGTCGACGTCGACCGACAAGTTGATCAGATGGCTCTTGTCGCTGCTCGGCGCCAACGAAGGCAACTTCGAATTTATAGTGTTGCTGTTGAGGTCGCTAAGATTGTTGGTGTCCGTCTTCTGATCGACATACTGATACATCAGGGAGACCCGGCCCGCGGGCGTGGGCTGCCACAGCAGCCGCGCGCGGCCGAAGGTCCGCTCTACTCTGTTCGCGTCCTCGATCTTGGGTACGGTATAGTCGATCCAGCCGGCGTAGCGCTCGTGTCCCCCAACCAGGCGCAAACCCAGCTTGTCCTCGATTAGGGGCACGCCGACCGCTCCGTTGACGCGGTAGCCCACCTCGCCGTGTTGCTGCGAGTAGACATTGCCCAGAGCGTAGCCGGTGGCTCGCTGCAGATTGGGCTCCTGCGTGATGTAGCGGATCGTTCCAGCGACCGATCCCTGGCCGTAAGTCGTACCCTGAGGCCCGCGCAACACTTCCACTCGCGCGATATCGACCAGCGGGAACGGCGGATCGCGTTGTTGCTGATCGACGCTGATCCCGACATCGTCGACATAGATGCCGACGATCGGCAGCCCGGTGCCGCTGCCGGGATCGACCCCTCGGAGGATGATGCGATCGGCCCCTGGGCTGAGCGAGACGATGTTGAGGCCCGGAATCGAGTATTGGAGGTCACGCAAATCGGCAGCGCCGCGGTCGAAGATCTCCTGCGCAGGCACCGCCGTGATCGCGATCGGAACGTCCTGGATGCGCTCTTCCCGCCGGCGGGCTGTTACCACGATCGTGCTTGAGCGACTCTCTTCGTCGCTAGCCGCGGGCTGTCCGGCTCTAGGATCAGCTTGTGCGTATAAAGGGCTGGTCCATCCGCCGGCGCCCAATATCGATGCCGCGAGAAGTCCTCCACTCAGCTTCCGAATCCCGGCCACGTGTCCCTCCTGCTGTTTTGACAACCATGATGGATAATTTTTAATCCGTCAATCGGCGGTGGACGAAGGGCGCTAACCCGTGGCGATTGACCCGGCAGCCGCGACGCGCCACGTTTCCGCCCCTGACTGCAAGCGGGGGCACAGTGGACGAAGCGGAGATCGGGCGAAGGCTCCACGAACTGCGGGTTGAGCGTGGCCTGTCGCAGCGCGAACTCGCGCGCCGCGCCGGCACGACCCATGGCACCATCTCTTTCATCGAACGCGACAAGATCAGTCCGTCCATTGGCACGATGCGGCAGATTCTGGACGCGCTCGGACTGACGCTCGGCGAGTTCTTCGCGCCAGATGCCCAACCGCCCTCATCGTACTTTTTCCGCCGCGCAGACCTAGTCGACGTTGGCAGCGGCGGGGTTGAGCTGCTGCAGGTCGGACGCTCGCTCAAAGGCCGGCCGCTCCAAGTTCTGCTTGAGTTCTACCCTCCTGGCGCGGAGACCGCGCGGGCGCCGTACCGGGTCGACGGCGGGGAAGAAGGGGGTGTGGTAGTCGAAGGCGAGATCGAGGCGACCGTCGGCGACGAAGTCCGCATCCTCCATCAGTACGACGCGTACTTGTTCCCGACCTCGCTGCCGCATCGGCTGCGCAACGTCAGCGACCGGCGTTGCGTCATCGTGAGCGCCACCACTCCGCCTGTCTGAGCGGAGGATAGTACTCCGGCCACCGCCAAACCGCTTGTGCTTGGTGAAACTCGTGCGTATCCCTGTTTAAAATATTCGCCAATGGCAGGGGAGTCGGTCAGCGTGGCCAGTGCGCAGGGCGCCAAAATTCAACGGGTCGGCGACAGCTCGACCGCGAGCCAGCCGATCGTGCTGCGCAAGCCTTATCTCCTCTTCCTCGGCGACGTATCGGATCCCCTGACTCTCAAGACGGCTTTCGGCCTGCGCGACTGGATTCCTGGGGACGTGGTCGGGCAGTGGCGCCTCACCAAGACAACTCTCGACCTTGGTCTGACCGATCTCGATCCCGAAGCCGCGATCACCGCAGGTGCCGGTTCTATCGTGATCGGGGCCGCCCCCAGTGGCGGCGCCATACCTTCTGGCTGGGCGCGTGCCCTCCTTCGGGCTGTCCAAGCAGGCCTCGACGTGGTGAGCGGCCTGCACGCTAGTCTCGATTCAGTTCCGGGACTTGCCGCGGCCGCGGATCGCAGCGGGGTTCGACTTCATGACGTCCGGAAGGCGCCCCCGGGCCTACCGGTCGGAACCGGCGCCAGACGCCCCGGCCGGCGGCTGCTGACCGTGGGTACCGATTGCGCAATCGGCAAGAAATACACGGCGCTGGCGCTCGCGCGGGCGATGCAGGCGGCGGGGGTGGATGCAGAGTTTCGCGCCACCGGGCAGACCGGGATCCTCATTGCCGGCACGGGAATCGCCCTCGACACTGTGGTCGCGGACTTCATGGCTGGCGCCGCCGAGGCCGTCTCGCCCGCGGCTCATCCAGAGCACTGGGATGTGATTGAAGGCCAGGGATCGCTGTTCCATCCTTCTTACGCGGGCATTTCACTCGCGCTACTTCACGGCTCGCAGCCGGACGCCTTGGTCCTGTGCACCGACGCGACGCGAGTCGAGATCGATGGTTGTCCCGGTTATCCGCTGCCTTCGTTGGCCGAGGCCATGCGCCGCAATCTCGAGGCCGCGCGGCTGACCAATGCGGCGGCGCGATTTGTCGGAATCGCCATCAATACCTTGCCGCTCCCAGGCGAGGCCGCGGCGACGCTAATGCGCCGCTTGGCTGACGAGCATGGGATTCCTTGCGTCGATCCCCTGCGGTCGGACGTGCAGCCGATCGTGGATGCCCTCGAATGCCGTCCTTCAAATTCACGCTGAGCTGCGAGAGTTGGCGGCTGGCGCGGCCGTTCAGCATTTCGCGGGAGACCATCGATGTGGTCCCTTTGCTGACTTGCGCGCTCCGCCGCGACGGAGCGGTCGGGCGCGGTGAAGCCGTTGGCGTCGATTATCGCGGGGAAACCCCCGAAATCTTGGCCGCGCAGCTGCGGGATTACCTGAGCGACCGAAAAACGCTGCCGTCTCGCCAGGAGTTGCTTGAAGTTCTGCCGGCAGGCGGAGCGCGCAACGCGCTCGATTGCGCGTTGTGGGACCTTGAGGCCAAGTCGGCAAAGCAGCGCGTTTGGCAAGTCGCTGGACTACCCGCGCCGTGGCCACTTGTGACGGCCTACACCATCAGTCTGGCCGAGCCCGAGGCTATGGCGGCAGCGACGGCTCTGGCGCCAAACCGCTCCATGCTCAAGCTGAAGCTCGGCGGGAATGACGGGCGCGATGTCGAGCGCGTGGCCGCGGTGCGCCGCTCCGCACCGGAACGCACCCTCGTGGTCGACGTCAACGAAGGCTGGTCGCTTGCCGAGCTCAACTCTGCGGCGCCGCAACTTGCCGGATTGGGCGTCGCCTTGATCGAACAACCACTGCCCGTGTCACGCGAAGCCGAGCTTAAGGACTATAGCGGCGCGGTCGCGTTGTGCGTGGACGAAGGGTTCGACGACCTGCAGAGCTTCAACGAACTCAGCCCGTCGTACAGTTGCATCAACGTGAAGCTCGACAAGAGTGGCGGGCTGACTGCCGCACTCGCCTGTGCCGATGAAGCCGATCGTCGGGGCCTGAGCCTCTTCGTCGGCTGCATGCTGGGAACATCGCTGGGGATGGCGCCCGCCTATATTCTCGCGCAGCGCGCCCGGTATGTCGACCTCGACGGACCTTTGCTGCTCGAGCGCGACCGCGACCCGGGAATAACCTTCACCGATGGGGCCATGGCGCCCTTCTCACATGAGCTATGGGGCTGATCTCGATGGAACCCTTCGATACCATGGCGCGGACCACGTGTAAGCGGGTCCTCCTGCTGCAGGACCACACAAGCGGACTGCAAGCGGCCATTGCGTTGGACAGCCTGACCCTCGGCCCCGCACTCGGCGGGATTCGCACCCAACCCTATCCAGACTTCGCCGCCGCGCTTGCCGACGCACAACGGCTCGCGTCCGCCATGACCTTGAAAAATGCCATTGCCGGGCTGCCGGGGGGCGGCGGCAAGACGGTCGTCATCGACCACCCCGGTCTCGACCGGCGTGCCGCTTTCGCTCGGCTGGGGCAGTTCATCGAAGACCTGGGGGGCCTTTATCGTGCGGCAGGCGATCTCGGCACGACGCATCAGGACCTTCTTGCGGCAGCGAGCGTCTCCCGCTTCGTCAACACGTCGGGCCAGGCCTTGGGTGACGCGACGGGCCAAGGCGTGGTCGCCTGCATGCGCGCGGTCGCGCGCACGCGCGGAAAAGAGCTAGCCGACCTGACAGTGGCGATTCAAGGTTGCGGCCTGATCGGCAGCGGGGTGGCCCGCGAACTTAAGCGACAAGGTGCCAAATTGATCGTGGCGGACTTGGACGAGAACGCAGCACGCCGCCTAGGTGCCGAGCTTGGCGCCGGCATTGTCGCGGCGGAGCAAGTCCTAACGGTGCCGTGCGACATCGTCTCGCCCTGCGCGATCGGCGGCGTCATCACACCCCTGATCGTCTCGCAGCTTGCCGCCTGGGCAATCTGCGGGGGAGCCAACAACCAGCTCGCCGAACTCGGCGCAGCGGAAGAGTTGGCGCAGCGCGGGATTATCTTCGTGCCCGACTTCCTTGCCTCGGCTGGCGCAGTGATCGTCGGCGCCACCCAATCGCTGATGGACGGAGCCGATCCGCAGCCCCTGATCAGCCGCTTGGGCGCCACGACCGCCACGATCATCGCGGAGGCGGAGGCGTCCGCCCGAACGACGGTGGAAGTCGCGACCGAGATCGCGCGGAAGCGGATCGCCGCTGAGGAGAACGCCGCGTGAGAGCCGATGTCGCAGTGGTCGGGCTCGGCGCGATGGGCAGTGCCGCCCTCTATCAGCTCGCGCGAGCCGGCGTGAAGGCGGTCGGCATCGACCGGTTCGCCCCGCCGCACGACCGCGGCTCAAGTCACGGCGAGACGCGGATCACGCGGTGCGGCGTAGGTGAGGGAGAGGCTTACGTTCCGCTGGCGATACGTTCGCACGCGATCTGGCGTGAACTCGAAGCGGAGACCGGAACAGACCTACTCCTGCAGTGCGGCTTCATGGCGATCGACGGGGCTCCCGGCGCCGAATTCCATGGCAAGCCAAGCTTCTTCGAGTGCACCCGCGGCGGCGCCGAGCGCTTCGGGGTGGCTTATGAGGACTTGTCCATTGATGAAGCGCGGAGACGTTTTCCGCAGTTCCATTTCCGCGGTGACGAACGGCTGTATTATGAGCCCGGCGGCGGGCTTGTGTATCCCGAGCGCTGCATCGCGGTGCAACTGCACGTGGCGCGGGCGCTCGGCGCAGAGCTCTGTCTGAACGAGCAGGTGCTTAACATCGTCCCTGAAAGCGCAGGCGTCCTGGTCGAAACGGATCGACAGCGGGTCCTGGCTGACCGGGTCGTTCTGGCAGCCGGGGGTTGGACTCCCGCCCTGGTAGGCGAGGCCCTCGCTCCAATGCGCTTGCTGCGCCAGGTGCTGCATTGGTTCGCGTTGGAGGAACCGGCAGTTTACAGCGCCGATCGGTTTCCGACCTTCATCTGGGCGCACGGTTCCGGCCCCCAGGAAAACTTCTATGGGTTTCCGATCGCGCCGGGAGCGACCGGCGGGTTAAAGGTCGCGACAGAGCAGTATCAGTGCCCGCTCGAGCGGCCCGAAGCTATGGACCGCAATGTGGTCGCCTCGGAGTCCACGGCCATGTTTGCCGACCATGTGGCCGGCCGACTACGCGGAGCACGCGCGGAGACGATCAAAGCCACCGCGTGTTTTTATACCCAAGCTCCCGACAGCGACTTCGTTATCGACTGCCACCCCATGAGCGAACGTATCGCCGTAGTATCGGCCTGCTCTGGGCATGGGTTCAAACATTCTGCGGCCGTCGGCGAACTCGTTGCGGCCTGGATCGGCCAAGGCAGCGCCCCCCCGAAAGACTTTGCCCTTCGGCGCGCGGGGATGGGGGCGGCGTGACCTTGCCTGCAGGTCACAACTCAGCCGGCTATCCCCGCCCCAAGCGGCAAGGCGGTCGTCGATTTGACCTCACTTAGAACCACGCTCGATTCAACCTCGCGCACGCCTGGCAACTGCGACAAACGCTCATAAAAGAACGTTTCATACGCCTTAATATTTGGCACCCTCAGTTTGACCAAAACGTCTATGCCTCCCAGCAGGACGTAGCATTCCTGAACTTCGTCGAGCGCGGCGATCCGCTCGCGAAAGGCGCTGGTGGCGTCGCGGTCATGGGCCCCCAGCTTGATCGTGGCGTAAATCGTAACGCTGAGCCCAACCTTTTCTGGATCCACCAACCATACCTGCCGCTCGAGATATCCGGCATCACGCAGGCGCCGGATCCGCCGCCAGCATGGCGGTGGAGTCATCCCGATGCGCGACGCCACTTCTGACACCGACAACGAGCCATCGGCCTGAAGGATAGTCAGAATTGCGAGGTCGATTCGGTCTAGGGACATACTTTCTCCTGATTTGGTCGAATAGCGCTAACGACCTTACCCAAAATTACCTAAATGGCCAATTTGCGTGGATGAATTTCCCGTAAAGCGCCGATATACTTTACACATGAGCACCGCCGACCTCGACTCCTCCGATCACGAGCTGGTCGCCATCTATCGCGACGCTGCGAGCGATCTGGTCGCGATAGTCGCCGTGCACGATCGCGCACTCGGTCCCGCGATCGGCGGCTGCCGAATGTTGCCCTACGCTACGCTTGAGCATGCTCTGACCGATGTCCTGCGACTGTCGCGAGGGATGACCTACAAGTGTGCGATCGCGGGCATTCCTTACGGGGGCGGTAAGGCGGTCATCATTGGCGATCCGCTGACCGCCAAGAACCCGGCGCTGCTTCACGCGTTCGGCGATTTCGTCGAGAGCTTGGGCGGGCGCTACATCACCTCTTTTGATTCCGGTACAACGCTAGACGACATCCGCGTCATCGGCGAACGCACGCAGTATTCCGCTGGTTATGCCGATGGCTACGGAAACGCATCCGCCTCGACCGCGATCGGCGTGTTTCATTGCATGGCGCGAGCTTGGCGCGAAGTTGGAGGCACCGACTTGCGGGGCGTTCGCGTCGGTATCCAGGGCTTGGGAAACGTAGGAGCGCGATTGGCCGGTCTGCTAGGCGAAGCCGGCGCGGTGCTGACCGTGGCCGATACGGATCCCGCGCGGGACGCGCAACTGTTTGGCGCGGTTGTTGCCGCCGATGAGATTCTCTCAGCGGATATCGATATTCTTGCGCCGTGCGCGCTCGGTGCGATCCTCAACGAGCGCTCTATCCCCACCATTCGCGCCCGCGTCATCGCTGGCGGTGCTAATAACCAGCTGGCAGCAAATGAAGACGCCGATCTCCTGCGGGCCAGCGGCATCCTCTACTGCCCAGACTACTTGACGAACGCCGGGGGGATTGTTGAGCTGCACCACCAGCGAATGGGCAGCACGCCGGAAGCCCTTGCTGCGCACTTGGCGACGCTCGCGGACACGCTAGGGGAGGTGATCGTCACCGCTGCGCAGTGCGGGAAGTCAACCGCCGCGGTCGCAGACCATATGGCAGAGGCCCGCTTTCACGGCGCACGGGGATGATCGCCGGCGCGCTTGTCGAGCGCTATTATGCGCAAATCGACGCTGATGATGTTGATGGTGTGCTCACGCTCTTTCATGACGATGCCGTTTATCACCGCGCCGACTCGTTGTTCGTCGGCAAGCCGCGGATCGCCAAGTTCTTCCGGCACGAACGGTTGATCCGCGGCGAGCATCGGATCGAAAAGATCCTTTCGCTCGGCGATGAGGTGGTGGTGATCGGGCGGTTCGAAGGGGAAGGCGCGTTTGGCGACGCGCGCTCGATCGGGTTTGTCGATCTTTGGTCATTGGACGAAGGCAAGGTGCGAGGACGCCGAACTTACCTGGCAACCGGCCATGAGGTGGTTCAACAATAAGCCGCCTTACTGCTTCCAGCTCGGACTCGGGCATCAAGGGGGAGGTAGCGCGAACAACCCCTCCCGAGGCGAAGGGACGCCAGATGATTCTCGACTTTCCAGAAGCACAGCGCTGTGAGTGGCGATCTGAACAAGCCTGTCTAAGCGAGCACGTTGCGCGAAGCCACCGCGATTGGAGTTCGATCAAAGGCCAGGTATCCAGGCGACACCATGGTATCGCCCGAAATCCGCTGCCCTGTCACCGCCTGAGCTATGAGCGAGCTGATCGCCGGCGCCATTTTGAAGCCGTGGCCGCTGAAGCCATTAGCGACATACAGGCCAGGAATGGGTGTTTTGCCAACTACCGGGTGCACGTCGATGGGATTGGTGGTGTAAAGTCCACTATAGCCGCGCAGACCGCGGATGACGTCGAGGCCGCGCACGCGGTGTTGCAGCAGGTGGACCTTCTCGCGGAGGAAATCGTCGTCAATGCCCCGGTCGAAGTGATCGGGATCGGCAACTTCTTCCTGCTCGTCCTCTTCCATGACCGAGCCGACGAGCAGTTGCTGGCCTCGGTTCTGCGGACGGAAATAGATTCCTCCCACAGGATCCGCGCAGACCGGAACTTCGCCTTTCACGCTTGAAGGCCGATCCAAATGGACGACCTGGATACGTGTCGGCACCAGGGGCCACTTGCTATGGAGACCGGCGGCAACGAACAGGTCGTTGCACCACGGACCATTGGTAGTGACGAGTGCGCCGCAGCCGATCCTTGCACCACTCTCGAGTACTATCCCATGAATTGCGCCATTCCGCTTCTCTACCCCAGTAACCTTGCTGTTGAAGCGCACTTCGACACCCAATTGGCGGACCGCGCGGAGAAGATCGGCGAGCGCATCGACCGGATCGACATAACCGCCAAGAGTCTCAATGAGGTGGTGTCCCCCCCGACCACACGAATGGGTCTCGCCGGTTTCAAGATCGGGAGCGATGGCGCATGGGTTGAGCGCGGGATAGCGCTCAGCGAGCGCGCTGTCGTCGACCGCCTCGGCCGCGACACCCAAACGCCGCATCCGCTCGGCCTCGGTCTGTGGCCAACCTGCGCGGCCGTCGCTCAGCCACACCACGCCAAGCTCGTGCAGCGTGGCGAGGGGGTCGGAGAGGCTGAGGAACTCCTTCCAATGCCGGTAGGCGGCGATCCCATCGCGCGCGAGGATCACCGTCTCGTCGCGCGAATACTTCGCCCGGCACACTGCAGACGAGGCCCCGGTGCTGCCCTCACCGAGGCCCCTGCCTTTTTCCAGAACGAGGACTCGGGCCGTGCTGCGTCGGGCAATCTGCAACGCCGCGCATAACCCGATGATGCCGGCGCCCGCGATGACAACGTCTGCAGTTTCGCTCACTGGACATGGTTCCAAGTATTGCCCGCTCTCCGCACAGATGTGGGAAGCGAGCGGGTAGTGCTTGGTGCCCGGATACGATACAGTAGTGTATGGATGCAACCCATCATGAAAGGACCACAATGACACCCAGTCTCTCTGCACTGCGACGACGCGGCGGCTTGGTGTGGGACAATCACGCCTGCATGCCCCTGCGCCCCGACGATCACGCATTTATCGACCAGTTGGCCGACGCTCATGCCGCCGGCGTCGATGTCCTCAGCCTCAACATTGGGTTCGGCCCTCAAGGTCCGGACGAGCATCTGGCGATGCTCGACAGCTTCTCTCGCTGGCTGGCTGAGCACGCCGACCAGTATCTCCTCGTGCGCAGCGTCGCCGACATCCAAGCTGCGCGCGCGGACGATAAGCTGGGGGTAATGTTCGACGTCGAGGGTATGGTTCCGCTTAACTGCGGCCGAATCGATCTGATCGAGCGCTTCCGAACCGGCGGGGTTGGCTGGATGCTCGTCGCCTACAATCGCAACAATGATTCGGGCGGGGGGTGCACCGACGAGGATGGGGGCTTGACCCCCTACGGACGTCAAGTGTTACGCGAAATGGAGCGCGTCGGCATGATCGTTTGCTGCTCTCACACCGGTCATCGCACTGCGCGGGAGGTGATCGACGCAGCGGGAATGCCTGTCATATTCTCGCATTCGAACTGTTCGGCGCTGTATGATCACTACCGTAACATCCCCGACGACCTGATCCGCGCCTGTGCTGACGCTGGGGGGTGATCGGGATAAACGGCCTCTCCTCGTTCCTCGGCGGCGAGGCATCCCCTGCGCTGGTGGCAACGCATGTCGATCATGTGGCGCAGTTGGTCGGCCCCGATCACGTCGGTCTCGGGCTGGACTACGTATACGACCGGGCCGAGCTGGACGAATATCTTCTCAAGATGCGTGATACCTTTCCCGACGACCCGAGCCTGCGCGAGTCGCTGACGATGGTGCCGCCGACCCGCATCGGCGAGATTGCCGACGAGCTTGTGGCACTTGGCTATGGCGCCGACCATCTCGATGCGATCCTGGGGGGAAACTGGCTGCGCGTCGCTTCGCAGGTCTGGCACTAGGCGCGCCGCCCGCTCGCGCTTCGATGTGTTGACACGGCAGCCTTCACCATACATACATGTATGGATGGCGACAGATCGATCGCGACGTTCAGGGAAGGCGGGTGAGATGAAGCGCAATATTGCGGCGATGGGCGGTTCCACACTGACGCTGGCCTTGTCTTGCCTGGCCATGCCGGCCGCGGCGCAGACGGCCTCTGCTGAAAATGAAGTGACAGGCGGCGAGATCATCGTCACCGCGCAGCGCCGCGAAGAGCGCCTGCTCGACGTGCCGATCTCGGTCTCGGCTTTCACCAGCGAGGATATCGCGAACCGCGGGGTGACCTCGCTCAACGACCTGCAGGCGTCGGTACCGGGCCTGCGCCTCGTCGACATCGGCCCGGGTTCGCAGCGGATCCAGCTTCGCGGTATCTCGCAATATCTCGGCCTGCCTACGGTCGGCAACTACATCGATGAGTTCTCGATCAATCCCGAGGGCGCTTCGGGCGTCGCGGAAGTGCGGCTGCTCGATCTCGAACGCATCGAAGTGCTGCGCGGGCCGCAGCCTGCGCTGTATGGCGAGGGGTCGATGGGCGGCACGATCCGCTACGTTACCGCCTCGCCCGACCTGACCCGCTTCAGCGGTTCGGGGCTGGCCGAAGTCAGCGTCGTGCGCGACGGTTCGACCGGCTATCGCGGCGAGGCCGTGCTGAACCTGCCGCTGGCGACCGACACTGCGGGCCTGCGTGTAGCCGCGGCGCACGAACGGCTGCCGGGGTGGACCGATGGCGTTCTTGGCAAGAACCTCAACGACCAGGACATCACGACGCTGCGCGCCAAGCTGCTGGTACGGCCGGACGACGCGCTCAGCATTTCGCTTCTGGGGCTTTACCACAACTCCGAACAGGACGTGAAAAGCTACTCGCTGGCCGATCGTACGACCGAACAGACAGTGCCGTCGGCCGCCAAACAGGACTACTATCTCGGCAATCTGGTCGTCAGCTACGATCTCGGGCCAGTCACGCTGCTCAGCTCCACCGGCTATCTCAACCAAGATAGCCGAAGCATCGACGACTCGGTGAAGTTCTACAACCAACTGTTTGGCGCGCCGCTGCTGGTCAATGCCGTCACCGACGCACGCGGCAAGTTCATTCGCTGGGCTCAGGAAGCAAGGCTTTCGTCAAATGGCGAGGGGCCGCTGCGTTACCTTCTCGGCGCGAGCTATTCCGACGCCAAGGTGCGGGGCAATATCGTCGGCGGCGGCGTTTCTGCGATCCCGGGTCTCGCCCCCGAGCAGCTGGGTGTCGTGTTCGTCTTCCCCAGCCGGATCACGTCCAAAGTACTCGCGCTGTTCGGAAGCGTCAGCTACGATATCGCCGACAACCTCACGGTCGATCTTGGCGGACGTTACTTCAGAGATCGGCGCTCCCAGACGAGCGCGTTTGCGCTGAGCGGATCACCGGTGTTGCCCGCCCCGCTGCGCGCGACCTTCGACAGCTTCAACCCGCGGGTCAACATCTCGCTCAAGACCGGCAGCAGCGGCATCGTTTACGCAAACGCGGCCAAGGGCTTCCGCAGCGGCGGCTTCAACCCTGCGACCGTGCTGCCCGCGACGTTTGGCCCCGAGAAGCTGTGGAGCTACGAACTCGGTACCCGTCAGAGCTTGATCGGCAACCAGCTGCTGGTCGAGGCGGCGGTCTACTACAATGACTACAAGAACATTCAGGCGACGCTGATCAACAACCCGACCCTGACCGGCACGCAGAATGCCGGCAAGGCGCGGGGCCCCGGGGTCGACCTTACTTTCATCGCGCGGCCGGTCAGGGACTTTAGCGTGACTGGCACGCTCGGCTGGAACAAAGTCGAGTACAAGACGCTGTCGCCCGACCGCTTGCCGGGGGATCCGCTCGATCTCGTTCCGCAATGGACCTGGTCGGCATCGGTCGACTACTTGCCCCAGCTCAATGACAGGGTGGGTCTGATCTTCCACGCCGACGCGGGGTTCACCGACGCCGCGCAGATCACGCTGCGCAATTTTGCGGCGCTCGGTCTAGACCCCATCGAGCGCTCGCAGTCGCGCGTCGTCGCCAATCTGCGGGGCGGGGTGAGCTTCGGCGGTCTCGAGGTCTACGCCTTCGCCAACAATCTGTTCGACGAGAACCGGATCATCAATCCCAGCTTTGGTGCATTCTTCGAGGAAATCCGCACGCGACCGCGCACGCTCGGGGTAGGCGTCAAGGGAAGCTTCTAACGGTTCGACTTGCGCGGCTCTGCACCGCCGACAGCAGCGTGCGGATCGCGGGCGCCGGTCAGGACGTAGTTGTAATATGGCATGTACTCGAGCCGCTGGCTCAGCGGCTCGTCGATGCCCGAGGCCCAGTAGCCGATCTGATGAAGGTAGAGCACTCGCGCCCGGATGAAGCTTTCGGTCTCGGACTGGCCCTCCGCGCGGAAGCGGCTGGCGAAGAAAGCGATCCAGCGATCGTCGACATCGCGAATGATCTTGGCCACGGCTTTGGTTTTCCACCCCCAGAAGCGCACTGCCATGTCGAAGCGGGGATAGCTCGCTTCTTCGCTGAGCCAAACGCGCGCGACCTCAATCGCGCCGCCATCGGGCCAGCGTGCCTCGACCAATGAAAGCTCGTGCTCCTTGTGATCGCGCCAGCTCTGGAGCAGCGCGTCGAGCAGATCCTTGCGGTTCTTGAAGTGCCAGTAGAAGCTGCCGCGGGTCACCTTGAGCCGCTTGGCCAGGACATCGACCTTCACTTCCTCGATGCCGGACTGCACGAGCAGTCGCCGCGACGCCTTGACCCAATCGTCGCGCGTCAATCGCGGCTTCGCGTCCGCCATGATCCCGGTCTTCTCCTCCAATGCGGGGGCTGCATGGGCCAGCCCAGGCATCGTGACAAGCGCCCTGTCAGCGGCGCACCGCCTCGCTCAGCGTGCCGATCACGAAATCGGCATGGGTGTAGACAAACTGGTGGGTGCTGCCCGGCGGGGCAACGACGCGACGGCTGCGGCTCGACGCCGCCAGATAGCGTTCGCGTGACCTGGCGTAAAAATTGATCATCCGCGCTGCATCGCCGTCCGCAGCGCTGCCCACTTCCCTTTCGGCGGTAACTTCGCCAGCGTCGCCCGGCGCGACCAGCCATAGTTCCATGTCGCCGAGATCGCCGTCGTAGACCACGGTTTCCCAGGCGATCCGCGGAATCTGGTCGGGATCGAGTTCGCGGTAGATGGAGTAGTTGGCGAGCTGCGCGCCCACGCCGATTTCGATCGAGCGCATCGCGTCCAAATCGCCGCCCAGGGCCTCGACGAACGCGCGACGTCCCTCCGCGTGCGCGGGATTGGCCTCGCTCGCCTTTTCGTCCAGGTCCGCGTGTCGCCCGACCGCGCGCCATGCAGCCGAGGCAAGCGTTCGCAACCGCATCGCGCGCAGCGAGCCGAGCCGGGGCCCCAGCAACACCGTCTCGAGCGGCGTCGCATCGAGCAGCACCAGCCGCACGACCTTTTCCGGATAGCGGCGAGCGATATTGGCGGCGAGAAGGCCGCCGAACGAATAGCCGACCAATACGAAGGGTCCAGTCTCGCCGGCGCGGTCGAGCGCCGCGATCATTTCCTGGGCTTCACGCGCCGTGCTTCGCGGAAACGGGCCGGTGTCGCTCCAGCCGGTTCCCGGACGGTCGATCAGGATCGAGCGCGTCAATTCTCGCAGCGTGCGATGGAGATGCGCCATCGCCGCCCCGGGAGCGTGGCCGCCCCCGAACATCACGATCGGCAAGTGGTCGGTTGCGGCACCTTCGGCGAGGACATGAACGCGGGTGCAGCCGACGTCGACCAGCTTCCCCGGCGCAGGGCACCGGCGCCGCGACGCGGCGAACCGGACGAGGTGGACGATATTGCCTGTCACGATCAGCGTACCACAGGCCGCAAGCATCAGCCAAGCGCCGCTGCCTAACAGACCGATGCCGACCAGGATGAGACCGACGACGCTGCCCGACCATTCGGGCGCGAGCAGACGCAGCAGCCAGTTCGGCATCAGGGGTGTACTTCCCGCGCCTGCGCGCGCGCGATCGTTTCGCCCAGGGTGCGCGACCCCCAGTGCAACGCCAGCAACCCGCCCGCGAGGCCGGGGATCGCCACGGCTGCCATCGCCAGGATTATGCCGCGCGGGCCGGTGAAGACATGGTCCGAGAGCAGCCCGACGAGCCAAGGCATGAACGACGCTGCGACGATCGTGACCATGCCGCCCAGCGCCACCACCCGGCCGCGTATCGGCGATGGCGACATGAGCTGGAGCACGGTAGGCGACAGCGAGTTGGCCATGAAGGTGAAGCCAATCTTGGCGAGGATCACCGCGTAGAAGTGCCACGCCTTGCTCGCGAACGGGATCGGCAGCGACACGACGAGGGCGCACAGCAGCGCGAGGCGCGCGACCAGCATTGGCGTCTCGTCGCCGTGACGCGCGCGGAGCGACCTGACAGCGAGCCAGGCAAGGCAGACCCCGGCGACCGCAGCTGCCGCGCCGAACACCCCCAGGAACTGGCCGATTTGGGCCGGCGTTTCCTTGAACAGACGCTGGAGAATTACCGCGTTCCATTGCGCCTGCGCGCCGAACGCGGCGTAGCTAAGCCCAAACCCGAAGAATATGCCGACCGTGGTGCGCGCGTTCTCACGGAAATAAGCGGCGACGCCGCTTTGCGCGGACTTTGCGTGCGGCGGGGTCATCCGCACCAGGCGCATGACGAAGACCATCCCCGCCAGTGGCGGTCCCGTCAGCGCGCTGAGCACGATGGTTGCCCGCCACGGCTCGAGCCCGGCCACGAAGCCGGGCAGCACGGCGGCGTTGGCGGCCACCCACCCGAACAGCGATCCGCCCAGCGCCATTCCGAGGTAAGTGCCGAGCAGGGTCGCGGTCACGAACACGAAGTTCGCCGCCACCCACCGCTCCTTCGGAAAGAGGTCGGGGATCATTGAATACGTGACCGGGCCTAACACCGCTTCCCCCGCCGCAATGCCCATCGCGCAGAGAAACAAGCCGCGGAAACTGGTGGCGAAGCCGAAGCCAACCGTCGCCACCGTCCAGATGAGAATGCAACCGGCCAAGAGCCAGCGGCGGTCGAACCGATCGGCGATCCAGCCGACCGGATAAGTCGCGATGGCGGTCACGAACGTCAGCGCTAGCCCGGTAAGCAGCCCGATTTCGGAATCGCTCAGAGCCATGCTCTGCTTCATGGGCTCGGCGATCAACGCGATCAGCCCCCGGTTCACCGAGCCCACGATCGAGGCGAGCACCACTACGCCCAAGCCATACCAGCCCCACCGCCGCCAATTCGGGCGCGCCGACAGCCATTCCTCACTTTCGCCGTGGTTCATTCCGGTCCCCGTTTCATCCAAGCTTGCTCCATACACAAGTGTATGGCAAGTGGTGATGAAAGCAGAGCGAGGTTTACCGTGCAATCTAATCCGACGATCGACCGCAGGCCCGACCATCCCGGTTCACGCCACGATCAAGGAGCCGTTAGAGCCGATCGCGAGCTGGGTATGACGTCGGCAGCCAAGCTCGATTCGCTCGCCGCGCGGTTCTGGGACTTCATTAGCGAGGAGGTGCCGTTCAACGCCTTTCTTGCAGGCGAGGCCGGGGATGCGGTCACGCTGTTCCGGGAAAGCCCCGCCGATCACGACCGCCGCGCTGCGCGGGCGCGGGCCTTTCTCACCGAGCTCGACGACCTCGACCTGGATGCGCTCGAGGGCCAGCCCCGCGCCACCGGCGAGCTGCTGCGCTTCGAACTCGGCAACATCATCGAAGCGCATTCGCTCATGTCGCACCTGCGGCCCTCACTCTTGCCGGTGGGCCCGGAATTCAACACCGTCTTCCTCGCCCAGCAGGCGCACATCGCCGACCCCAGCGCCGCCGAGCTTTGGGTCAAGCGTGTCGCCGCGCTGCCGGCCTTCCTCGACGACATCGCCGCCTGCCTGAAGGAAGGGCTGGCGCGGGGCATCCGCTTTCCGCGCGCTGTGATCGAGCCCGCGGTCGCCAACGTGCGCCGCACCGCCGCCCTCGACCCTGACGCCAGTCCCTGGCTTGCAGTGTTCGAGCGCAGTCCAGTGCGTGACGAGCCCGCGGTACGAACGGCGCGCGAGCGCGCCCGGACAATCGTTGCCGAGCGCCTCCAGCCTGCCTTCGAGCGCTACGCGGCCTTGATAGAGGGCCCGATCGCCACCGCGGCGCGTGAGACAATCTCCTGCACCGACGCCCCCGCCGGCGAGGCGTTTTACGACTTCTGGGTGCGACGTTTCACCACCACCGGAATGACCGCGCGCGAAGTCCACGATTTCGGCGTGGCCGAAGTCGCCCGGCTCGAGGCCGAGGCTGAGGCGATCGCCGCCGACGCCGGCTACGACGATGCCAGGGCCTATCGCGCGCACTTGGTGTCGGACACAACCTTCATCCTGGCCGACGCCAACGCGCTGCGTGAGCGTGCCGAGATCGTCTGCAAACGCATCGACGCGCGCATCCCCAATTTCTTCGGCCGAATTCCGCGGGTGACCTACGGCGTCGAGAGCATGAGCGCGGCGATGTCGGTGAGCATGCCGCCCGCTTATGCCCAGCCCTCGCCCTCGGGCGGCAGCGTCGCCGGAAAGTTCTGGATCACCGGCCTGCCCGAGCGGTTGCCGACCTATTTCCTTCCCGCTTTCGCGATCCACGAGGCTTGGCCGGGGCACCTCATGCATATCGGTCTGATGGCCGAACTCGACGAACTCCCTGCCTTCCGCCGTCATGGCGCGGTCAACTACACCGCGTGTATCGAAGGCTGGGCGCTCTACTGCGAGCAGTTGGGCCACGAGTTCGGGATCTATACCACGTCTGCCGAGCTTTATGGCCGCCTGGAAGGCGAGTTGTGGCGTGCCTGCCGCCTGGTAGTCGATACCGGCATCCACGCGCTCGGTTGGACGCGCGGGGCGGCGATCGATTATCTTGCAGCGCGGCTGACGCTGCCGCGCGCGACGATCGAGCAGGAAGTCGATCGCTATATCGCGCTTCCCGGTCAGGCACTCGCCTACCAGATCGGCGGGGCCAAGATCCTTTCGCTCCGCAGGCGCGCCGAAGCGCGCCTGGGAAGCCGCTTTGCGCACCGTGCTTTCCACGACACGGTGACTACGGCCGGCGCGGTCACCCTGCCGGTGCTTGAGAGGCTGGTCGAAGCCTGGCTCGAGACTGCCTGATGCCGGTCACCTCCTCGGGCATTTGGTGGGAGACGGTCGGCAGCGGGCCGGTGGTGATGGTCGGCCTGCCGCTGATGGCTTCGCAGCTGGACATTTTCGGCAAGGACGGTGAGGCGATGCGCACGGCTTGGGAGGCGGCACTTGCCGACAGGTACACGCTGCTGCTGGCCGACTATCCCGGCATTGGCCGAAGCAAGGACCACGATCCTGCCACCATGACCGTCGATCGCGTGGTCGAAGACCTGCTGGCGGTCGCGGATGCGGCAGGCGCGGCACGGTTCGCCTGGGTCGGGTACTCGTGGAGCGGCGCGGTCGGGCTCCAACTGGCTATTCGCACCGACCGGCTGACCGCTTTGGCGATCGGCGGGTGGCCACCGCTCGGCGCACCGGTGGCGCCGCTTCTCGCCGCGAGCCGCGTACGTGTTGGCAAAGTGCCCGATCACGCCCGGGTCATGCTGCGCTGCGACGACCAATATCGGCAGTGGCCGACGTTCTACGCCAGCCTTGGCGCAGATGACGATTCGCGCGTCCGCGCGCTAGAGGGGCCGCGCTATCTGTTCTTTGGGGGCGAGGGCGACCTGATGGAAGAGTCGCACGCGGTGCCCATCGCCAGCCGCTGCCGCGCCCACCGGGCCGAACTCGAAACGCTCGGCTGGACGGTACAGGAGTTCGTCGGCTTCGGGCACGACCTTATCGGGCAAAGCGATCTGGTTCTGCCCTCGATCCGTGCCTTTCTGGACGCGCGGTTGTGACCGTGGGCCCGCGGCTGCGCGTGTGCGACTTTGCCGAAGACCCCTATCCGATCTACGCCAGGCTGCGTTCCGAAGATCCCGTCTCCTTCACGCCGGATCTCGGTATGTATCTCGTCACCCGCTACGACGATGTGCGGCAGGTGTTGGCCGATCCGGCGACCTATTCGACCGATTCAGGTGCATCGCTGATAAAGCGGACGTTTGGCGAGCAGATCCTATCGCTCGACGGCGCGCCGCATGACGCGTTGAAGCGGCAATTCCAGCCCCTCTTCACGCGGCGCCGGGTGCGCGATGAGCTGGAGGGAAAAATTGCGACGGCGGCACAGGCGCTCGTCGCCAGCTTGCCCGTCCGGTGCGACCTGCGCCGATCCTACGCCGCACGGCTCCCGGTTCAGGTGATGCTGCTCGCCTTCCAAATGCCACCGGAGCTGGAAGAAGAAATATCGGCGCTTTTCGCCATTTTCGAGCGGGCGCTGGCCGACCACGGCGAGTCCAGCGCAGCGACAGATCAAGGGGCCGATTGCGCGCGCCGCTTGCGAAGTCACTTCCACCGTTACGCCAGGATCGATTCGCCGCTTTGCAAGGATAAGGTGGCGCGCAATCTTTCGATCATTTTCTTCGGCGGTATTTCCACGGTCGAGGCGCTCATCCTCAACGCGCTGTGGTTGATGCTCGACCGGCCTGAATGGCAGGTGCGATTGCGCGGTGAGCGGGCCATGCTGCCGCGTTTTCTCGAGGAGACGGTGCGGTGGTCGGGGCCCGTGCAATCGGCAACACGCCACGTGCGTCGCGACATTCGCCTGCGCGGGGTCGCGATCCCGGAAGGCGCCACGGTCAATGCCATGATCGCTTCGGCGAACCGCGATCCCGCCGTTTTCGCAATGCCCGATGACTTCGATCCGTTGCGCGGCGACCTCATCAGGCACCTGGGCTTCGCTTATGGAAGCCACTACTGCCTCGGCGCGCATCTCGCGCTGGCAGAAGCGCGCATCGCGATCGAAGCGCTCCTTGATCGCTTCGCAGCGATCCACGCCGATGGCGACCTGGCCGAGCTAGTCGGCCATGAGTTCCGTCAGCCGCAAGCCCTGCGATGCAAGCTTGCTGAGTGCGCGGCATGACCAACCCCGACCGCACAAAAGCGTCGCCGCCAAGCCATCTTGATTTCCTCTACCCGCCGCTCGCGCCGCTCGCTTCGGGCATGCTCGATGTGGGAGATGATCACCAGATTTACTGGGAGCAATCGGGCAAGGCGGACGGCGTGCCGGTGCTATTCCTGCATGGGGGACCCGGGGCGCCGTCGCGTGCGCACCATCGGCAATGGTTCGATCCTGATTTCTATCGGTTCGTCACGTTCCATCAGCGCGGCTGCGGACAGTCGACGCCGCTCGCCGCGACCCACGCGAACACCACGCAGCACTTGATCGCGGATATTGAGGAGCTTCGTGCGCATCTCGGGATCGAGCAGTGGCTGGTCTTTGGCGGGAGCTGGGGGACCGCGCTGGGCCTGGCCTATGGCGAAGCCCATCCCGCCACCTGCCTCGGCTTCATCCTGTCGGGCGTCACCCTGGTCGATGTCGAGGACCGCGCCTTCTGGTGGCGGGGCGCGCGCCAGCTATTCCCCGAAGCTTTTGACCGCCTGCTCGAGACGCTGCCGCACTCCCGACGTCACGATCCGATGAACGCGCTACATCAGCTGATTCTCGATCTCGATCCTGCCGTTCATATGCCCGCCGCGCTTGCGCTGTGCCTCTATTCCGCCGCGACCGTCGGACTGCAGCCGAGCGAGGAAACGCTCAAGCTTTACGGGGATCCGAACGTTGCGCTGCCGCTCGCACGGCTTTTCCTGCACTATTCAGCCAACGTGCACTTCCTCGAACCCGGGCAGCTCCTTAAGGACATCGACCGGATTGCCGACAAGCCCTGCACGATCCTCGGCGGCCGCTACGATGTGACGACCCCTGTCGCGCGCGGCTGGGCGCTGCACAAGGCGTGGCCAGGCTCGACGTTTCAAGTCAACGAACGCGGGGCGCATGCGCTGTCCGACGCAAGCACCGCGCGGACGGTGCTCGATGCAATAGAAAACGCGAAGCAATGGTGCAGCTGACCTACGCCAGAAAGGTTCGGACAATGAACGCAGTGATCGCTTGGGCGGGCCCGCTGGGCGGCTTACCGCCGTTCGGGAGCGTCACGCCGGGCGAAATCGAGGCGGCGCTCGAAGAAGCGATGGCCGCTGTGACTCACGCGGCGGAGCGCATCGGCAACGACGCGGAAGCCGCGACGTTTGACAACAGCGTGCTCGCCTTGGAGCTGGCCTTGACCCCGCTGCGACGCGCGGAAGCCATGTTCAACGCCTATAGCTGGACCGCGGCGACGCCAGACATGGCGGACGTGCGGGTGCGCATGGCAGCCAGGCTCGCCGCCTTCGACGCCACGCTTTGGACCGACCGGGCACTGTTCGAGCGCCTTTCAGCGGTCGAACTCGATCGCGACAGGTCCGCTGCCGACCACCGCCTGCTGCACGTCCTCAAGAAGCGCTTTGTCCGGCGCGGTGTGAGCTTGTCCGACGCAGACCGCGCACGGCTCAAGGAGATTGAGCAGCGGCTTGCCGAACTCCAGGCGAGGTTCGCCCAGAACCTGTCCGACGAAGAGCAGGAGCAGGCGACCCTCGTGGACAGCGAGGGCGAACTCCACGGGATGACCGATGCCTTCATCGCGCAGGCGGCGGCGCTGGCCGAGCGCCTTGGCGCGCCGGGCAAATGGGCGATCGCTAACACGCGGATCTCGGTCAACCCGGCGCTGCAGGGGGTGAAGAACCGGGACCTGCGGCGGCGTGTTCGCGAACTATGGGCGAGGCGCGGTGAGAACGAGGGGCCCTACGATAACCGCCCGCTCATTTCCGAGATCGCGGCGCTGCGTACGCAAAAGGCACGGCTGCTCGGCTATCCAAGCTTCGCGCACTATCAGCTGGCGGACAAGATGGCTGGAACGCCGGAGGCGGCGATGGCGCAGCTCCGCGCCACCTGGGGTCCGGTGCTCGACCGAACCCGGGCGGACCTGGCCGAGATCGAACGCTTGGCGGCTGCCGATGGCGTCCACGGGGCGCTCGAGCCCAGCGATTATCCGTTCTATGCCGAGCGTCTGCGCGAGGCTCGGTTCGCTCTCGATAGCGAAGCGATCAAGGATTACCTCAGCCTCGACAACGTGCTGGCGGCGCTGTTCGACGCGATGGGCCGGCTGCACGGGCTGACATTTGCGCCCCTACCCGAGGCGCCGCGACTGGCTTCGGACATTCGCTGCTACGAGGTCCGCCGCCAAGGCGCAGCGATCGGTGCGGTGTGGTTCGACGTGATCCGGCGCGTGGGAAAACAGCCGGGATCGTGGCAGCAGGAAGTGCGTCCTCACGCGATCGTGCCCGCACCGCAGCTCCCTTTGTCGCTCATCTGTTCCAGCCTCGAACCACAGGCGGACGGCACCGTAAAGATGGGTTGGGATTACGCCAACGTTCTGTTTCACGAATTCGGTCACGCGCTGCACATGCTGCTGAACCGCGCGCCATATGAATCGCTCGGTCCGATGGGGGTAGAGTGGGACATGATCGAACTCCCCTCACAGCTCAACGAGCGTTGGCTGCTCGATCGCAATTTGCTGCGGCGACACGCGAAGCATTGCCGCACGGGAGAAGTGATGCCCGATGCGATGATCGACGCGATCGTCGCGGCACAGAAGCATCGCCGCGTGACTTCGGCTTGGCTCGAATATCTTGCGCCGGCGATCGTCGATCTGGAACTTCACAGTTTACAGGATGTCGACAATCTTGATCCACTGGCGGTCGAGTCGCGGCTTTATGCCGAATTGGAGATGCCCGCGGCGATCGACGCGCTCATGCGGCTTCCGCACCAGTTTCACAGTTTCGCGGGGGAGCATTACGCAGCCGCGCTTTATTCGTATCTCTGGGCGGACGTGTTGGTTGCAGATACATTGCAGCTGTTCATGGCCGCACCGGGTGGTCTCTATGACGCCGATGTCGCCGAGGGATGGCGCCACTGCGTTCTCACTGTTGGCTCGCTTCGGCCGGGTGCTGAGTCTGTCTTCGCGCTGCTTAATCGCTCTCCGGACCCGCAGGCCTTCCTCAGACGGTTCGACCTAGTCTAGTTATAAAATGCCTTTCTATCGGCATCAGACACCTGCTGGTTTTGCTTGCGCGACGGTGCGACCACAAATTTGACGCTATGGCAAGACGTTGGGGATCTTGTTTCTCCTCGGCCGGCTAAATCGGCGTTCTCGTGCCATATCGAAAACCTGCAAGATTGCGATCAGACGGCGGCAATAGTTGTCGATTAGTTCCTGCACCATCGCGGCAACTTTGCGCGCGGCATCTCGGTCATGGGAATGGATCCTACACGGACCCAAAAGCGGGGCGTCCACACACGGACGTTTGGCGGTCGAGCTCAGTACCTGATCATTCCAGGCTCTAAAGGGACGGCTGAATTGTCGGCGCCGACCCCGCGAAAATCTCAGAGCCTTAGACCGCCGCCTACGATCAGGACCTGACCGCTCACATAGTCGCTCTCGGGCGAACACATTAGATAGACACCGCCAGCTGCTTCCTCGGGTGTTCCGGCCCGGCCGAGCGGAATCGTCGTCTTGAGCATGCTCAACATCTGGGCGGGAACGCCGGCCTGGATCGACTGGCCTTCGATCTTGATCTTCGTCTCGGGATCGTCGTTGGACTTGGTCAGCCGGGTCTCGATGAAGCCGAAGGCGACGCAGTTTACGCATACCTTGTGACGTCCCCATTCCTTCGAGAGCGTCTTGGTCATGCCGACCAGAGCGGCCTTGGCCGACGAATAGTTGACCTGTCCGGCGTTGCCGTGAGTGCCGGCCATCTCAGTGAAATCATGGACTTGCAAAGTCGCCAAAGGCATCAATAGCACGATCTGGATTCGTGGAAAAGGCAGGACGTATTCGGACGCGATGGTTCGAGTCCGATTGCCTCGCTATAACCCGATGCGGAGATTTAGCCTCAACGCGCGCCTGCCGGTCGTTGACAATGGCCGGGCCTTGCGAAGGCCTGTCCGAAATACGACTACATGTTTCGGACAACCAGCCGCCAGTGTGGTGGAGTCAGGACCGAGCAAAATCCAGCAGGGGCTCCATGGCATGCTTATCCGCCGCCTGTAGTGTTTCGATATATGCATGCCTTGTCGCGCTCGCGTCGACGAGATTGACGCTGCCCCAGGTAAAGCGATCGCCACCCAGGCGAGTGATCAACAAGTCGGCGGCCATGCGCGAGAACCGCCCATTGCCGTTTGGAAAGGGGTGAATTTGGGTCAGGCGGTGATGAAAGCGCAGGGCGATTTCATCGCGCGGAAAGGAATCTAGATTGATCCATGCCTGCACTTCCCCCATCAATGCACGCAGGTCGATCGGGATCATGTAATTGTCTGAACCGATCCGCCGGTCCCGCTCCTTTGAATAGTCTCCGGCCCAGCGCCACACTTTGCCGAACATGCGCCGGTGCAGATCGCGTAAAAATTCCTCGTCCAGTACGTCGCGTGAGCGGTTGAAGGCCCAGCGTTCGCCCTCGGTGATGTTGATCTGCTCGACTTCATTGAGCTCGCTGCGCCTCGTGATGTAGGACGGAAGCAACCCCAGCTTTTCTTCGTGGGTAAGCGGGGTCGCGCCCGCTTCGTCCTGAAACAGGTCTTCTGTCACCCCTTGTTGTCCCACAACCGCGCCGTTGGACCGCGCAACAGTTCGTCAATCAGCCTTTCCTGCTCGGCTTCCTGGTCAGCGCGACGCAGGCTTTGATTTTCAAGTGTCATGGTGTGGCTCACCCGGGCGAGCTGGCGGGCCGCAATCTCCGTCGCGCGCGCGCAGCATTTCGTCAATTGGTCCCCTTGGGACGATCGCGTAAACGAGTTCGCAGTTCATCGCCTCGGCGGCTTGGCGCAGAGAGGCGAGCGAGATAGAGTCACGTGCTTCGCTTTTCTCCATATCGACGACGGCGGATTGGACTTTGTCCATCCGCTGCGCGAGCTGGCGCGTTGTCATCCCCAGCGCCTCGCGCATAGCTCGCAGCCAGCCGCGTTGCGGGCGGGCAAAGTCCATCTCACGCAATGGCGCAAGGCGGCTTTCCAAATGTTTCCTACCAAGTGCTTTGATATCCATGATCGGCTCCGGTTGATCGCTTCGCAGGAATATGATCGAGAATAATCGATCTAATGTCAATCGATGACCGGCTATAATCGATCATATGCAAAATTTTGATCTGCTTTACCCGTTCAAGTGACATCCCGAAGTCGGCTGAGCCACGGGAGAAGCTAGGTCAAAACAATGGCTATCCCGCACCGATTGCCGACATTGTCTAGCGTCTGGTTCATACGCGAAGCCCGGGAGCCATGGCCACGCGCGCAATTGATGACATAAAACGTCCGATGTTCGGCCAGCTACTGAGATTATCGCGCATCTGAGATGCGCGATAATCTCACGCCAGTCGACTGGAATCGCGGTCATCGCCTGGGACACAGCAGATGGTCGCCCGCAAGGTTCCAAATTGTGAGACGCGACGCTGAACGGCGCGCGAGCCCTTGATGGATATTCGATCCATGCGTCGTCGGCTAATAGCCCGAGTAATAGCTTTCGAGATGCTGCTCGTGGGTGAACACCACCATTTTCTCGACGAGTTCTGACACTGGCTTTCCGCTGACGAGCCGGAAACGCCGGCGGTCGCCACGAATTGCCCGCACCAAAATCGGGTCCGGATGCCGCCAGCGCGTGTGGATGGGCTGGGCGCACGCAACGAACAGGTCGGCAGCGCTGACGAGATGCGCGGGGTCGCTATTATGGATCGAGCCATGATGGGGTAGGATAAAGGTCGAGACCTGATCGAGCTCGTCGCGATAATGATGTTCGAACGCCGCGATACGATCGCGTCGCTCAGATAAGCGTCGCCCGTGCCTAGCCAACCGACTTTGGGAACAGCGTGCCGTGGCCGACCGGAGAACACCGCCCCGCATTGCCCCGGGTTCGCAAGCCCGGAATACAGCGATAGCGAAGTGTCGTTCTTGTCTTTGAAGGCCCATTTGTAGGCGCGGGCCAACACAGTACGGTGGCGCGTGACCAGCAACCGCCGCTGCTCCAGCGACCTGATCTCTTCACCGAAGCTACCCCGTGGCCAATCGAGCGCGATCTCGACCGCACTTTGGAAAGCCTCACGGACCTCGCGGCTCGCGCGGCGCACATATGGCTTAAGACGCCACAACGCTGTCCCTCGGCCCGCAAAGGCGAACTCGGCTCGCCTCAGCATGATCGCACCATCCTCGGTTGCGCTCGCATCCGGCATGGCGCCATCGCTCGCGACTGCCTTCCAGCGAACGCCGTCATGAGCGCGTCGCGCAGCTTGCAGAGTTGCAAGGCCAACACGTCGAACGGCTCGCTGCCGTCCCGGGCATTCACAATGTTCGCTCGTTGGGGACGATCGCCGCCTGCGAGATCGGCGGTGGGGAGGGGGCTTACCTCTCTGCACTCGGCCCGCAGCTGCTCGCATTCTTCCGCGAGCGTGACCTCCTCCTGCGGCCACTTGGCAACACGGTATACGTCATGCCGCCCTATTGCATCGAGCCGATCTAACTCGAGCGCATCTACGAGGCGATCATTCGGGCGGCTGCGGCGTTCGGCGGGGACTAGGCAGAGCCGTCCGGATATCCTGTTGTAGGATGACGAGGCTTCCAAAACGCTTGGCTCGGGGCGAGAGTCCGACTGGCAACGATTTACCAGATATTACTGGGTGGTGGACCGGCCGGCGTCGGCCCCAAAGAGCCGAGCTCAGGGATGGAAAGGCAGGCGGATTTCGAACCTTAGTCCCCTGCGAGTAGCTTTTCGTTATCCCCAATTCCGTGTTCTTCACGATCTGTGAGCAGCCCCGCAGGTTCGATCCGCAGCGGCGAACCTAGGTCATGCGCCGAGGGTGAAGTCCACTAGGGACGGCCCGTCGCGGGCGGGGTCGAGAATCAGTGAATATTGCGATAAGGCTGTGGGTGGGGTCCAAACCTGGAAAAATGCGAGGGCGACATGGAACCGCACGTCTACAAGATCGTCGAAATCGTCGGAACTTCGACGGTGAGCATCGAGGATGCGATCCAGCGAGGGATTACCCGAGCCTCGCACACCTTGCGAAACATCGGTTGGTTTGAAGTCGCCGAGACCCGCGGGCACGTGGCGGATGGCAAGATCACCCATTTCCAGGTTACGTTGAAGATCGGCTTTAGCCTGGAGGGCTCGACCGAAAGCTGAGTGCTACAAGGACCGGGTCGTCGACCTTTGGGGCTTGCGCGATCGAGTCCACTTGGCCGCGGGCATTTGCAAGTGTGCGCGCCGTCGCGGCAACCGGCAACGCAGGGCTCGTGTGTTTGCTAGCCTTGGCGTTTCGACGCCCGCCACGAAGTGTTGGGAGCGCCCTGCGGGTTGGCGCTTTGGGTTCGTGGACATCGTCGAACGCGGCGTCAATCTTTCTGGTGGATGGATTGTCACGCCTCTCCATTTTATGTTTTGGCTGTCAAAAGCGCACCATTTTCACACCTGTGTCGACATAAATTGACATGTTGGGTTTTTATCTCACCAGACCATCTGCCGTAAAATCGCACGCAAAATGTCTGCATATATTGACATTATGATGAAGAATGGGGTAGGGTGCCACCGAACTCTAACAGGATCTCCGCCATCCCCGACCGTACCGCCATTGTTACCTTCAAGGGCGCTCCCGCCGGCGAACTCAGCGAACTGGGCTCGGACACGCGCTTTATCTACCGCGAAGGCTGGGAGGAGCCGATCGCCTGCGCGCTTCCCGCCGACCAGCGCGATCATTACCATCGCGGCGGGCTCATTCCGTTCTTCGAACACCTGGGTCCGGAAGGGTGGCTGCGCGGACGCCAGGCGCGCGCCGGGGGAACCGCCGCGCAAGACGATTTCGGGCTGCTCCTCAACTATGGGGCGGACTGCATCGGCGCGGTCGGCATTGTCCCGGTCGACGGCACCAGGCTCGCCGATCCGCATCGGGCCGATGCGCTCGAGGAAGCCGCCACGTTGCCTGGGCGCACGCTCTCAGGGGTACAGAAAAAGCTGCTCGCCCATCGCACCGAGCGAGGGTTCGCCCCGTGCGTCCATACCGAAGACCCCGCGACGCACATCGCCAAATTCAACCGCGAAGACCTGCCGACGCTCGTCCAGAACGAGCACCTCTCGCTCGAACTCGCTCGCGAGGTCCTGGGGCCTGCGGAAATCACCCGGGCCTGTCCCGCTACCCTTGCCGGGATCGAAGAGATCGCGCTGCTAGTCGAGCGATTCGACCGGGCTGGCGAGCAAAAGTTCAGGCTCGAGGATTTCGCGCAGATTCTCGGCAAGCCGCGCGGCCGCGAGTTCGATGGCAAGTATGACTCCTCCTACGAAGAAGCCGCGGGCGCGATCGCGCGCCATTCGGCGCGCCCCCGCATCGATCTCGCGCGATACTTTCGCCTCGTCGTCTTCAACCTCGTGCTAGGCAACGCTGATGCCCACCTCAAGAACTTCTCGCTGCTGGAAAGCGCCGATGGCGGGCTGCGCCTGAGCCCGGCCTACGATCTCATCAACACGCTCGTCTATCCCACTTACGAACGCACCGCGGCCCTCGAGATCGACGGCGCCAGGCGGGCGTTCGATACGCTCGATCGCGCACAAGTCGAACGGCTCGGCGCCGCGATCGGACTGCCGTCCCAGGAAGTGGCGCGGTCTATCGATGCGCTGGCCAAGGCGCTCGCGGCTGCCAAGACGCTTGAGGTTGCGGGCAACGTCCAGCCCCACGACTTCCGCATCCGCTACCGCGACATCGTGCGCGAGAACGCAGCGAGGTTCCTGGTATGACCCAATGGCCGATCGACTGGCGCGCGACCGTCGACGAGGCAGTCCGCCGCCGTAAGCAGGAAGGCCTGACGCAGGCGCAGCTGGCGACGCTCGCCGGCGTGAGCCGGCCGACGGTGGTCGCGTTCGAGCAGGGCGAGATCAACCTCCGGTTCGAGCGTCTTATCGCAATCCTCGACGCGCTCGGCCTGTTCGTCCAGCCGGGCCGATCCGACAGCCTGCAGTCGTTCGTCCACGACGCACGCAACCGCTTTAAGGAACTGGTCGCCAGGCTCGATGACGACCATCCCTCGCGCCAGCCGCTCGGGCACAGCGAGCAGGCCTATGCGATCGAGGGGGTCGAGAACCCACCCTCGCTGACCCGGTTAAAGGACATCCTCGCGCGCGCGCCCAAAACCTCGGGATGGACGCCGTTCTGGGTGCCCACAAAGGAGTCCATCAAGCCGGGCTTCCACGACGGCTTGCTCGAATGCTGGCTGGGTCGGCCCGAAGCGGACCGGGTGTTCAACGATCCCGCGTCGAGCGACTTCTGGCAGATCACCCGCGACGGCAGCGCCTATCTCCGGCGAGGGTTTCAGGAGGACGGCCGCGACCTCGACGCCGGTAGCTTCTTCGACCTCACCCTGCCGATCTGGCGCACCGCCGAAGTGCTGCGCCACGCCGCTTGGCTTGCTCGCCAGCTCGGCGCAGGGGAAGGAGCGATCCGCTTTGTCGGGCGTTATGCCGGCCTCGCCGGGCGCGAACTGATCAGCTGGGCCAAGCCGGCCTTGCGCCTTGCGCTCGACGAACGGCACCGGGCCCGCTCCGACAGCGTCGATCTCGTCGCGCTGACCGATGCCGCCGCGATCGAGCAGGATCTGGCCGCTGTGGTCGGCGCGATCGTCCGGCCGCTTTACGAGCGGTTCGACGGCTTCGACCCGCCCGGGGCGCTGATTGCCGGGCAGATTGCCGAGTTCGAGCGCAACCTCGCGACTTTTCGCTGACGCCGCGGGGCAGTCGGTTGGCTTGCGCACCGCTCGAACGAGTAACTTTCCGTCTGGAGGTGCTCGATTGGGATGTCACGCGGGCAAGGACCACGGCGTGGGCTAGGTGGCGGCATGCCACCGAGCGCTTCGATTTGCTCGCTCGTTGCCAAGACGGCATTCTGGGAACACTCGCCGGGCCGCACTGTCCGGCAGTTGCGGTTCGGAGCGGCCCGGCGCGGGCGCCGGGACTTCGAGGCATCCCAGCCGGAATGAGCCGCAATGCGCTCAGCACGTCATCCCGGACAGTTGGGTCGAGCGGGGAGGCCACGCGCGGATCTCATTTCGCGCATGGCCCCCTGGAGTGTTCTTGCAGGTCCGTTAGAAGCGCACTGCAACTGTAGCGCCGTAAGTCGCCGGATCGCGGATGTAGCCGCCGACGTAGTTGCGCGGGTTGGCGTTGAGATAAGTCGCCTGGAAGGGATCGCGGTTGTCGGTCAGGTTGCGGCCCCACAGCGACAGGCGGTAATTGTCGTCGTCGAGACCGAATGTCAGCCGCGCGTTGAAGATGCCCGCGGCCTTGATCGTCGTTGCATCGACGATGTTCTGGCCGATCTGCGCCGCGGTCAGGCCGTTCATGTCGACCGCCGTGCTGGTCCAGCAAGAGACGGGGCCAGTCGCCACGCAGCGGTCGGCGGCGAACGTGTCGGTCCAGCTGTAATCGACGCTTCCCGTAAACGACACGCGGTCGCTGAGCTCGTGCTCGTATTGCGCCGAAAGCGCGTAGGTCCAGCGCGGCACGAAGATGATCCGCTGGTTCCGCACGTCGGTGCCGGTCGCGTCGATGAAGCTGTCGTACTTGGGATGGACGTAGCCGGTGTTCGCGCTCAGCGTCAGATGCGGGATCGGCCTTGCGGTGAGTTCGGCCTCGAACCCGATGTTGGTCACTTTGGCGGCGTTGCTGACCAGCGTGTTGTTGACCGGCACGCCGTTGATCACCGAAGCGACGATCGCCGAGCGCTGCGCGTTCGAGACCTTGTCATAGTAGGCCGCGAGGTTGAAACGCAGCCGGCGGTCGAACGCCTCGGTCTTGAGGCCGAGTTCTTCCTCGTTGACGTATTCGGGTCCGAAAGGGACCGCTTGAGCGACCGCACAGCGCGATCGGGAATATCCCTCCGATCATGCTGGCAAACCCGGCCGGGGCCACCAGCCTCCCGGACCTGGGCCAGGCGGAAAACTCTAGACCAGAGTGGTCCAAGGTTGGGTAGCAGTGCAGCACGATGTGGAGATCCTTGGTCGCTCGGAAACCCAAACCGACTTCGTCAAAAATGAGCTCGCAAGCAGCCCCGCCGATCAATACGAACTGGTATTCGTGCGCAGCAAAATGCGCGCGAAATCGGTCGACGCCCACTACCATGCGAACTGCTCCAACAGCTGGTCAGCGGCCTGGGCGGTCCGTTCGTCGGCATGATCGCGCATCGTCAAGTAGAGAGAGAGCGGATCGACCGTCCTTCCGCTAGCGAGGACGCAAGGGTCGTAAGCCCAAGTCTCGACCTCGAAATGGGGATCGTCAAACGGCCCGGCGGGCCGGAGCGCGATTCCGCTCGAGAGCTGCTTCCAGTGCGCTGCCGGGACGGCCTTGCGTTCGATGCGGGGCCTCCCGAGCATCGTGAGTTCGGCGAGCGCGCTCTCTCCGGCAAGCAAGCCGAGGTCGGCAGGTGCCGGCCCGGCCAGACGTCGAACCTTGCGGATCGGGTTTCGCAGATAAGGTTGCGCCAAGCTCCAAAGGTCGACACCGGCCGCCGCGATGTTGAGTTGCCGTCTTCGTCCCACATGATGCGCCTTGGCTATTTTACGCGCTTCCAGCTCGTCCGCCGCACGACTCATGCTCATGACCGAGGAACCAAAGCGGTCGGCGAGCTCGGTGAGGCTGACGTCGCGAGCGTCTTTGCCTAGGAGGTTTGCGAGGACAAGAACCTGTGCCGTTGGCGAGAGGTGGTTCGCATCGATTCGTAGCGGTTCCCTTGCCTGGCTTCGCTCGCGCACGTCGAGCAGAGCTTCGGGCACATAAAGTTGGGCGTCGGGCGCCAAAAACGCGATTTTCCGATCGATAAGCTGATGGCGGATCGCGTTTGTCGTTCGGCCGAGCAGCAAGAGTACGGACGCCGCGCCGGTTTCGCGCTGGATAAGGTCACGGTGCTTGACGAAATTCGCTGTCGCGCCTGTTCCCGTGCGGCGATCGCGCACGGCCGCGAGCACGGTGGCACGTCCCAAAAGATCACCTTCCCACAAGCGATACTGGTCCAGCACGAAGTGAGGTAAGCTCTTGGGTTTGATCCCCTTGAGTTTAAGCGTTGCCCCGAATGCGCGCGCGACATAGTCTTCAGCGGCTTTCGCCAAGCCATCAAGATCCACAGAATCGCTCGTTTCTAACATCAGGAGACGTATCTAACACTGCTAATGTTAAAAGTCTATCTGCTGTTAGACAAAGACTGCTTGCCTGTTTTTCCGGAGCGTTGCCGCATGGCAAGGCGGTGCATCGACAGTCGTAGCGGGATGACTGGCCGTAGGACGAAGGCCCGCCTTCGACTTCGCTCAGCCCAACGCGGGCCACTCAAGAAAGTGGCGGGAGCCCAGCCTCCACCAGCAGCGCATTGACCTCGGCCAACGTCGATTTGTCAACGATAGCCCGCTGGATGCTCGAGGAGCGATAGGCTCGCTGACGTCGCCCAAGCGTCATCCGCGAGAACGCTAAGCCATTGATTTTTAAAACTCTGACGATCGCCGCAATTATGACCGAACGTATGACCGATGAGACATTTCGAATGAAATCAAGGTTGCTTCGGGGACTCCCGCTCCGCCACTCATAACTCATTGATATAGAAGGATTTTACCGACTGGCTGGAACCGCGCAGTTCTGCGCCACTGAGGCCCCCTGGGCGGTCTGCGGAGAGCAAGTTGGTGGCGGATTACGGTCAGCGATATCCTTCCTCGCGATCTTGGCTGTCTTTGTCACAACCTCACCGAGCGTTACGCAATTACCCGTACCGATCCTTCACCTCGAATTATCGCTGGCACGTCTAGCTGCTGCGATGGGATCAGCTTTTGAGCGTCGATCAAAACTCACCAGCGAGGGTCGATCCGCGAAGCGTCCCTGGCCCCTCCGCATCGAGGGCCGCGGCGCTTGGAAGCTGATTGCCCCCTCCTTCGCCGTAGTGGCATTGGCGGACGTCTTCACCGGCGCTATTTGGTTTGGTCCAGCTTATCTGCTGATCATTGCGACTTCGGCATGGTGTTTAGGCTCGCGTACAGCCGTTTTCGCCGGGTGCGCCTGCTTAGCAATCAGCATCGCAGCAAATGGCTATCAGGTTTATCCGTACGGAGCGCTTGCGGCGGCGTGGAACATGGCCATGCGGGTCGTCATGGTGCTAGCCGTAGTGGCCGTCGCCGCGAAGCTCCGAGGAGCATACGAGGCTGAGTGGCGGCTCGCTCGCACTGATCGGCTTACAGGTGCGCTCAGCCGACAGGGCTTCTTTGAGCTTGCCTCTGACATGAAGGAGTCGCGCAGTTGGACTCTCCTCGCTTACGCTGACCTGGATGGGCTGAAGAAGCTCAATGACCGGCAAGGGCATCGTGCGGGCGATGAGGGCCTGCACCTATTCTCGAAGCGCGTGCTGCAGATGATCCGCAAGGGCGACAAGTTCGCCCGCCTTGGTGGCGATGAGTTCGCTATCTACTTGCAGGTCAAAGACGAAGAGGCTGCCAAATCAGTGGCTACCCGGCTACATGCGGGTATGAACACCGTTCCCGGGACCAAATGGCCTCTGCGCTGCAGCGTCGGAGCGTTGATCCTGCCGCCTGGCCCTCGATCAATCGATACTGAACTGTGCGCAGCGGATGAGCTCATGTATGAGGCTAAGGCGCTCGGCGCTTCGCTAATCGCAGCTACTGCCAGTCACCAAAACGGCGATTTGAAGACGATCGAGCGCCACCCTGGGCTCACACCCGCGACTGGGAAGCTGCGCTTGAGATTGGCGGCATCCAATTAAGCGGTGGCCGCAATTGCGGCTCCGCCCCATTCGGTCAGTTCCTGGTCTTGGCGCAAACGTAGCCGTCGCCACTCCAACCCGGCGAAGACCTGATCGAGATCGTTGGCGTCTTCGACGGGTAGGGCGACGACAACTTCGCGACCGAAGCGCTCTCGCAGCACGGGCGTGTGGAGCCAGGCGGCCGTCCACCAATCGACGATGCGTTCCCGGGCTCCAGCGAGGACCTCGGCGCTAGGCATGCGAGCCCCTTTTTGGTGCTGGTTCACCCGCCTGTGGCTTGGGACCAGGTTCCAAAGGTCGCCGCATGGCCACGCGGCCCAGGGGGAAACAGTGATCGATGTCGAGCTGCGACGACGAGAGCGGTACGCCGGTCCAGACACAGCGCAGACTCGTGCCGCCAGCTGCGAGACGCTGGCTGGCCTCCTTGCCCATCGACGTGCTGCGCACCGGCTCTTCCCACGCCAGCTGGCGATCGATCGCATCGGCGGGCACAAGCCCACCCATCCTATCCGCATAGCCGCGAACCAGCCGGCCCCATTCGCTCACGAGCACGGGCTCGACCCAGACCCCGAGCCGGGACAAAGCCCGCCAGATGTGGCCCGGCACCCGCAGCGAACCCCAATCCGACAAGGTCTCGAGAGAAAGTTCCAGAGTTGCTGCACTGCGCTGCGGCCGCACCTTGCGGATTTCGAAGACCCGTCTGTCGGAGTTCGGGAAGCGGATGAAGTTAGCGGGCATCGTCGCAATCGTTCTGGCCGCATCGCCGATCGCCGCCCTCACATTGCTTCCGCGCTCGAAAGTGAACGTCGCCCCGACGCGCAGATCTTGTGCGGGCATTCGGTCCGCCAGCAAGGCGCGAAATCCTGCCTTGGCGAACCCTAGTCCGTCCGGACCATGGTTCTTCGGCGCTTGCGGTAGTCCCACCCGGACGAGCGGCAGATACATCCTTACCCAGTAAAGCGCGACAAGACCGAGCGGGACGTCGACGGCGTCGAGCTCGTCGACCGCCGGGATCGCCGCTGAGGGAGCCAGCTCGGCGATGAGCGCGAGCGAACGCAACAGGGCGATCTTGTAGGTAGAGGACTTATCGTCGCCGAGAACGATGCCGCGGATAAGTGGAAGGGCGCCAGCGCCGTCGTCCGGCATTCGCAGGACCACCGACGTCCAGTTCACCTCGTCGCGCACCTGGACGTCGGCTTGCTCGAATACGCGGAGGACTTCGACACCCGATACTCGCGCGAGTGCTTCCACTTCGCCGAGGGAGACCTGGTGCATCGGGCGATCGGGCGGAGCGGGACCGTGGCGCAAGGTCATTGCCAGGATTCCGCCTGGTTTGAGGAGAGTGACCAGTTTCCGGAATGCACGCGGACGGTCAGTCGGCGCGACGTGTTGCCAGACGGCTGAGAGCAAGATCACGTCGAAGGCCAGGCCGAGCTTGTGCACCTTGCTCAGGCTTGGCAGCCGATCGTCGACCCAGCGAACCCGCGCTCCGCCATGGAAGCGCTGTGCTTCGGCTCGCATCCCCGAAGAGGGTTCCACGGCCACGACTTCATAGCCTTGCGAGGATAGCCAGATGGCATCGCGCCCTGAGCCGGCGCCGACGTCCAGCGCAACACGCAATGGGCCGGTTGGACGCAGAAGCTCGATGATACCCGGCAAGGCTTCGTCGGAAGACATTTGTTCGTATCGCGCCGCGAGGCGGCTTGCTTGATCGTCATATATTTTGACCGCATCCGCCATCTGCAGCGAACCTACCTACAGCCCGCCGTCAGGCAAGCGTCAGCCCAACCATCCCCCGTTCTGCGAGACGAATGCCCGCAAAGTCTGAATGGCGAGAATCCTAGGTTGGGCCTCCTGAGCGGTCATTCCCCTTCCGGCCCCATAAGCGACTGAAGCGCGCGGGATATTAGCGCGACCTCACCGGGACTAGCTGCTAAGGTCGACTCACGTTGCGACTAGACTACGGGGGTTGGTCGCAGACCCCGTGGCCTCTTGATCACCGTGTTTGGGGAGGCAGCCATGGTGAAGCCGGTGAAGTTCGCGCATGTCGTCTATCAGACGCGCCGGTTCGAGGAGATGATCGCCTGGTACCGAGATGTTTTCGAGGCTGAGGTCGTCTACGAAAACCCCGCGCTCGCGTTTCTTACCTACGACGACGAGCATCACCGCTTCGCGTTTGCCAACCTCGACGTACTAAAACCGGGCGACACCCCGCGTGATGCGAGAGGCGAGATCGGCGTCAATCACGTCGCTTACACCTACGCGACCGTTGCCGACCTAATGGACACATATGCGCGTCTCAAGCGCAACGCGATCACCCCCTATTGGCCGGTCCATCATCAGACCACCTTGTCGCTCTACTACGCAGATCCCGACGGGAACCGGATGGAGTTCCAAGTCGACTGCGGGACCGTGGAGGAGGCAACGGCCCTCATGAGGTCTTCTGCATTCGCGGACAATCCGGTTGGGGTCGCATACGATCCCGAAGCGCTGCTTGCACGCGTTCAGGCAGGTGAAGCCGAGGATACTCTGATCGCAGTTCCTGCCGGTTCTCCTTCGCCAATCCCAGCTGCGCACGGTATGACTTGAGGCCCTACTTTCGGATTTAACTCGGGGGGACTTGGTGATGCGAGCGCCGTAGGGCAGCTTGGCCCCATTCTAATCCAGAACCAGACAGGCCACTCCCGGCCCCCGCCCGGTCTAAATCTGCAGTTGGCTGCCCAACTCGACCACGCGGTTGGTCGGCAGCCTGAAGAACTCCATCGCGCTTTCGGAGCTTTTGGTCATCCATGCGAACAGCCGTTCGCGCCACAGCGCCATGCCCGGGTGCTCCTTCGAGGCGATCAGCTTCTGCCGACCGAGGAAGAAGCTCGAGGTCATGCTATTGAACGGGCCGCCGATGCAGTCGATCGCGGAGAGGTCACGGGGAATATCGACCTCCTGCATAAACCCGTAGTGCAGGACGACCTGGTAAAACCCGTCACCGGCGCCGTGCACCTCGATTCGCTGTGCGGACTCAACGAACGGCACTTCGCCAACCGCAACAGTCAAGATTAGCACGCGCTCGTGCATGACCTGGTTGTGCTTTAGATTGTGGAGCAATGCCGAAGGGATACTGTCGGGCGTGGCGGAAAGAAAAATTGCGGTCCCACTCACGCGGTACGCTGAACGGGCCGACTTGATGAACACCGTCAGCGGTATCGCGGTCTCCTCCAGTCGCGCGCGCATCAGCTTGCGCCCGGTCGCCCAGGTCGTGAGGATCGTGAACAAGCCGCCTGCGACAACCAGCGGGAACCAGCCGCCGTCGGGGATTTTGGTGATATTTGAAGCGAAGTAGAGCGCGTCGACCGCAAGGAAGATACCGATGGTGGCACTCGCCAGCCAGCGGTTCCAGCGCCACACCTGGAACACCAGGAAGCCGAGCATGACGGTGGTGATCAGCATCGTGCCGACCACCGAGATGCCATAGGCCGAGGCGAGGCGGGTCGATTCTCGGAATCCGAGCACTAGCAAGAGCACCATGATCAGCAGGCCCCAGTTGATCGCCGGGATGTAGATCTGGCCTGCGGCCTTCTCACTGGTGTGGAGCGTGCGCAGCCGCGGTAGGAAGCCGAGCTGGACAGCTTGATGAGTGACCGAGAAGGCACCCGAGATCACCGCCTGGCTGGCGATGATAGTGGCGGCGGTCGCAATCAGCACCAGCGGCAGCCGAGCCCATTCCGGCGCCATCAGGTAGAACGGGTTCTCGACCGCGGCTGGGGTCTCAAGCAGTAGCGCGCCTTGGCCCATGTAGTTGAGCATCAGGCAGGGATATACCAGAGTGAGCCAGCTGAGCCCGATAGCCTTGCGCCCGAAGTGGCCCATGTCGGCGTAAAGCGTTTCTGCCCCGGTCACCGCGAGGAATACCGAGCCCATTGCCAGGAAAGCGAGCCGCGGATCGTAGTCGAAAAACGCGAACACCCAGTACGGATTGAGGATGCCGAGGATTTCCGGATGCATAGCGATGTTGGCCACGCCCAACGTCGCCAGGGTCGCGAAATATATCAGCACCACCGGCCCGAGCAACGCTCCGACTTTGGCCGTGCCGCGAGCCTGGATGAGGAATAGCGCGATCAGGATGACAACGGATATCGGAAGCACCAATGGGGCGAGACGCACCTCGACGATGGTCAGCCCCTCGACCGCGGAGAGCACCGAGATCGCTGGCGTGAGCATCGCGTCGCCGTAGAATAGCGAGGCGGCAAGCACCCCGAGCATGACCAGCGATGCGGTCCATCGTCCTCCCTCGAGATGCCGCGACATCAGCGCTAACAGCGCGAATGATCCGCCCTCGCCGCGATTGTCTGCGCGCATCGCGACCGCCACGTATTTCACCGTGACGATCAACATCAGCGACCAGAAGATCAGGCTGAGAACGCCGAAAATATGCAGCCGGTCTATCGCCAACGGATGGGGCCCGATGAAGCTTTCCTTCAGCGCGTAGAGCGGCGAGGTACCGATGTCGCCGTAGACGACTCCGATCGCGCCAATCATCAGGACGGGAAGGCTGTCCTTCTGACTATGTGTCGTGGAAGCGGTGGCGTCCATCGGCGGCGAATTGGTGACTGTGGCCATTGCTGCGACTTGGGCCCGACCATCATAAAGATTCCATGTGGATTCTCGTGAAGGGCGCGTTCAATCCCTCGACGCGGCAGGCAACTGGGCGCACTTTGCCGACATGAAGCTGGAAGAATTCGTGATCCACGACCGCGGGTCTGCGCTCGCCGTCCACGTCAAAGGATTTGTCGGCGGGCTGCTTGCCGTGGCGGTTGCGACCATCGCCGGGCTGCTCATCGCGGCGCGCTGGGGCAATGAGCCGGTGGTGCTGCTCTACATTCCGGCGGTGCTCTCGACTGCCGTCCTTGGCGGACTGTGGCCCGCGCTGGCCGCCGCAGTCGCCTCGGCGCTGGCCTATAACTACTATTTCACAGCGCCTTTGCGAACCTTCCTGATCCACCGGCCCGCCGATGTGGTGACGGTAGCGGTACTGTTCGCGGTAGCGGTCGTTACCAGTCAGCTTGCCGGGATGTTGCGCTACCAGGCTCGGCTCGCGGCGGCACATGCCGCGCGCAACGCGACGATCGCCGGGTTTGCGCGGCGGCTGCTTTCGTCCGTCGACGAGGATGACATCGCGCAAGTCGCAGTCGACGAGCTGGCGGCTTTGTTCGGCTGCCAGGTAGCGCTTGTCGCGGCGGATGCCCAGCCTCGGCTGATGGCGTCGATTCCACTTGGGGTCGCGCTCGCCCCCAGCGATCTTGCGGCTGCCGCGGTAACATTGGCCACTGGTGAGCCCGCCGGTCGCGGGGTCCGTAAGCTCGACCTCGCTGACTGGCAGTTCCGCGCGATCGCGTCGGACCAGCGCGTGATCGCAGCGGCCGGGTTGGCCCGAACGGATGGAACTCCGCCGATAGCCGACGGGACGGTCGCCTTGCTCGGCAATTTGCTCGACCAGGTCGCGCTGGCGCTGGAACGCGCCCGGCTGGAGCGCGAAGCGCGCGAGGTCGATGCGTTGCGCGAGCGCGACAAGCTGCGCTCGGCCTTGCTTTCCTCGATCGGCGAGGACATCAAACCCCGGATCAACGCGATCGCGGCCTCTGGGCGCGCGCTGAGGCGGGCCGGCACCAGCGACAAGGCGATTGTCGCGAGCGTCGCCAACGAAGCAGCGCAGCTCGGCCGCTATGTCGACAACCTCGCCAATCTGGGTTCTGGTGAAGAGCTGGAGCCGCTTGCAATCGGTCCGCTGACGATCGACCTGCACCGACGATCGGTGCGGAAGGGCGGCGAGGAAGTCCATCTTACCCCGAAGGAGTATTCGGTCCTTGCCGAGCTCGCCAAGCACGTGGGAAGGGTGCTCAGTCACGTTCACCTGCTCCGCGTCGTGTGGGGTCCCGCCCGCGAAGACCAGATCGACTATCTTCGCGTCGCTATCCGCGCGCTGAGGCAAAAGCTGGAAGCCGACCCCGCGCGGCCCGAGCTCATTCTAAATGAGCCCGCGGTTGGCTATCGCCTAGTGGCTCCGTAGTTCGATAGCCGCAGAGTTCGCGTCCGCTTCAGTCCATTAGGAGCTAGATTCCGGACTTTCTGAACCGGCTCCCTCCGCGGAATCCAACGTCCCTCAACCATGGTGTCTTTGATGATCGCAGATCAGGACGGTCGCCTACTTCTCGTAATAGTAGTAGCAACCGATCAAGGTCGTCTTGTCGTTCGGCGGATCGTTGGCCGCGATCATCACCGTCCTCTGCTCGGCGATCGACAGCTCGCAAGTCCGCATGCCTTCGCCTGCTTCGCACTCACGCAGCGGTTTGCCGAGATCTCGCTCCATGGCCAGTCTCGTCACGTCGAATGACGCATCGACCACAACGGAAAATCCCAGGCCCATGCCCAGGCTCCCCGGGAACACCTGGACGACTTTCAGCCCATCGACGATCATGGCCGACGTCGGCGTGATAAATGCCTCGTTGTCGTTGTGTTTAAAGTTTGAGCGAAGGAAGGCGCCGAAGCTGTCCAACGCGGAAGGGTCGGTGTTCTTCCACTCCAGCCATGAGTCCCGGCACAGCGTGAGCCTTTCGAGCCGGGGATCGCTTGCACCCCAGGCGGGCAGGGCAGCAACCAGAAGCGAGAACATCGGTACAGCCAGCCACACCCGTTTCATGATAGCTCGTCCTTGCCCGGGGCCGACGCGGCAACGTGGCATTTCGACTACACGCGCAAAGACAATCCTGCGAGGGAATTGCCGAACTCGCGGCGCGAAAGCAGCTGATCCTGCGGGTTTGGCGCGATGTGCCGGCTGGTTTGAGCTTTGGACCCATTTCGATCAGCGACCGTTAGCTTGGAGGTGCCTTCACAAACTCCCCAGTCGAGTTAGCCGACCAGGCGTTCGGGGGAGCCTTTCTGACTGCAGCGCCGTCCTGGTGGCATCCGGTCGCGCGTGGTAGGGTCGATCGTCCCGCCAACGCATAACGGTCGGCACACCGTCTGCGCGGTGCGCTTGAGCCGGCGACGCAGCGCGGCGAGCTTTAGAGTTCGCAAATGCCGAGCATGCCGCGCAGCGTGCGCCTCCTGAGCCTCTTCTTCCTTCATCGGCGTCTGAGGCTTGCAGCATCACACCCGCACTTTGCAAAGTCAGCTTGGCTTGCTTTCTCGCTAAAAGCCGCCTGACTGCAAGCGGCCCCTGATGTGCAAAGACATGCCTTTGCCGCCGAAACGATTGCGCCACGAATGGCTAACTTTCATTGCTCTTCCGGGCCAATCGCATAGAGAACGGGCGTGCCAACCGCCATTCCATCTATTTCGACATTTCGCGACACAGCGCTTTGCGGGCCGTTCGATCCCGAGCGTAGTCCGTCCAAGGCCGCGACATTCTGGTTGCGCCGTGACATCGTCCGGGGGTCTTTGCGCCGATGGAGCGGCTAAAGGTCGAGCAGCTCGTCCAGTTCTACGGGATCGGCCACAGCCCGGTGCGAGAGGCGATCCTCCTGCTCTCGTCGAGCGGCCTGGTGATCCATGAGCATCTCAAGGGGTATCGTGTGGCGCCGGTTGGGCGCGACGACTACGACGACGTGCTCGATGTCTACCAGCGGCTCTACAAGCTGACTCTGGGGATGGCGATGGAGTTCGGGGACGAGGCTTGGGAGGAGCGCGTCGTCGTCCAGTTGCACCGCTCGGCGAAAGTCCAACCGGTCGCGCCCGACGGCGATCCCGGGGTGCGCGAGCTGTGGCAACGCAATTATTGGGAGCTGCACGGGCAGCTTCTTTCGGGCTGCAACTCGCCCCTGATGTTGCAGCTGCTCGGCGACATCGGCTTTAGAGTCGAGCGCTACGTAAATCTATTCGCCGAGCTCGCGCACGATGCTGGACGCGACGTTGGCGTCGAGCATCGCGCGATCGTGGAGGCCGCGCTGGCCCGCGACAAGCCGCGCGCGATCGCGTTGATCGGAGAATACTTCGCCAGTGCCCAGCCGATGCGGGATTCGATCCACCAGGCACTCGATCGCGCCGAGACGCGTCCGGCGCGCCGCCGGAACGTGGCTGCTATCTAAAGCGGGTCGGCTGGCGGCCGCTCGAGCGTCAACACCGCCTCGCCAGAGCTGAGCGCGCGCAACGCGATCCGCTGGCGCGCATCGTCGCGGACGATCTCGGCGGGAACGCCCTCGAAGCGCACAACCCAGCCATCCGGGTACTGTACGCGCGGAGCATAGATCACTGTCGCGCCGGCGATGCTCGCGTCGGCGGTGAAGCGCAACTCGAAGCGGCCGCTGTCGCGGTCGAACGACACCAACGCGGTGCGGCCCTGGACCCGCGGCGCGTAAGGTCGGCAAAACCCGCCGAGCGCGCGGCCGCCAGCGTCGGGGTGACGCGCATCGTCGATCTGATCGGCCGAGAATATCGACAGGTCCTCCTGGTTCCAGTTGTCGCCGATGCGCAAATCGTTGCGGTTGCTCGCAGTGTAGTTCCACTGGGTCGAATGTAGCCCGAGCGCGTCGATAGCGTCGTACATCAGGTCGAGCGCGGCTTCGTGTTGCGGCCACAAGCTGTCGCGTTGGCCCGCGGCCCAGCGGGCGTAGTCGGCCCCGCCGGCAAGATCGTAAGGTATCCCGAACTCACCGATCAGGGTCGGCGCGCCGCCGGGGAAGGCGTCGGCCGCGGACGCGATCCCGCCAAGCTCGTCGCGGAATCGTGCTGCGGTCGCCTCGAGCCCGTCCCTCGGCTCGAACCGTTTGAGATAGAGCGTTCGGACGTCATACCAGTGGCTGGCGTTGACGACGCGTTCGGGCAACTCGCGTGGGAAAAGACGGCCCGCCGCGTGGGCGAAGGCATCCATTTCGGCAAATACCGACCACGCCGGTTGGCGGCGGCGGATGGTCTCGGCGACGCGTGCATAGAACGGCGCGAACACGTCGTCGTCGAGCTTCACGTTGCGGCCGTTGCGCGCGGTGAAGGCGTCTTCGCGAAGCGCGACCGGAGCGCCGCCTTCGAGCCGGTAGACGCCTGCCGCCTCGAACGGGCAAGTCGTGCCGTCACGCCAGATCGAGACGCGATCGGGATTGAACACCCGTTCGTCGGTCGGCGCCGCCGAGCCGTCCTCCTGACGCGTCAGCACCGGCACCGAGACGGCGCAGCCGCGAGCCAGGGCGAGGGCATCGAGCGGCGCGAGCGCAGGGCCGATCCGCGGCCGCTCGGGGTTGGCGGCGCTGGCAGCGAGATGGCGGTAACTGAGCGGTTGGGCCAGCCAGCCGAGCCCGGGCTCGTTTAGCGTGTCAAAACCGAGCACATGCGGCATGTGCGCCAAACGCTGGGCGACCGCGTCCATTGCGCCGAGGTAGTGGCCCTGGAGGAAGTCCTGCACGTTCTCGCCGTCGATCGTGAAATCCGGCGTCACCCAGCGCCCGGCCCAGAACAGCGTCCACATCACGCCGTTGGCGGGCAGGCGGTAGTTCGAACCCCAGCTCATTTGCGGATAGGTCGCCTGGCGCTTTTCCGTGCTCGTATAGTCGTAGCGCGCCTGCATGACGTGCGCGGCCTCGGCGCTGGCGAATGCGGTGAAGTCGAGCCCGACCGACTCGAAGATCCACCCAGGCGCGCCGTCGCCGCCGGTCATCCGGCTCCACACGTCCTGATGGAAGTCGACGAACAGGTAGAGCCCGTGTTCGCCGGCAAGTCTCGCGACTTCGGCGAAGTAGTCGAGATAGACGTCGTCGTAGAGCCCGGGCCCAGCGTGCTCGACCGCTTCCCAGGTGGTCAGCAGGCGCAACGTGTTGAAGCCCCAACGAGCGATCCGCGCGAGGTGCTCGTCGGCCTCGGCCAACGGAAACGGCCGGCCGATGAACGAGACCTCGCGGTGGTCGGCAAAGTCACTGGGGAATTGGGTGCCGCCATCGGGGTAGGGGACCTTGCTGTCGCCGCCGAGGTTGACCCCGCGCAGCGTCATCTGCGCGCCGCTCGCATCGAGGAACAGCGATCCGCTCTGGGTGACGCGCTGAAGGCTCATGCGCGCTTGGGGATGATGCCCAGACGCTCGGCCCGTTCGCGCCACTCGAGGCCCGCGGCATCGGGCCAGGGCTCGGGCTCTGGAATGCGCCCGCCCTCGAGCGGCCAGGTCACCGGGGTCGCCCCGCCATCGATCACTCCGCCGACCGGGATGGCGTCGCGGTCGACGCTAGGATGCGCGCGCTCGCCGTGGCGGTGCGAGCCGTCGGCGAAGTAGATCGCGGTGTAGACTCGGCGGGTGTCGCCGGAACGGTTGGCCTTAGCCATGTGGGTGGTGAAGCCGTGGTGAAAGATCACGTCGCCCGGCTCGCAGTGGACGTAAACCGGCGGGCGGTCGGCGTAGCGTTCCCGCAATCGGCTGGAGTCGCCGGGCGTGTTGAAGATATCGACGAAGTCGGCCTCATCGTGGTGGCTGCCGGGGATATAGCCCATGCATCCGGTAGCGTCGCTGGTCGCCGCGAACGGGATCCAAACGGTCGCGGTGTCGCGCTCGGCGATGGGCCAGTAGGGCTGGTCCTGGTGCGCTTCGGTCTCGCGCCCGCCGGCCTCCTTGTAGAGCGCCTGGTCGTGCCACAGGCGGACCTTACTCGCTCCGAGCAGCGCCGCGGTCAGCTCGCCGATCTTGGGATGGAAGGTCAGCCCGCGCACGCCGGGAAAGTCCTCCCAGATGTACTGGCACTGCAGGAACGACTGCTCGTAGGGCGTCTTCTCGTCGAGCCTGCGGGTGTCGCCGGCCTTGCGCGTCGTAACCGCCTCGTCGACCGCTGCGCCATAGCGCGCGAGCTCGTCCGCGGTCAGCACGCCCGGCACTTGGACGAAGCCGTCGCGGCGGAAGGCTTCGGCGTAGCGGTCGAGGGCTTCCTGCTTCACGGTCGCTCGCCGCCGACCAGGATAGGAAACTGCCGCTCGGGATCGTCCTGGCGAACGCGCTCGCCATTCTTGATCGCCTGAGCGCCGTCGGGCGCATACTGCAGGATGTAGGCCTTGCGCACGGTCCCGGGCTTGAGGTTCGGCCCGGTGCGGTGTGGGGCGAGGCTGGAGAACACGATCGCGTCGCCGCGCCGGGCCGGCGCCGGGACCGCGTCGGGCACGTCATCGATGCACTTGAGGCCGATCGGGGTCACCCAGTGCTCGAGCGTTCCGAGCTTGTGCATGCCAGGTGCGATCCATGGGCAGCCGTTCTCGGTGTCGACATCGACCAGCGGAATCCAGAAGGTCAGGTATTGCTGCGGATCGACGAAGGTGTAGCCGTTGTCCTGGTGCCACGGGAATTCTTGCGGCTTGCCCGACTTCTTGTAAACCGACTGGTCCCAGTAGAGCCGGACATCGTCGCCGATGAGGTCGTGACAGACTGCGGTGATCGCCGGGTGCGAGGCGAATGCGCGCAGGACCGGCGACTTCTTGACGATATGCCCGGTGAAGGTGATCGCGTCGGCCGCCGAGATCGCGTTGCGACCGCCTCTCTCGCGCAACTCGCGGTCGTGCTCGCGCTCGAGCGGATCGATCGCCGCCTCGACCGCGTCGAGCTCGGCTTGCGTGAAAGCGTCGCGGAGGACGAACCATCCCTGCTCGTCGAACTGGCGTTTCTGCTCTGGGCTTACCCGGCGCAGATCGGTTCCGGCGTTCTGCCAGCGGAAGCCGCGGCTCTCGGGGTGGACCGTGTAGGCGGCGCCCATCACGCCACCTCCAGCCGGCGCACCGGGATCCAGCGGTTCACATGGCTGAGCTTCTCGGCGACCTGCTCGTTCTCGGCGCGGGTGCCGGCGCGGGCGTAGTGATAGACCATCGCCGCGCGGCGCTCTTGCGCCACGTTGTCGGTCGACATGTGCATCAGGTAGCTGTGGAAGAACAGCACGTCGCCCGGCTCCATCAGCGCCGGCTGACGAGCAGAGTCGTCTTCGCTGATGATCTCGGTGTAGGCGCGGTTGGCCTCGGGGCGGCGGTCGGGTACGTGCTCGTGCACCCCGTCCTTGTGCGAGCCGGGCAGCACCCACAGGCAGCCGTTGTCGAGCGTGGCGCGGCTGAGCGCGACCCACACCCCGACTTGCGGCTGGCGGTCGAAGCGGAAGTAGTAGCTGTCCTGGTGCCACGGCTGGCCGATCACCCCGGGGTTCTTGAAGATGAACTGGCTCTGGAAGCAATCGAGGTCGCCGCCGAGGATTTCGCCGACCCTGGCGACGATGGCGGGACTTTCCGCAACCTCGCGGGCAACGCCTTCGGCGTGGCAGTTGAAGACCTTGGCGATCTTGTCCTCGGGGTTGACCGCGCCCGGGCTGGGCACCTTCTCCGGGAAGATCGCGTAGTTGGCGCCGGCTGCGTAAAGCGTCTCGCCCTGGTGGTTTTCGGGCGGATCGGCACGGATCTGGCCGATCACCTCGCGCTCCATTTCCGCGACGACGGCCGACGAGACCAACCCGCGCTCGATGAAGAAGCCGTGCTCGTTCCAGCACTGTCGCCGTTCGGCGGGGGTCATCGTTCTCTCCGTAAATTCGATATAATATGCAATATACATAGCAAATCAGATAGAATCAAGCATCCGGCGATGGCATGCGGGCATTGAGCTCCTCGACGATCGCCTCGTGCGTGCCGCGCTTGAGCGGGTAAGCGAGCATGATCAGCCCGGCGAGGAACACCCCAGCGCCGGGCATCCAGACCATGATCGCCTTGATCCCGGCGAGCGTTTCTGGGCTCTGGTCGGTGTTGGCGACGTAGCCGACGTGCTGGAGCAGCCAGCCGAACAGCCCCGCGCCTATCCCCAGCGCGGCTTTGAGAAAGAACTGGAACAACCCGAAGATGAACGATTCGGTGCGAGCGCCCGAAGTCCATTCGCCATACTCGACGGTGTCCGGCAGCATCGACCAGAAGGTCATCGCGAACCCGAGCGAACCGACGCTCCAGGCCACCAGCCAGATCGTCATCGACAGCGCGGAGCGGAAATCGAACGCCTGGAATATCGCGAGCATGACCAGCGCCCATGCCACCGCGGCAAGCCAGGCATTGCGCTTGCCGATCGACTTCGTCAGCCATACCCAGCCAGGAATGATTGCGAGCCCCGAGACTGCCATGGCGGCAAGCGCAAAGCGCGCCGCCGCCTCGTCATGCAGATAGTATTTGAAATAGTAGAGGATCGATTTGCCGAGCGCGAACGTGCAGATCGACGCGACTACGGTGGCGGCGACCAGCACCCAGAACGCGCGGTTGGGCGCGAGGCCTCGCCAATACCCGCCCAGCGTAAGGCGCGGTTCCTCGTTCGGGAGCTCCGCCGGCTCGCAGGTGATCGCGTAGACCAGCGGATAGATTGCCGTGGCTATCACCGCGAACACCGCCGCGGCATAGGTGTAGCCGTTCGCGGCGTTTCCATTGCCCAGCATGCCGACCAGGGGATAGGTGAAGTACGAAATCGTCAGCGCCGCGAGAACGCCGAAGGTCATCCGCCAGCCAGCCAGCGTCGAGCGTTCGTCCGAATTGTCGGTCAGACGCGCGTTCAGCGAAGTGTAGGGGATCGTCACTGCGGTATAGGCGAAGCGGAAGACGATGTGGCTCATCATCATCCATAGCGTCAGCAGCAGTCCCTCGAACGGCGGGCGCCAATATAGCAGCACGAACGATAGCCCCAAAGGGACGCAGCCGAACAGAATGTAGGGCCGGTAGCGCCCGCGGCTTGTCCGGGTGCGGTCCGCGATGCTGCCCATGATGGGATCGGCCAGTGCGTCGACGATCGAGGCGATCATGTAGATCAGGCCCGCGGTGGCCGCAGAGAGCCCGACCGCATCGGTGTAGAAGAAAAGCAGGAAGATCGATACGCTCTGCCAGTAGAGGTTCGAGGCGTAGTCGCCGAGCGTGAACCCGACCTTCCCGGCCATGCTGAGGCGGTGAGCGGTCATTGAAGGTTCTCCCGGGCGCGACGCTCGTTCATCGCGCGCTCGACTGCATCGAGCCGTGCGGCGTTGCCGAGTTCGCGGGTGGCGGCGCTGCCGGCGGCGACGATCAGCGCTGCATTGCCGCCGGAGGCGACCCGTTCCCAGCGCGGCAGGCCAAAGCCGTTGGGATCGCCGGCACGCGCAAAATTGGTCCAGTAGGTCCCGAGCAGGTCGGAGACCGCGCGGTCCTGAGCGTCGGCGCCCGGCGGCAGGTTGCCGAACACGAACGCGATGTCGCTCGCGTGCTGGGCACGCTGGCGCGTCGCACGCTCTGCCGCGGTGACGTGGTCGAAGCGGTAGAGCCACGTCGGCGCGCCGTGCCCAGCCATAATCCGGGCATAGCCGCGCGCGGCTTCGCCGAAATAGTAGTCGTCGATCAGCGCCGGACTGGGCGGATCGCCATAGCTGCCGCCGAGCGCGGCGAAGCCCGGTCCCAGCGCTGCCTTTATCAGGTCGAGCAGGATCGGCACAAAGGGCTCGGCGCTGAGCTCCGCGCCGTTAGACCCGATCAGGTAGGGGACACGCGGCACGGCGCCCGCCCCGAATTGCTCGACCGGATCGTCGAGTACGGTGACTCCGTCGATCACCGGGCCGGTGAACCGGTCGGGCTGCTGGTCGAGCAGGCCGAGCTTGCCTTGGATCGCTTCGGCGGGAAGCGCGCGCAGCGCAGCCGCGCTCGGGTTGCTTAGGCCCGCGCTTGCCGCAAAAGCTGCCCCTGCGTGGTCCGCCGAAATCCGCGCCGGACGGTCGCGGTCTAGCCGGGCGTAGGGCTCGCGGTTGGCGCCCGACTGGACGATCGCCTTATGGAATAGACCGCGGGCTTGTGGCGCGGCCAATAGGAAGTCGACCGCCGCTCCCCCGGCGGACTCGCCGAAGATCGTGACGTTGCGCGGATCGCCGCCGAACGCGGCAACGTTGCCGCGCACCCACTTGAGCGCCGCAATCATGTCCTCGAAGGCGAAGTTGGCGGATCGCTGCCCGCCGTCTCCCAGCGCCGGGTGACTGAAGAACCCGAACCGCCCGAGGCGGTAGTTGAAGCTGACTAGCACCACCCCGCGCCGCGCGAGCTTCGCGCCATCGAGCACGGGCGAGGCGCTGCTACCCATGACGAACCCGCCGCCGTGGATCCACACCATCACCGGCAGGCGCCGCGCCCGCTCCGGCGCCCACAAATTGAGCGACAGGCAGTCCTCGCTCATCGGCTGATCGGACGGGGTGAGGTCGCGGGGCAGGCGCTGCTGCGGGCAATCGTTGCCGAAGCGCGACGCGTCGCGCGTGCCCTTCCAGCGCTGGGGCGGGGCAGGCGGGCGCCAGCGCAAGACGCCGACCGGCGGAGCGGAGTAGGGAATGCCCGCAAACCCGCGCACCCCGTCGGTCACGCGGCCCGCGACCGTTCCCGCCGGGGCGGCGACGGTCGTCGGCCGCCCGGTCAGTTCGCGCGCATCGGCCGAGTTCACGGTCATCAGCATGGCAAGGATCGCAGCAGCCCGGCGCACCGCCTGGGTGCTACACGGTTTCCGCAACGCGCGCTTCGGCTTCCGCAAAGCAGGCGCGCGCGACTTCGATCAGGAACGCGGATTCGGTCCAGCGGTCGCTCTCCTCGCGCCATTCGCCGTCGGGGCCGATAATCATCTTGGGGTAGAACGCGCGCGCGGGGAGCAGCTCAGGATGGACCGCGAAGTAATCCCCGCGCTCGGCGGAGGCGAGAAACCCCTCGCAGGCCGCGGTCCACATTCGCTTGTAGTAAGCGAGGTGGCGCTCCTCGGCGGGGTCGCTAGCGGTAAGCTGGCCAAAAGCGTTCGACGAGACCCTCAGGTGCATGAAGCGGGTCCGCTCGAAAACCGGGCGCATTGCGGCGAACTTCAGCTCCATGTCGCCGTAGGTCAGCTCGTGACCGATGTACCAGTGCCCGAAGTCTCCGTTGAAACGCAGTTCGGGGAAGCGCGCGATGAGGTCGGTGGTGCGGCGAATGTCCTGTGTCATCGTGGCGCGATGGGTTTCGAGGTAGATCGGGTGACCAAGGGCCTGCGAAGCCTCGAGCAGCCCTTCGGCCAGCCGCGCGGCTTCCGCATCGTCCTCCAGCCCCGTGCCGAGTTGGACCGTTGTGCAGTCGCAGCCTTCGTCGCGCCACTTGGCGGCACCGTCGCGGAGCTCGGCGAGATCGTCGAACACCCGCATCAGCCCCGTCGGGATCAGCCCGGCGGTCAGTGCGGCGGCGGGCTCGAAAGTCTGGATCGCTTCATAGCCAGCCGCCTTGAGCGCGATATAAATCTCCTCACGACTCCCCCGCGGCCCTGCCGACCAGTAAGGGAGATCGGCCGGGGTCAGGAAGCTGATTCCGGCGAGCAACCGCGGCCGCAGATCGCGGCCATCGTTGGTGTTCGGCGGGTTCGGAAACGCCATCTCAGACTAGAAGCTCGCGTCCAGCGTCACGCCCCAGACGCGGTACGAATCAATCGAGAGGAACTGGACGAACGAGCTGCCGACTGGCGCGGGGCCGCCGGCCACCGCCGGCAGCCTGGCACCGTCGGACGAGGCGAAGCCATCGAACGTGGTGACCACCGGATAGCGCTTGTCGAGACAATTGCGGCAGAACCCCGCAAAGCTGAACTTGCCGTCGCCGAACCGCAAGCCGCCTCGCAGGCCGAGCAGGTAGCGCGAGGGCGAGGTCGGGTTGCCCGGGCTTGAGCCGTAGTTGTATTTGTCCGAATAGGCAAAGTCGGCTTGGGCGAAGCCTTCGATGCGGTTGCCAAGCTCGCGGTGATACTCGCTGGCGAGGGTGGCTTTCCACTTCGGTGCATAAGGTAGCTGGCTCAGTGCCGGGCAAACCCCGGTCGTACTGGTGGTGCAGGGCACCTGGAAGCCCTTGTTGAACCGCGCTTCATTGTAGAGCAACCCGCCTGACAGGCTTAGGTTAGGCGTAAGGTTGCCATAAAACGACACTTCTACGCCCTTGGTTGTCGCATAGTCGGCATTTCCCTGAATGAAGTTGGTCGCCAACTGCGGCGGAACCGGGGGTACGTAGATCGTGGTCTGGAATCCGTCGATCTTGCTGTAGAACGCGCTGGCGTTGAGTGCGAAGCGGCCAAACAGCCGCGTCTTGATGCCGACGTCGAACGCATCGACATATTCCGGATCAATCTTGAGCGGTTGGCGCGCAAGGCTGGCGGTGTAGGTCACCGATTCGTTGAGGAATGGTCCCTTATAGCCGCGCGAGTAGCGGGCGAAGACCATGGTGTCCTCGCCAACCTCATATTGCGCTCCCGCCGTGCCGCTGAAGCCCGATTTCTTGATGTGGGCGGCTTCGGCGATGCTTGTGCCGGCTGGGCACGGGACTTGGATCGCGTCGTAGGGAATGCCGCCTGCCAGCGTACAGGAATTGACCGGTAGGACCGAGAAAAACCCGGTGTTGCCAGTAAAGATGTAACGCCCATTGGGGTTCTTGAAGAGATTGAAGCTGAAGTCCTTGAGGTCGTTGTGGGTATAGCGCCCACCGACGAAGATCTTCAGTTCGGGGGTGATGCGCCAATCGACCTGGCCGAACGCGGCGTAGTCGCGCTGCTTGATCATGAACACGGGATTGCGGCGGAACTCCAGCCCGCCCAGGTTAATCCCGAACGTGCCCGTTTGATCGATGACGTCCTTGGTCTTACCGCTGGAGTAGTAAACCCCGGCGACGAAGCTGAGCGGGTTGGCGGTCGACGAGGCGATCCGCGCCTCCTCGCTGAAGGTCCTCGAGACGTAGGGAACGAGATTGCGATCGAGCAGGTTGAGCGGCAGCGTGTCGGCGAAGTCGCCGGCGATGTCAGCATCCTTGCCGAACTCGCCCTTGCGGGTCTTGCGCAGCGCGGTGATCGAAGTGAACGTGAGGTCGTCGCTCAATTCGTAGTCGATTGTCGCCGATCCGCCGTAATTCTTGCGGCCGTAAGTGTCGCCGATCGGCACGCCGGCCGCGCGCAGGCTGTTCGCGCAGACCCGGTTGTTCTTGTTGCCGGCCACGATCCCGCACGCGGCCAGGCGAGCTTCGAGCAGTGATCCGGCCGGCACCTGCTTGAAGACCGCGACGCCGGCGAAGTCGGCGGCGCCGTTGACGCCGTTGCTCGTCAGGTGCTGATAATCCAGCGCCAAGTTGACGGTCAGACGGTCGCTTGGCTTGACCAGGAAGCGAACGCGCCCGCCGACGTCCCTGTTGTCGTCCCATTCGTTGAACATCGTGTTGCGAACGACGTGGCCGGTGCGATCGTAATGGAAGCTGAAGCGAAAAGCCGCCTCGTCGCCCAGCGGCAGATTGGCGATGGCATATCCATGGATATAGTCGTGATTGCCGATATCGACGTGGCCGATCGCTTCGTACTGGTTGAGCTTGGGCGCCTTGGTGACGACGTTGATCACACCGGCATTGGAGTTTTTGCCGAACAACGTGCCCTGTGGTCCGGAAAGAACCTCGACGTTCTCGACGTCGTAGAGCGAGTTCGTCAGTCCGCGGCCGAGGACGACGCCGTCGAGCACGACCGAGACCGATTGCTCCGCCGACCGCCCGAAGCCCTGGGTGCCGATCCCGCGAACCTGATAGACCCCGAAGTTGGTGGCGGTCAGCGCCGGCACCGCGCGAGTCAGATCGGTGGTGGTGGTGATGTTCTGGATGTCGAGCTGGTCCTGGGTGACCGCGGTCACGGTGATCGGCACGTCCTGGACGTCCTCAGCGCGCCGTTGCGCGGTCACGACGATGACGTTGGTGCGGGCCTGCTCGGCGTCGTCGTCGATCGTTGCGGTTTGCGCCATGGCGGGTGCCGCACCCAACGCCAACGTCCCCACCGAAACGCTCAACAGCAGCCTGATGGCCCGAGAATCGACCATTTCGTCCTCTCCTTTCGCGGCATAACTCTATTTGGTCAGCCTTCGAATTGCAGGATTCGACCAAATCCGATACAAAGTCAACGCGCCGATGTAATATGGCGGTGAATCAAGGAAACGCGCGTGCACACTGCCGAGATCGACCGCTTTCACCGCGACGGGTTTCTTTGCATCCCGCGACTGGTCGACGATGCCGCGGTAACCGCGCTTGGGACGGTGTATGACGCGATGCTCGCGGGCGAGATCGACGTCAGCGCCACCGACAACCCGCTGGGGCGGATTACCCGCCAGATCATGATGCCATCGGCGTACCACCCGCTGTTCGAGGACAATCCCGCGCTCGACGCGGGCCGCGCAATCGCCCGCGACCTGCTCGGGGTGCCTGATCCACGGCCGATCTTCGACATGCTGATCTACAAGGAGCCGGGGCAGACGGCGGTAACCCCGTGGCACCAGGACTTCGCCTACTCACAGATGCCGTTCGCGCCAGCCGGGGTTGCCGTCCCCAGCGATCAGACGTTGCAGTTCTGGCTTGCGCTCGACGACGTCGACGAAGCCAACGGCTGCATGCACTTCGTGCCCGGCCAGCACCGCGCGCCCTTGCTCGAACACCATGTTGCCGCGGGGGAGGCCGAATACACCCAGCGTCTTCTCGCGATTCCACATCCCGAGCGAAACCTCGACTTGTCGCAGGCGATCGCCTGCCCGCTGCGCGCCGGGGGGGCGACCGTCCACAACTACGGGACGCCGCACTTCACGTCCGGCAACGTCACCGCGAATCGCCCGCGTCGCGCGTATATCTTCAACTTCTCCAGCCGCCGTCTGGGCGAATGAGCCGCCTACCCGAGCAGTTCCTGTGGGGCACTGCGGTTGCCGCGCATCAGGTCGAAGGCGGCAACGTCAATTCGGATTGCTGGGCGCTCGAGCACGCCAGCCCGTCGGTCTTTGTGGAGCCCTCAGGCGCAGCCTGCGACCATTGGAACCGTTACGAAGAGGACATCGCGCTGGTTGCGCAGTTCGGGCTCAACGCGTTCCGCTTCTCAGTTGAATGGGCGCGCGTCGAACCCGAGCCTGGGGTGTTTTCCACCGCCGCGCTCGATCACTACGCTCGAGTCGTCGACGCGTGCCGCGAGCTGAGCATCGTCCCGGTAGTGACCTTTCACCACTTCACCCAGCCACGCTGGATGGCGGCGCTCGGCGGCTTCGCCGCGCGCGATTTTCCCGCCCGTTTCGCAGCCTACTGCGCGCGCGCCGCTCGTGCTTTCGACGGCATCGGCTTGGCCTGCACAATCAACGAACTCAACCTGCCGGTTTCTGCCGCCGCCTATTTCCAGTCGCGCGCGAGCGACGCCCATCGCGCTGCCGCTCAGGTTGCGTTGGGCGCGCCGTTGGATGCTTTCTTCCTGTTCACCCCGGCCGACGCGATCCTCGGCAATGGTCTCGAGGCGCATCGGCTGGCGCGCGAGGCAATCCGCGCCGAGCGCGTCGAGGTACCTGTGGGGATGACGTTGGCGATCTCGGAAGAGACCGCCGATCCCGGAATCGAGGACCGCCGTGACGCCCGCCGCGAACGCTTCTACGCGCCCTTCCTAGACGCTGCCTGCAACGACGATTTCGTCGGGGTGCAGACCTACGCCCGAACTCATTCGCGCGCCGACGGCTCCGGTCCGCTTCCCGGGGCGCCGGTCACGACGATGGGGTGGGAAGACCGGCCCCTGGCGATCGGTGCGGTTTGTCAATGGATCGGTTCGCGCTGGAACGTGCCGCTGATCGTCACTGAGAACGGCTATCCCGGTTTCGATGACGCCCGACGAGAAGTATTCATCACAACCGCACTCGCAGGCGTGCGCTCCGCGATGGCCGATGGCGCCGATGTTCGCGGCTATTTCTACTGGTCGCTCCTGGACAACTTCGAATGGATGCTCGGCTATCGCCAACGCTTCGGTCTCGTCGAAGTGCAGGCCGACATGCGTCGCGCACCAAAGCGCTCTGCCAGAAGCTATCGATCGCAGCTGTTCCTGAATTCGTGTCCCGACCTAGACGTACGGTGACAAACGCTTGTGGATAGGTTCGGCTTGCGGCCGAAGGGGTCGGTCAGCTGTATTGCGAGGTCCGCTATCTTCGAGCTTGGTCCCGAAACCGGCCATTCCGGACTCGTGAAGAGTTTCGGGCGCCGGTAGGCGTACGAAAGTCCCCGAGGGACGAACCCGCGGGCCCCATGCGCTGGTCTATGGGTAAAACGGTTCTTGGCCGGTCGGCGCTGGTGCGACGGCAGCTTCTATGCGCTGCGCGATGGCGTGCGGACTGACGGCTTCGATGCCTGACCCGGTCGTCGATCGGGGTGAGTGAGGAGATCGATGCCGTGAGCCTGGCCATGTCGGGGGAGAGTGGTGCGAACGCGGTCGGGTCCCGAAGCGAGGCTGCGCGGGACGGCTGCGATGATGCGTGGCGGATCACGCTGCGGCCCTTTCCGGTGACGGCGGCGCGCGCGGCAGGCGCCAGCGCTCGAAGATCTCGATGACGATCATGCGCCCGCCGCAGCAGGGGCAGGGCGGACGAACATCGACCGGTTCGTCGGGGGTGTCGTCGTTGGCGGGCGGAGCGACGGCCAGCAGCTGGCGCGCGAGGGCGATGCTGTCCTTGCGGGCTGAGCCGGCGAGCAGGCCGTAGTGGCGGATGCGGTGGAACCCGCGGGGCAGGACATGGAGCAGGAAGCGGCGGATGAACTCGTCGGCGGCGAGGGTCATGATCTGCTGCCGCTCGCCGCCGTCGCGGCGATAATCCTTGTAGCGGAAGGTGACCTGGTTGCCGTCGAACGCGATCAGTCGGCGGTTCGATATCGCGACGCGATGGGTGTAGCGCGAGAGATAGGCGAGCACCGCCGCGGGCCCGGCGAACGGCGGCTTGGCGTAGACCACCCAGCGTACCTTCCGGACCGGTGACAACTGGCGCAGCAACGCCTGCCGCTCAGTGAGGCCGGCGAGATGGCCGAAGAACGCGAGCCTGCCGGCGTCATGCAGCTCGAGCAGCCGGGTGAGGAACAGGCGGCGGAAGAGCTTGCCGAGCACGCGCACCGGCACGAGGAACGCCGGGCGTGATGAGATCCAGCGTGTCGTATCGGGTGCGATCCCACCGCCTGGCACCACCATGTGGACGTGCGGGTGATGGGTCAGCGCGGAGCCCCACGTGTGAAGCACCGCGGTGATCCCGATCCGTGCGCCGAGATGCTTCGGATCGGCCGCAATCGTCAGCATGGTCTCGGCCGCGGCGCGGAACAGCAGGTCGTAGACCACCGCCTTGCTGTGGAAGGCGATGTCGGCGACCTCGGCCGGGATCGTGAAGACCACATGGAAGTAGCCCACCGGCAACAGATCGGCCTCACGCTCGGCGAGCCAGGTCCGCGCCGCCTCGCCCTGGCACTTGGGGCAGTGCCGGTTGCGGCAGCTGTTGTAGGCGATCCGCCAGTGCCCGCAGTCCTCGCAGGCCTCGACGTGACCACCGAGCGCGGCGGTGCGGCAGTGCTCGATCGCCGACATGACCTTGAGCTGGTGCAGGCTCAGGTGCCCGGCGTGGGCGGCCCGGTACGTCGGACCCACGGCACGGAAGATATCGGCGACCTCGAGTAAGGTGCGCAACGCCCGTCAGCCGTCGGGCTTGGCCTCCGAGGCCACGAACAGGCCGAGCTTGTCGAGCGGGCTGGTCACCGCGCGCGCGATCCGTGTTGCGACCTTGGTGTAGCGCGCGGTGTTCTCGAGCTTGGCGTGACCGAGCAGCGCCTGGATCACGCGAATGTCGACGCCGTCCTCGAGCAGTTGGGTGGCGAAGCTGTGCCGCAGCGTATGCATGCCGACCCGCTTGGTGATCCCGGCCGCTTGCGCCGCTTCGACCACCACCCGGGACAGCTGCCGCGTGCTCAAGGGCTTCATCGCGTACTGCCCGGGGAACAGCCAGCCATCGCGGTGCAGCACGCCTTGCTCGCGTCCGACCTTCCACCACTCCCGCAACAGCACGAGCAGATCGGCCGAGAGCATGGCGTTGCGATACTCGCCGCCTTTGCCCTTCTCGACCCTGAGCAGCATGCGCTCGCTGTCCACGTCGCGCACCTTGAGCATGCCGACCTCGGCGACGCGCAGGCCGGCGCCATAGGCCACCGACAGCGCCGCTTGATGCTTGAGGCAAGTGGTTGCTTGGAGCAGCCGCGCGACCTCGTCCGGGCTGAGCACGACCGGAAGAACGCGGTGGTAGGGGACCCGGTACAGCTTGCGGGCGAGATCCGGCCGATCGACCGTGTGAGTGAAGAAGAACCGCAGCGCTGCAATCTTCGCGTTCATGGTCGTCCCGGTGACGCCGGTCTCGCGTTGCTCGAGCTGGTAGCGTCGCAGGTCTTCCGCACTCGCCGTATCCGGAGGACGGCCCAGAAACGTGGTGGAGCGCGCTATATCGCGAATGTAGTTGCGCTGCGTCGCGGCCGTGAACCGCCGCATGTCCATGTCTTCGATCAGCCGTCGGCGCAGCGGGCTCATCGGGGTCGGGGGAAGAGGAATGGTCGGGGTCATCGTCGGGCTCCTTGGTTGAAGGAGCCACCGCGGTCTGCCTCGCCCAGACGACACTCAACCCAGTCGCGACATCCGCGCGATCACTCTACCTCACCGCACGCACCCCTCCCGCGCAGCGGGTTCGTCCAACGGCCCCATTGCGCCTTGACGGAACAATTGGTGCGGTGCAGCATTACTTCGCTGTGGGCGCCTCAATGTCGCTCTTCGCGAACCCAGACATTTTGGAAAGGACCCAAATGGCCCGTTCTTCTCGAAATCCACCGCAGACGTACGGCGCACTCTCGTTTGTCAGCGACGCCGCCCGGGTGGTCTCTTTGCGCTTGATGCTCATTGGGTCAGGTAGTCCTGCGGGTTTAGCAGAGGTGCAATCAATGGTGAGCGAGAAGATAGCTGCGTTCATGCACGTGCAGTGGAAGCTTGTTACCGGCTCATACGGGCTCACATCTAACAGCATGGCAGGCGGAGTTTACAATCATTATGCCCGGATCGTGAGGGCGAACCGCAAACGTCTGTCCCTCTAACAATAAGGCGGGTGCACCGAGCCGCCTAGCCAAGGCCGGACCCTGGAGAGCTAGGCGGTCATGAACACTGAGGGTGCGCGACGAGGGCGGGTACTACCCGCTCAGTAAGTGAGCTGCGCGTCGCAACAGCTCGGCGGCTTCTTCGTGCCGCTCTCCAGTGGAATCAATCGGCTTTGCGTCGGCGGCATGAAGGCCAGTCGGGCGGGGGCCGCCAAGACCACGCCGCGCCCAAAACAGCCCGAGACATTCCTTGAGCATCGCTAGCAATTCAGCCTGCCAGCGCTCCGCCTCGTCCACAAAATTGTGCGCGGCCAGACCATTGATGAAGATGGACGTGAAGTGTCGAGCGACTTTGAGTTGATCGGTGCCGTCCGTCAGCGACGCCAGTTCCGGAAACGCGGCGATCGTCTCCTTGTGCAGTTGCTCTTCGTCGGCCTGCTGGAGCCGGGTAAGCACGGCATGCAAGGCAGGATCCGTGCGCGCCGCCGCCTCGATCTCGGCCATCGCGCGGTGCTCAGTCTCGCGCGTAAGCTGCCAAAGATAGTCGATACCCACCGCAATGCTGTCACGACCTTGTGCGGCAATGCGCATGCGATCGAAGTAGCGCCGCCGCCAGCTTTCGTAGACATGCTCCACTGCCGCGAGCCTCAAGTCTTCGATCACCGGGAAGTAGTACTGTATTTTACCTCTGGTCATCCGCGTCTCACGCGAGACCAGCGACATGTTGGCGCCAGGCCAGCCCTGACGAGCGATACATCGGACTGCGGCATCCAGAATCGCCGCGCGGGTTGCGTCGCCAGCTTGTTCGATCTGGAGGTCAGGGTCGCGCACAGAGATGGTCCTTCCGCGGACATACCGCTTTTATCAGTTTACGGCACTTCTGAACGATCGCAATAGGTTTCATGCATTAATGCTGCTTGTCTGTAACAGCGTGCGTGAGTCACCTTCAAGACGAATGTTCGATGGATAGACTTTGCATCAATCGAGGAGAGCGCCCGTGCCCCGAGTAAGCACCCTGCCTGCAGAACATTGGCGCGAAGATCTGCGCGACGTGGCCGCGGCTGATTCCGCGACCCTTGTCGAGCAAGGCATTGTTCGCGTCCTCGCGAACAGCCCCGACTTCGCCAAGGCCGTGCTCACCTTCGGTGGAGGACTCTACGGATCGACCGTGCTGTCGCGTCGCCTGATCGAACTCGTGCGGATCCGCGTCGCTTTCCACAACCAGTGCCGCAGTTGCATGGCAATCCGCTACCAATCGGCACTTGATGACGGATTGACCGAAGGCGCGGTCTGCTCGCTCGAGCGGCCGGAAGAGGCCGACGACTTGTCCGCGGCTGAAAAGGCGGCTCTGGTCTACGCCGACATCTCGTCGACCAACCATTTCGCCATCGACGACGGTACCTTCGCGGCGTTGCGCGTGCACTTCAATGAGCAAGAGATCGTCGAGCTCGGAACGTTCATCGCGTTTTTCATTGGCTTCGGCCGCCTGGCGGCGTCGTGGCACCTCGTCGACGATCTTCCCGAAGCCTATCGGCGCGATGACGGCCTGACGATCAAGCCGTGGCGCGAAGCGGCGATCGGTGTACGCGGCTGAAGTCAGCCAAGGTCGAATTCGAGCCACAACTCCTTGAGGGCGCGCAGCACGAAGCCGGGCTGGTGCTCGTAGGTGTTACAAAGCGGATCGAGCCGTAAGTTTGGCAGCCGGTTGATCAAAGCGTTAAACGCGATCTGCAACTCGAGCCGCGACAGGCCTGATCCGGGGCAGTGATGTTCGGCTTGGCTGAATGCCATGTGCCGCATCGCGTTGGGCCGGTCGAGCCGAACTGCGTCGGGCTCCTCGAATACCGCGGGATCACGGTTGGCGGCCGCAAAGCGCAGATGAAGCGTTGCTCCGCGAGGGATCGCCACCCCGCGTATTTCTGCGTCGCGGGTTGTGGTCCGGTACAGCCCCTGGGTCGGTGATTCGAGCCGGAGAACTTCTTCGACGAATCCCTTGATCCGCGAACGGTCGGCGCACAGCGCTGCATGGATCAGGGGCTCGCGCAACATGATCCATATCCCCGAGGCGAGCGCGTAAGCCGTGGTCTCGTTTCCGCCGATGTAAAGATGGTCGAGGATCTGCACGATCTCGCCGTCGTCAAGCGCGCGATCGTCGAGCCGGGCCTGGGCCAGTTCGCTGATGATGTCGTCGGCCGGTTCGGCGCGCCGGCGGTCGATCCAGCCTTTGAGGTACTGCTGAAACTCGACCCCCTTTTCGGCGACCCAAATTTCCTGGTCGCGACTGAGTCCGCGCGCGAATGGCAGCGCCCAGGCGTAGGACCATTCGGCAAGACGCGGTTGATCGGCTTCGGGCAGGCCGAGGAGGTCGCCAATCACCGCAGCGGGCAACGGTACCGCAAACCCAGCGACAAACTCGACTCGACCGGCATCGGCAAATTGGTCGATCAGCGCGGCGACCCGCCGCTTGATCATCGCGCGACTGCGTTCGAGCTGGCCTCCGGCGAAGAACGGATTGACGAGCGCGCGGAAACGGCGGTGTTCGGGCGGGTCTTGCGACAGCGGGAAAGCTTTGGGCCAGCCCCTCTGTCGATAGATTTCCCTGGCTTCAGGATGGAGCAGAAGCGGCTCGCCGCCGTGGCGGTCCGCCTCGGTGGAGAAGCGCTCGCTGTCGCGCACCACCATCGCGATGTCGTCGTAGCGCGTGAGCACGTAGAGCGTGGTTCCGGGCACCTGGTAGACCGGCGCGGTCTCACGCAGCTGGCGATAGGTCTCGTACCAGTGCTGGCCGGCCTTCGGCCCGAACAGATCGATCTGTGCGCTCGCCAAGTTGAAATCCTCCTTGCCCGTGCCGCCGCCTACCCGCTGAAGAGCATTGCAAGCAGCAGTGCTGCCTGTTAGTGAGATCCCAGCCAGTGTGGCAACTAGTAAATTGGGCCAGGGAGACCCGGGGGATGGCAACCGCGCTAATCCGCATGCGCATCAAGCAGGGTGAAACAGTAGCCTTCGAGGCCATGGCCCGGGCGCTTTACGATCAGTCGCACCACTGCGAGCGCGCTCTGTTGCGCTATGAATACTGGCGCGGACAGGAGCCCGGTACGTATTATTGCCTCCAGGCCTTCGCCGATTACGCTGGCTTCCTCACTTACGAGACTGCACCCTACCATGAGGCCGCGGCCGCACCGATCATGGCGCTTATTGCCGATTTCGACCTGCAATGGGTCGATCCGGTTGCCGGAGCGGCACCGCTGAACCCGTCGCTCGAACAATTGCTCGCTTCGGGCTCGGGCGACCGCGAGACGTTCTACGCCGGGCTCTTCCCGCTAAAGCGCGCGGCCTGGTGGCCGGCCACTGCGAGGAGTGAGCAGCCATGAACGGCAGGGTCGCTGGAAAGGTCGTGATTGTGACCGGCGGCGCGCGCGGACAGGGCGCGGCACATGCGCGCCGTCTAGCCGGCGAGGGCGCCTGCGTGATCGTCGCCGATCTGCGCGAAGACCAGGCCCAAGCGCTAGCTGCGGATCTCCCGAACGGGGCTTGGGCGATGCGCCATGACGTGGCCAATCCGGCCGACTGGGACCGGCTGATCGCGCGCGTCGGGGAACGCCACGGTCGGCTTGATGGACTCGTCAACAATGCGGGGATCGCCATCATGGCGGATCTGGGCGCAACAGACCTTGCGACCTATCAGCGCACGATCTCGATCAACCAGACCGGCACGTACTTGGGCATGGCCGCCGCCAGCTCGCTGATGAAAGCGACGGGTGGTGGTTCGATCGTCAACATCTCCTCGATCGCGGGGATCAAGGCCGATCCCCTGTTCTTCGCCTATACCGCCAGTAAGTGGGCGGTGCGCGGGATGACTCGCGCCGCGGCGCGCTCGCTCGCGCCCGATCGCATCCGTGTCAATGTCGTCATGCCCGGCATCATCGACACGCCGATGCTGACCGAAGCGGTTCCCGGGCTCGACGTCGCGGGCTTCGCAGCGGGCGCCACGCCGCTGGGCCGCGCCGGCCAGCCCGATGAGGTGGCAATGGCGATTGTCTACCTGATCTCTGATGAAAGTGCGTTCGTGACCGGGGCGGAACTGGCGGTCGATGGTGGAATCGTTGCCTGACCCTATTGCGCGGCTGGCCGGGCCCTTGCGACCTCCAAACAGCGCTCCGGTTGTGGACCCAAGGTGACCCCTATTCTCGGGCCCACGCTTCAACCTGACCGGCCGCGTCTAACAACGCGTTACCACGGGTCTAAGGGAAGGTTCCCCGGCACTTGGGGGAGATGGCCGGGGAACAGTCGTCGATGGGGCGAAGCTGCAACCCGCCGCGACCCAGCTACTAGCCGGCTGCCGCTAGCCAACGGTAACCGATCGGGTCAGTGAGTTGACTGCTGCGACAGCGGGCTGGCGAGCAGGCGCTCTGCCATTTTCTTCCAGATCGAGAACGGGTGCTTCTCGCGGCCAAGATCGCTTCGATATTGCCTCCTGTTTTCTGCTCCCGAGATCGTTTAGAACGCACGAACCCGTCGCATTGCGAGGAATGATCGCGTGCGCCGTCGCGGATGGCGAGCGACGGTACTGGCAGCGATGTCTGAGTGGATTTCCGGAACCGGTCCTTCCGGAATCGGCCCCGTTGCTGACTTTGCCCCCGCGCCCTGATCTATCCCGCTTCTAGCTACCCTTGAGGCAACAAATTTCGTCTATCTTCATGGTTTCGGTTGGCACCCAGACTCAACGTCAATTGCGGCCACAACCGGATCGATCGATCCATTCCGTTCGGCCTGCTCGAGGTAGACGCACGGCCGGAAGCTCGCGCGGGGCTGCCCCGGCACCGTAAAGAGTTCTTCGGTGCCAAGATCGATCTTGGCCTTGGACCCGGCGATAGTCTCGTTGCTCAGCGCACCTAACAAGTGGGCGAGTTCTGAGCCGACGGTAGTGGCGCCGATCGCATCGAAGCCGATCATCAACCCTTCGCCCATGCTGCCGGTCCAGTGACCGCCGGCCACATAGATCTTCCCCGAATAACGCTCGCCAAATGGCGCGACATACTCGACGAACTTGCGGGTCGGTCCATAGACGCGTGCTTCATAGGGGATCACGTGCATTTGGTATGGCATGTCTCGGGTTACGAAATGACCCATGATGCCACGCGCAACGCTCGTATTGCCTCCGCTCGGCGTGTTGCGAAGGTCGATCAACAACGCCCGGGTGTCTGCTAGCGAATGCAGCGCATTACCGAATTCGGCGATTAGCCCGTTGTTGCCCAAAGAATTGTTGATGCGGATGATCCCCAAGTCTCCGCGTCGCTCAGTCTCGAGCATTGGACCGCTCGACACGCGCTTTGCCTGCTCGGCGGTAGCGGCGAGGGTGAATCCCTTGCGCTTTTGCCCCGCGATCAACTCCATCGACCGGGGCTGGCCGCGATGGCCGGCAAGCGCTGTGTTGAGCGCGAAGTCGACCTGCGGCGGGGTAAGTTGCGCGAAGGGTCGTCCGGTGATCGCCTCAATCGACGCCCGGAGCGGCCGGCCGGCGATCGTTGCGATGGTCATACCGGGCCGAATGCCCTGGTTCGACGCGTCGCTCCCGGCGCGCACTTCTTCGACGCGGAAGTCCTTGCCGTTGTAGTGGGCGAAAATATCCGACGAGGTCGGAATGACTGCCCAGTCGCTCGCATCGAGCGGTCCGACGACGAAGTGGGGATCGGCGAAATTGTGCGCAACGAGCTGCAGTACATCGATGAATTCGGCATCGGTTCGCGCTGCCTTGGCGCGAGGCGCGAAGGTCGAAAGTATGGCATTTCCATCGATGCCGGGACGCTCGAGGTACGCGTAACCCCGGCGCACGAGTTGCTCGAACGAAGTCCACGCCGCACTGCTGTCGAAGGCGCCCGGCGGGTCCTCGGCTCGAAGGTGGTGCGAAATCACACCCAGCAGCAGTGCTGCGGTAAGGCGACGGTTTCGGAGCCGAACGAGCATTGGCGCCGACTTACCCGCATCTGCGCGAGGCGTCGCGCCGATAATGCGCCTTCCTCTGACGAGTTGCGGGCGTGAGGGACACGATAGGTCATCCGATTAGGCAGCTTCGGTGGCAATCCGACCCTAGAGTTACCAGTCCCCTAGCGGCCCCCAAAAGGCCGCTTTCCCAAGCTTCGACCGTATCAGAGCGTCATACCTGCATCAGCGATGAGGTTGGCGCCGGTGATCTGGGCCGCGCTCTCACTCATCAAAAGCGCGATCAGCTCCGCGATCTCGTCCGCGCTTGCATAGCGTCGCAGCGGCGTGCGGATAGCAAGGGCGTCGAAAGCACCGTTCTCGCTGCCGGTCTGCTCGGCCAGCGCCTCGAAGAAGTCCAGTCCCCGGAAAAGAGGTGTCCGCACCCCTCCGGGTGAGATTGCGTTGACGCGAATACCTCTTGGCGCGGCCTCAAGCGCGGCAATCTTGGCCAGTTGGACGATGCCAGCCTTCGACGCCCCGTACCCGGCAGAACCCGCCGATGGCTTCACCCCCATCGACGAGCCGACCATGACGATAGAGCCGCCATCCTCGATCAGCCGCAGCGCGGCGCGTGTGGTCAGAAAGGTCCCGGTCAGGTTGACCGCCAGCACCCGCGACCAGACTTCGGGATCGAGCTCGACGATCGGTTGCGTCTCGTGCCCGATCCCGGCGTTGGCCAGCGCGAACCCGATGTTGCCGAAGCGATCGGCGATCCGGGCCACGAAGTCTTCCCAGACCGAGGCGTCGCCGACATCGCCGGCGGCGACCAGCGAAGGGCACGGCAGGTCGCCCGCCAGTCGCGCAAGCCCGTCGGCGTCGCGATCGAGCAGCGCGAGCCCCTTGGTACCCTCGGCAGCGGCAAGGCGGGCGAAGGCTGCGCCGATGCCCGAAGCCGCGCCGGTGACCAGGCCGACCTTGCCCGAGAAACGCGCGCTCATGCCACGCGGACCAGCATCTTGCCGTGGTTCGCCCCGTCAAACAGCAGATTGAGGGCTTCCGGTGCTCGGTCGAGCCCGTCGACGATCGTCTCGTCGGCCACGATCCGGCCGGCGCGCAGCCATTCGACCAGCTGGCCCACCGCCTTCGGCCACAGCTTCTCGCAATCGATCAGGTTGAAGCCCTGGACCTTGAGCCGCTTGGCCATAATCGACGCCCAGTCGTAGCGCGTCGAGCCGCGCCCTTCGTAGATGGAGATCATGCCCGACAGCGCGATCCGCCCGCGCGCGTTCATCCGCGCGATTGCCGTCTCCATGACGGCGCCGCCGACATTCTCGAACAGCACGTCGATCCCTTCTCGAGTGGTCGCGCGAAGCTGCTCGGCAAAGTCGTCGGCGCGATAATCGACCGCGGCATCGAAGCCGTAGCGTTCGACGAGCATTCGTACCTTGTCCGATCCGCCAGCGACGCCGACGACGCGGGCGCCCCGCAGCTTGGCGATCTGACCGGCGGCCGAGCCGACCGAGCCGGCTGCGGCGGTCACCACCGCGGTGTCGCCTTCGCCGACCCCGGCGACTTCGACCATGCCGGCATAGGCGGTCACCCCGTTCGGACCGCAAATGCCAAGGAACCTCTCGGGAGCAACGTCGAGCCCAGTTGGAACTTTCGCCAGGCCCAGCGCGCCGCCCGGGCGCAGCAGCGCATAGTCCTGCCAGCCGGTCATTCCAAACACCAGGTCCCCCGGCGCAAAACCGTCGAGCCGGGAGTCGACGACTTCGGCGAGTCCGCCCGCGCGCATCACCTCGCCGAGAGCGACCGGCGGCATGTACTGCGGCACATCCTTCATCCACACCCGATTGGTCGGGTCCACCGAGAGGAACAGGGTGCGCGCAAGCACCGCGCCGTCCTCGACCGGGGGCGGCTGCGATTCCTCGTAGGAGAAATCATCGAGCGAGACGCGGCTCTCGGGCCGGCGGGCGAGCTTGAGTTGGCGGTTGATCATCTCGAGGGACCTTCAAACGACCGCGTAAAGGCGATAGCGGAGCCAGCGCTCCCGGGCGTTGGAAATGCCCTTGCCGATGCACTGCAAGCCATTGAGCCAGGCGTAGCGGGCGTCGCCGGTCTCGTAGCGCGGGCTGACGAAGACCGGGTGCACGCCGCCCGGATCGAATTGCACCCGGCCGCGATACTCGGAGAATATCAACGCGCCGTCGTCGGTCTTGAGGGTGGCCCGGACATCGAGCGCACCGCTCCCTCCATCGGCCGATACCGTTACCCAATCGGCGGCCGCGGTCCCGGCCAGCGAGGCCTTGAGCCGGGGGCCTTCGACGCGTGCCGCGGTGACGTCGACGATCAGGCGTCCGCCGAACGGGGCATCGAGCAGCGCGTGCGCCGGCGCGAGCTGGGCCTCGACGTTGCCGAGGAACTCGAGCCGCGCCTCGGGCAAGGCGTCGAAGACCCTCATCAGAACCGCACCGTACCGGTCACGCCGTAAGTGCGCGGGGCATTGTAAGTCCTGTTGCCAAAACCGAGCGACGCAACGTTGAGACCCTGGACGACGTGCTGGTTGTCGGTGAGGTTCTTGCCCCACAGCGCCACCTCCCAGCGGTCGTCGGCCGCGCCCACCGCGATCCGCGCGTCGAGCAGCCAATAGGCGCCCGACTTGATCAGCGGATCGTTGGCCGCGTCCTTGAACACGCCGTCGCTGTAGCGCGCGCTGGCGAGCATCGAGGCCTTGAGCGTCGTCCACAGCGGAAATTCGTAACGGGCGCGGCCGTTGAAGGTGAACGAGGGCGCATTGGGGAGTTCGTTCCCGGCAGCGACCGGGCCGGCGCCGGTGACGAAGCTGCCGAGGCGGGTCTTGAGCAGTCCGATTCCGGCGAACAGGTCGAGACCCGTGAGCGGCCGCCAATCGACATCGAGATCGGCGCCGTAGACTTTGGCGTGGCCGATATTGCCGAGCCGCTGGACCGGAATGGCGCCGCCGTCGTCGCGGACGAACGTTTGGACGTCGTCGTAATCGTAGTAGAACAGCGCGGCGTTGGCGAGGATCGTACGGCCGGCTAGCCGCGCATGTCCGCCGACTTCGTAGGCCGTCAGCGTCTCCGGACGATAGGGGATCAGCGCGCGATTGTCGGTGGTGATACCGCTGAAGAAGCCGCCGCTCTTCCGGCCTCGGGAAATGCTTGCGTAAATCAGGCTGCCGCCCGGCGTCGGTTTGTACTCGAGCGCAATCCGCCCGGTCAGGTTGGTGTCGGAGATGCTGTCGTCACGGAAGGTGAGGGCGACGGGTCCGGGCACGCCAGGCGCACACAGTCCGGCCGGCGTGCACAGGAAGCTGAATCCGAGCGGGTTGAGGTCGGTGGTTCCACCGACGTAGCTGCGCTTCTCCCAAGTGAGGCGCAGCCCGGTCACCAGCGAGAGCCGGTCCCCAAGGCTCCAGTCGACATTGGCGAACGTCGCCGCCGAATCCGTCTTCTGGTCGGCGTCGATCTGGGTCTGGGTGACGAACAGGTCGAGATGGTCGCCCGGGGTGCGAACCGTGACGCGATCGTGCGAGTAGAACGCGCCGATCAGCCAGTCCGAGACGCCGAGCTGGCCGAACAGGTGCAGTTCCTGCGTGAACTGCCTGATTTTGTCGTTCTGGACGAAATCGACCTGGCGCGCGGGTGTGGCGTCGGAATCGATGTCGAAGCCGCGGTCCTGCCAGCGGTACCCGGTGATCGAGCGCAATTCGACCGCGCCAAGATCGGCCTCGACCTTAAGCGTCGCGTCCCAGCTGTCGATGTCGTAGAACGCGTCGCGCGCCCAGTCGCGCGGAACGGATCGCCATCGGTGTCGGTGTAGCCGAAAAAGTCGGTGCACTGACTGTTGTCGACACGACCGGCCAGTACCGGCGCGCAGGGACCGCCGGTCAGCGGGTTGACGGTCCCGAAGAACTCGCCTTGGCCCATCTCGGAGCGCGAGCGCAGGCCTTCGACCTTGAGCGTGACCGCGAGGGCATCGTCCGGTCTCCAGCTGAGCTGCGCCCGGCCTGTCAAAATGTTGCGCTCGCCCAGCGTTTCGCCGGGAAGACGACGGCTGGTCCAATACCCTTTGCCCTGCTGAACCGTGCGGGCGGAGACTCGGGCGGCCAGCGTATCGCTGAGTGGCACGTTGACGAAGCCTTCCGCTTCGAACGCATTGAAGTTCCCGTACCCGGCCGAGGCGCGCGCGGAGAACGAGTCGTCGGGCCGCGCGGTGAGAATGTTGACCGCGCCGGCGGTCGAATTGCGTCCGTAGAGCGTGCCTTGCGGACCCTTGAGCACCTCGATCCGTTCGAGATCATAGATCTCGCTGCTCATGAGCGCGATCGAGGCGAGCGGCACCTCGTCGACGTAGACCCCGGCGGAGGGGCTGTTGGTCGAACTGAAGTCGTCGAGGCCGATCCCACGGATGGTCACCACGGGGAGCGCACCGGGCACCTGCTCCTTGATGTCGACGTTGGGGACGGCCGCAGCAATGTTTTCGATCTGGCTGATCCGCGCTTCCTGGATCGAGCGCTCGGACAGCGCAGCGATGCTTATTCCCACATCGGTTAGCTGCTGCTCACGCCGCTGCGCGGTGACGACAATTTCCCCGGAGACGCCGGAGCTGCCGTCGTCCGCCGCAGTCGTGGAGGCTTGGCCAAGGGCGCAAGTCGGGACGGCGGTGGCGCTCAGGAAAGCGAGGGTCAGTCCGCTGCGGATCCTTGTTGCCTTGAGCATTTTCTTTCTCCCCAGACCCGGTTGGCTTGTGCCAGTGCTTGTAGCACCTGTTTTACATATGAGTATGTTTGCATATCGACACGTCGAATTGGGCTTGTCAAGTGATTTGACATATGCGTATGTCTTTCTACCGAGGAGCCAGATGAGCCAGTCGACAATCACGCCAATCGCGTTGCCGTCCGGCCGTGCCGCCAGGCGGAGCCGGCGCGATTTGCTGCTCGACGAGGCCGCCCGCCAGCTCAACGCACGGGGATTGCCCAAACCGCGCTGCTCGACGTCGCGGCGGCGCTCGGGCTGTCGCGGGCCGCGGTGTACTACTACGCGGACGATCGGCAGGATCTCGTCTTTCAGTGCTACCGGCGCTCGTGCGAAGCGCTGGCCCGCGACCTTTCTGCGGCTGCGCAAGCGCCGGGATCCGTGCTTGATCGCGTTGAGGCGTTCGTCACCCGTCGCCTTGATCAGGCCGCGGTCGAGGAAGCGGTGCTCAGCGAGATCGCCTATCTCGATGATGAGCAGCGGGCGACGATCGACGCGCTCGTCGCCGGCGTGCTGGCGCAGCTGCGCGAACTGATCGACTCCGGCCAACAACGCGGCGAGGTCCGCAGATGCGACCTCGGCGATCGTCGCCCAGGCGGTGTTCGGAATGATTTCGTGGATTCCTCTGGCGCCGCGCTGGCTCGAGGACGACCCCGAGCTGCGAGCGCGAAGCACGGCAGCAGCGGTAGACCTGTTTCGAAACGGTATGGCCAAACGGCCGGAGACGATTCTCGAACTTCCCCGGATCGACGTGACGGCGCTTCGGGCGCCGCGCGGCAATGTGTTCAGCCGCGAGGCCGCGGCCGCGATGAAGACCGAGGAATTGCTGCGCACCGCCTCGCGGCTGTTCAATCGCAAGGGCATCGATGCCACATCGCTCGACGAGATCGGCGCCGCGCTGGGTGCGACCAAGGGCGTGATCTACCATTACCTCAGCGACAAGCCGGATCTGGTCGCCAAATGCTATCGCCGTGCCTTCGATCTCGGCGACCGCATCCTCGAGGCAATGGCGCGGTTCGAGGGCGAAGGCGTTGCCCGCGCCGCCGCCGGGTTTCGCTTGCTGGTCGAAATGAACGCGCGCGCCGAATTCTCGCCACTCGCGCCTCTGGCTGGGGTCGAGGCGCTCAAGCCAGATGCCCGCGACGAAATCACCGCGCTGGCGCGGCGGTCCGAGCACGCCTTTCCCGCAGCGGTCGAGGCCGGGATTGCCGACGGCAGCATGCGCGAGGTCGACCTGCTGGGAACCGGCGTGGCACTGGCGGGGACGTTCGGCTGGATCCCGAAATGGTTCGACGGCGAGGACGAGGAGCGCATCCAGAGCATCGCTGACGAGTTTCAGCGGCTCTATTTATTCGGGCTGAAGGCGCGATGATCGAAGGGTTCGTCGCCCAAGGCTTCGAGGCCGTACGCGATGCCTTCGCCGCCAACTTCGAACGGCCGCTCGCCTATCGCGAGGTCGGCGCTTCGCTTGCGGTCTATCGCTGCAGTGAATGTGTGGTCGATCTTTGGGGCGGCCACCGCGACCGGGAAGGGTCGGTTCCGTGGACTCGCGATACGCTGGTCAACCTCTGGTCGACCACCAAGGGGATCGCCGCGATCTGCGTCGCCATCCTCGTCGATCGCGGGCGGTTGCGCTACGAGGATCGGGTTGCGGACCACTGGCCCGAATTCGCTGCGCAAGGAAAGGCTGAGATCACGGTCGCCCAACTGCTTTCGCACCAGGCCGGGCTCCCCGGGTTCGTCGAGCCGACCAGCGTCGATGAACTGTTCGATCAGCCGCTGTGCGCGGACCGTCTCGCCCGCCAGGCGCCCCTGTGGGAACCGGGCACCGTCAACGGATATCATGCCGCGACTTGGGGCACGCTGGTCGCTGAAATCGTTCGGCGGGTTGACGGCCGCACGCTCGGCCAGTTTCTGCCCGACGAACTCGCCGGACCGGCACAGGCCGATTTCTGGCTGGGCCTCCCGCAAAATCTGGCAGCGCGCGTGGCCGACATCATTCCGTCGCAAGAGCCGGTCGATCTCGACACGCTCGATATGAACCCCGCTATGCAATTGGCTTTGGCCAGCCCGCAACTTGACCCGATCCGTGCCAACGCTCCGGATTGGCGCAGCGCTGAGCTGCCAGCGCTGAATGGCCACGGCTCGGCGCAGGGCATTGCCCGGATCTACGCAGCGGCCCTGTCGGGTGCGGTGCTGTCGGAGCAAACCCTCGAAGCGATGACTGCGATCGCCGCGGATCGGACCGACCAGGTGCTCGGCTTCAACCCGCAATGGGCGATGGGGCTCATGGTCAACGGTAGCAGCGCGATGGGGCCTGCGCGCGCCGCCTTCGGACATGGCGGCTGGGGCGGCTCGGTCGGATGCGCAGACCGGGAGAGCGGAATCGCGATGGGCTATGCGCCCAATCACATGGGCGCGGACCTCGTCGGCGATCCACGCGCTATATCGCTTTGTCATGCCGTGTTTGGGTGTGCTTCGGCTGCGTGAAGGCGTCGAGCTTCGTGCCTCCATTTTCGAACGGAAGTTAGCGTGCCTTAGGCCCGCACCACCTATTATGGCGGGAGTAGTCTCGCTTAACTGGTCCCCCTTACACGCCTCATGTGTTCGCAAGTCGCCATTCCGGTACCGGCCCCGCTTCCGCCGTTCGGTAACGCGCTTCATTCCGGCCGTTCAAGGGCGAGGACCTAGGCCCCAGAAACAGTCGTCATGTAGACGCTTTGCGCGTGATTTTTTAGCGCCAGCCGCTGGCCGTCGGATCACCGATGGTAGAAGCGGCGTGACGATCAAGGCTTTTTGCGGAAACGACCGATCTCAATTTCGTGTCGAGCCAGCTTGTCGTAAAAAGTTTTTCGCGGGAGTTTCAGTTCGGCGAGCGCGATTGACACATCGCCATTGCAGCGAGTTAGAACGTCACGGATGAGTGATTCTTCGTAGCGCCGGGTGCGTTCTGAGAGCGACGCCTTGGTCTCCAGCTGCTCGCCGGCGTCTTCGGAATGGAGGAGGCCTAACACAAAACGGGTTGCATAGGTCTGCAGCTCCCGCGCGTTTCCAGGCCAATCGTGGTCGATCAAATGTCGACGGACGACCTCGGTAATCTCGGGCATCGAGGCGACACCTTTGGGCAGTGCGTCACCTACGAAATTAGCGAATAGAAGGGGGATGTCCGCCTTACGCTCGCGGAGCGATGGGAGCGTCAGTCGCGCCATTTCCAAGCGGTAGTAGAGATCTTCGCGAAAGCGTCCCTCGCGGACAGCCTGCAACAATTCGATCTTGCTGCTCGCGATTATCCGAATTTCAACTGGCAAGTCGGAAGTTGCATTACTTCCGCGCAACACGCCATCATCGAGCAATTGCATGAGCCGCGATTGAGCCGAGAACGGCAGGCCATCGACATCGTCGAGGTATAGCGTGCCTCTATGGGCCGTTTCGATCAGGCCGATCCGCCTACGCGATTGGCCTGGCAAATGATCGCCGAACATATCTCCCTCGAGCGACCCGGCAGCTGCCGTACTACAGGCGACCGATACAAATGAGTTACCCCGTCGCCGACTTGCACGGTGGATCATTCTGGCCACGAGTTCCTTGCCTGTACCCGTCTCACCTTCAATGATCGCATCGACATTGGCAGCCGCAATCTGATCGATCAAAACCCGCAGCCGAATAATTGCTGGGGTCTCGCCTACCAGCGGAGATTTGGAGGGCACAACGTCTGCCAGCTGGCGCAGTCTGCGGTTCTCAAGCTGAAGTGCGCGCAGGCTACAGGCACTGCGCACTGTGGCGATAAGATGCTCGGCCGCGAATGGTTTGGTCAGGAAGTCATGTGCTCCGGCCTTCAGGGCCGATACCGCCATCGGCACGTCGCCATGCCCCGTTATCAGCACTACCGGTATGTCCCGATCGATCTCGCGCACCGCTCGAAAAAATTGCAGTCCGTCCATGTCCGGCATGCGGATATCGCTGACCACGACACCGTCGAATTGGGCGTCAATGTCGCGTATCGCCGATCGCGCGTCCGCGTAGGTTCTGACCGTAAAACCGGCAAGGCTCAGCGACTGGCTGTTTGCGACGCGCAGGAGTTCGTCATCGTCGACGAAGACGACAAGTCCGCGAGACTCGCTCACGGTTTGAGGAGCGTTACGCAAAAAGCGGCGCCTCCGAACCTAGACGCCGTCATCTCCAACTCCCCCCCGAATTCCCGAACGATATTCTGAGCAATACCCAAGCCCAGACCAAGGCCCTGCTTCTTGCCCGTCACAAAAGGTTCGAACAATGTCGTGCGCATGCCTGCGGGCACCCCGGGCCCGCTGTCGTCAAAGGTGAGCCGAACATTCGGACGGTCCGGCCGCGTCTCTAGGCGGATTTCGATCCGCCGGTCTTCGGTCTCTGCCAAAGCATCCAGCGAATTCTGCAGCAGGTTGATCACCACCTGCTCCAGCCGGACCCGGTCGGCCAACACCATGACTGAGGCTGCAAGTTCCTTAGGCATCACGAGCGCAACACCTTCGCCGCGTAGCCGGTCGCCGATCAGGATCAGTGCGCCATCGAGTGCATCGCCAAGATTAATCTCTCCGATCGGCGGAGGATCGCGGCGGGCGAAATTGCGCAATTCGGTCGTAATGTCACCGATCCGGGAGGTGAGGTCGATGATCACGTCCAGGTTGCGCTGGGTCTCCACAGTGTCAGACTTGTCAATCAGCACTTTGGCGTTCTCGGCAAAAGTGCGGATTGCCGCAACCGGCTGGTTGATCTCGTGCGCTACCCCGGCGGTTATCTGGCCGATGGACCCGAGCCGGTTCGCCTGGGCGAGCTCATCTCGCGCCGTGCGCAAGCGGCGGCTGGCGGCCTCGCGCTCAGACACCTCGGCAACCAGTTGCTGATTGGTGTCGCGCAGTTCCGCGGTCTGCCGCTTGACCTCTCGCTCCAAGGTTCGACGCGAGGAGACCAGAAGCCGCCGCCGTTCGACGCTTCGGATGGTGAGACCGAGACACAGCACTAGTATCAGGATTACGACCAACCCGATGACTTGCGCCCGCAGCCGCGCGTCGCGCAGCGCGGCATCCATCGGTTCTAGGGAGCTGAGAATCCACTCATCCATTTGCAATGAGGTGGAGGCAATTGCGTAGCGGCGATTTGGTGGCAGGACGACGATGTCCTGATCTGAGCTGCCGGCGAGGGTTGGGGGCGGTAGGGCGAACGACAGCGAAGCAGGCATTGTCGCCCCGAACTGGAGCGTCTTTTGAGCCTTCTGGCGAGCAGCGGGTGACAACGGTCGACTGGGATGGAGCACCCAGTCTTTGATGCTCGCAGCTGTGATAATACCATCGGGGTCACGAATAATGGTTATGCCCGGCTGGTGGCCCCATATCGCTTCGAGGCGGTCGAGCGAAATCTTGACGACAATGACGCCGCGACCGTTTGACACAGCCTGTGCAAAGAACAGCCCGGGTTGACCGCTGACTAGGCCTCTTGCGAAGTATTCAGCGCTTCGATCGATCAGTGCGCGCCGGAAATAGGGGCGGAATGCAAAGTTCTGGCCGACGAAGCTGGTCGGCAAGTCGAAGTTGCTCGCGGACAGCGTGATGCCGCTCGAGTCGATGACGTAGATCACCTCGGAACCCGTGTGCTGTGCCAGGAAACGAAGCTTTCCGTTCAGCTGCTTGGCCACATTCGGGTCGTGCGATTCGACGAGCGAAATGACGTCGCTGTTTTCCGCCAAGACGAGGGGGAGCAGCCGGTATTTTTGCAGCTCGCTTTCGAACAGTCCGGCGTTCGCACGCATTCGCTCATTAGCTGCCAGCTGTGCTATCTGCGCGGCGGAACTGACCGCCCACCGCTCGATGGCGACGCCCATCAGGAACAGCACCACGGCGCTCAGCAGCACCACCAGCGCAGTTCGTCCCGGACGCTTCAAGGCGGTGGTGAACGGATGAGCGTTCATCCGGCTGCATACCATTGATTCGAACTCGTGCCATACGGATTGAGCGGAAATCCGCACAATGTATCGGTCACGCTGGCGGAAATTCGCACGCCTCCGCTAGACACTGACAAGAAATGTACTGTGCTTTCAGTGAGTTAACGATTTCCGACATTCGGTTTGTGGGGTCGCAGGCTGACCCGTATTTTCGTTTCACGGCTTCGAAGAGGGCCAATCTGGAGCGAGGATGCAATTGGGCGACCCCCATCTCGATGACGAACTAGGCCGGCGTGGTTTCAACGCCGGGACCGGCGTGCCGCTTTATAGGCACCTGTATTTTCAGGTGCTGATGGCGATCGCCTTGGGCGTCGCGATCGGCTTTCTTTTTCCCGACGTCGGGATGGCCTTGAAGCCCTTGGGCGATGGCTTCGTCAAACTGGTCAAGATGATCGTCGCTCCGGTGATTTTCCTTACGGTGGTAACGGGGATCGCCGGGCTGCAGGAACTCGGCGGCCTGGGGCGCCTTGCCACGAAGACGCTAGGCTACTTCTTCGTCGTGTCCACATTCGCATTGATTGTGGGGCTGGTGGTGGCAAACCTCGCTCAGCCCGGCGCCGGAATGAACATCGATCCGGCATCGCTCGACGCCAACTCCGTCAGCCAATTCGCGCGGGACGCTCACGACCGGACTATCGTCGGGTTTCTGACCGAGATCATTCCCACGACACTGCTGTCCTCGCAAGTTGACGGCAATATTCTTCAGGCATTGCTGGTCGCCATCCTGGTCGGTATTTCGGCGTCGGTTGTCGGGGAACGCGCGGCGCCCGTGATGCGCTTGCTGCAGAGCGCTTCGTCCATCGTTTACCAGCTGGTCCACATGCTCATGCGAGCCGCGCCCGTGGGTGCGCTTGGCGCGATCGGTTTCACGATCGGGAAGTACGGAATTTCCGCCCTCGTCAATCTGGCCGGGTTGGTTGCGCTGTTCTACGTCACTTCCGCACTTTTCATCCTGTTGGTGCTTGGCGCGATTGCACGGCTGAGCGGTTTTTCCGTCCTGAAGCTTATCGCCTATCTGCAACAGGAGATCGTCCTGGTGCTTGGCACTGCCTCCTCGGAGGCCGCGTTGCCTAGCCTCATGGAGAAACTTGAGCGCGCCGGATGCCGCCGATCGATCGTCGGCGTCGTCATTCCCTTGGGTTACTCGTTCAACTTGGACGGCACCAACATCTATATGACTTTGGCGGCGCTATTCGTCGCTCAAGCTTGCAACGTGGATCTGACCCTGGGCCAGCAGCTTCTGCTGCTCGGCGTAGCGATGATCAGCTCCAAAGGCGCAGCAGGGGTCACCGGTGCCGGCTTCGTTACCTTGGCCGCGACGCTTTCGATCGTGCCGGGCATTCCCGTCACCGGGCTCGCGCTCATCCTCGGCGTCGACCGTTTCATGTCGGAATGTCGTTCGGTGACCAACTTCATCGGCAACGCCGTCGCGACGATCGTTCTTGCCCGCTGGGAGGGCGGGCTCGACGCCGCTCGCCTCAAGAGCGCACTGGCCGGCGGACCGCTGCTGCCTGCCGGCGCGAGCCCCGATCTCGAGCCTGCGCAGATCGAACCGGTCACCCGCATGGCCGTGACCCAATGAAGGAAATTCAGATGTTTGACGCAATCACCCTGACGCGGCGTTTCGCCATCTCCGCCAGCCTCGCCGCGGCGTGCGTGATCGCGCCAGCGCACGCTTCACCTGCCCCGCGCGCGCGCGTCTACGAACAAGTGGCCAACTGGGCACAGCTGCCACAAGGGACCACCTGGCAAGATATGATGGCCGTGGACATTGATTCCAACGGCGACATCTACGCGCTGCAGCGCACGCCCTTCAAAGTCATCGTCCTGAATCCCAAGGGCAAGTTCCTTAGGTCATGGAACACCGGGGATCTCCCCGGCGTGCATGGACTTCGCGTCGACCGGTTCGACAATGTGTGGATCACCTCACGGGCGTTGCACCAGGTCTTCAAATTCACCCGCGACGGCAAACTGCTCATGGAACTGGGCACAAAAGGCGTGGCCGGCGACAATGATTCCAAGGTCGCCCTCAACGGCCCCGCCGATGTCGCCGTGGGACCAAACGGCGACATCTTCGTCGCCGACGGAGAAAGCACCAATACCAGGATCGTCAGGTTCTCCAAGGACGGCACGTTCGTGAAGTCCTGGGGGACGAAAGGCACCGAGCCGGGCCAGCTCATGGTCCCGCACAGCATTGCGATGGACTCCAAGGGCAGACTGCTGGTCGCCAACCGCGGGAACAAGCGGATCGAGATCTTCGATCAGCAAGGCGCGGTTCTTGGGCAGATCAAGAATGACATCACGCCATATGGGCTGTTCATCACCCGGGACGGGACGCTTTATGTCGCCGATGGAACCAAGCCGGTCGGGAGCATGTCGGTCATCGACATGAAGAGCGAAAAAACCCTGTTCCACGTGTCGGGATTGACCGGCTCGCACATGCTTACTGTCGACAGGAAGGGCTCGATCTACGTCGCTGAAGTAAGCGGCAAATCGCTGCGAAAGTTTGTCAGAAAGAAATGACATCGTTTCTGGGGCTTCGAGACAATTGCTCTGCAACTCAAACCGCTAATTTGTATCCAGATAAACCAATAATCCAAATAGGAGGGAAATAATGTCACACAATTGCATCCGTACGAGGCTCTCTCAGGGTTCAGCGGTTCTCGCAATCATCCTTGCCACGACAGCGACCGCCCATGCACAGGAGGTCGCTCCGGCAGACCAGCCGGCGGCAGACGCCGTGTTAACCGCAGGGGAAGCGCCGGAGAGCGCTGCCGATGGCGCTGATCAGGGCGCCGCGAGCGCTGAAGGCAGCGGCGGTTCGGATATTGTCGTTACCGGCACGCGAATTGGTGCGTCCGGCTTCAACGCGCCGACCCCCGTGACGGTCGCCACGTCGGAGAAACTGAAGGAAGCCGCGCCGGGCAACTTGGCGGACGGCCTCAATCAGCTTCCGGTTTTCGCCGGCAGCATCAAGTCGTCGAACTCGCTGCCCACCGCCGCCAATCGCAACATCGGCCAGAACCTCCTCAATTTGCGCGGGCTGGGGCCTACGCGAACCCTGGTGCTGCTCAATGGACAGCGCATGGTCGCAAACAACGTTCTCGGTTCGGTCGACATCAACGTCATTCCGCAGGGGCTGGTTAGCCGGGTGGACGTCGTCACTGGCGGCGCCTCTGCCGCTTACGGATCGGACGCCGTCGCCGGCGTCGTAAACTTCGTCCTCAATACGGGATTGAGGGGCTTCAAGGGCGAACTCCAGAGCGGCATCTCGACCTTTGGCGATGCCCGTCAATTCTCGGGGTCGCTCGCCTATGGCGCTTCCACCTCTGACGATACGGCACGCTTCATCGTCGGTATCGATGCTTTCGATCAGAAGGGCATCGGGCCGCTCAAGAAGACCGGCCGCGACTTTTTCGACAATGGCGAGGGCACAATCGTCATTCCGAACGGCACGCCGCGCCAGTTCAATGCACGCCAGGTCCGCAGCGGGCAGGCAACCTACGGTGGGCTTATCACCAGCGGCCCGCTGGTCGGCACCCAGTTTCTTGGAAACGGAGCAACCTCGGCCTTCAATTATGGGAGCCCGGGTGCATCGAACTACACTTGGATCAACGGGGGCGACGGCGCGAAGGGCAACCTCGGCCTCCTCCCGGGGCAAAAGCGGTTCAGCGGATATGTCCGGGCGGAATTCGACGTGAACGACAGGCTGACGGTGTACGCCGACGGCCTCTACGCCCAAAGCCACACGGACCAGGCGGCGTTCTACAACTACGCGACGACGGCTCTCGCCCAGTACACTATCTTTCGCGACAACGCCTATCTGCCCGCCGCGGTCGCCGCGAGAATGGACGCTGCCGGGATAACCTCGTTCAAGTTGGGCAGGGCGGAGAGCGAACTGCCGCTCGACCACAATGTTGCGAAAACCGATGTCTATCGTGCATCGGTGGGATTGCGCGGATCGTTTGGCGACAGCTGGAAATACGATGCCGGCTATACCTTCGGACAAACCGATCAGTTCATGGCGAACACCAACCTGGCGGTCGCCCGGAACGCCTTTGCCGCCGCCGACGCGGTGCGCGACGCCAGCGGCAAGATCGTCTGTCGATCGACCCTCTCCGGCCTCGATCCAGGGTGCACGCCCCGCAATCTGTTCGGCGTGCAGCCGGTCGACAAAGCGATCAGCGACTACGTCACGGACGACAGCTTCCTGAACCTGCGCCTGCGTCAGCAAGTGTTCAGCGCCAATATCCGGGGCAATCTCGGCGACAGCTTCCAGATTGCTGGTCCGATCGCGGTCGCGGCGGGTCTGGAATACCGCAAGGAAAGCGCCTTCCAGACTGTGGATGCGCTTTCCCCGACGAAGAACGATTTCACCGGCATCCGCGGCGCGCCGGTGGCGATCAACGGCGTCCAGGGACCGTTCCGCTTCTTCAACCCCCTGCCTTTCTCGGGGAATTACAACATCAAGGAGGGTTACATCGAAGTAGGCTTGCCTGTTCTGGCGGACAGCATACTCGGCTCGCTCGATCTCAACGGCGCAGTCCGTCACGCCGACTACAGCACCTCGGGCGGCGTGACGACCTGGAAGGTGGGCGCAAGCTGGCAGTTGACGGACGACCTACGGCTTCGCGGCACAGTGTCCCAGGACGTGCGGGCGCCCAATTTGCAGGAGCTTTTCAATCCGGGTCTCAAGACCAGCGGCAACGTCTCGTATCCGGGGCAAGGCACCCTGCCGACGACGACGTTCCTGCGCGGCAATCCCAACCTCGCGCCGGAGCGGGCGCGGACCTTGACGGTCGGCGCCGTCTACAAGCCGTCCTGGCTGCCGGGACTGCAAGCGTCGGTCGATTACTATAAGATCAAGGTGAAGGATGCGATCGGGTTCTTCAGCGAGGAGCGGATCATCAGCGAGTGCTTCGCCGGCAACGCCGCGCAATGCGCGCAGCTGACGGTCACGGGTGGCACGCTTGTGGTGAATCGCGGCTACGTCAACCTCAGCCAGCAGACCGTGGCGGGCATCGATTTCGAGCTCAGCTACAAGACCGATTTCGCTGGCGGGGAGCTAAGTTCGCGGATCATCGCGAACCATGGCCTGAAGAACGAGTCGGTTACACCCGGGTCAGCACCCAACGTCGCGCTAGGCCTGCCCAGCGCACCGAAGTGGGGCGGCCTGGCCCAGGTCGACTGGAAGAAGGGTCCGTTCGGCCTGTTCGTTCAAGAACGGTACCTTGGACCTGCGCGGCAAGGCGTCGACAAGCCATGGGTCGACGGTATCGATATTGCCAACGGTCGGATTCCGGCGGTCTTCTACACCAACCTGACGGCGAAGTACGATCTTGAGCTGGGGGGCGGCAAGCAGCAGGTATTCCTGTCGGTCCAGAACCTTTTCAATCGCCGGATACCGTTTGGTGCGTTCGGCGTGTCGTCGAGCTTCGCCTCCTCCTATAACGCCGCCTACGACGTGATCGGTCGTTACTTCACCGGCGGTGTTCGGGTGTCTTTCTGATCTGACAGACGCGTGCCCGAATTCCTGGCCCGGTCCGCGCTCAGGCGGACCGGGCTGGGCAAGTGAACTCGAAATGACAAGGAACCTCAGATGATGAGAACGGCACCGAGCAGGCTCCGAGCCCTGAAGATCAGATCGGTCGGAGCATTGGCCATGCTGCTCCTGGGCGCTGGCGCAGGACTGTCGACCCCGGGTCTGGCCCAGGCGGGGCCGACCGTGAGGGCCCCTCGGTTCGAAGTCGACCCGATGTGGCCGAAGCCGCTTCCCAATCACTGGATCCTGGGCTCGGTCGTCGGAGTGGCTGTGGACGCGGACAATCACATCTGGGTTACGCATCGTGGCACCCAGACCGTCGACGAGAACGAGAAACGGCTAGATTCGAAGACGGCCAACTGCTGCGCCGTGGCTCCGCCAATCCTCGAATTTGACCAGGCGGGCAATCTGCTACGCCATTGGGGAGGACCGGGCGCCGGCTATGAATGGCCGACGGCGATGCACCAGATCACCATCGATTACCAAGGCAACGTCTGGCTTGGCGGCAACGGCATAGACGATTCCCAGATCCTCAAATTCACCAGGGACGGCAAGTTCCTGCTACAAATCGGCAAGAAGGGCGCGCGCAAGAAGCCTGGGGCTCCCAAGGGTGAAGGCCAATACGGCGCTACCGCCGATTATGCCGGCGACAGCAATGACCCAGAGAGCTTTGGCAAGGTCGCCCAAGTCTTCGTCGACAAGCAGACCAACGAGGCGTTCGTCGCCGACGGCTACCTGAACAAGCGCATCGCGGTGCTCGACGCGAGCACCGGCACGATGAAGCGTGCCTGGGGCGCTTATGGCAGCAAGCCGGTCGATACGCCGCTCCCGGATTACGATCCGTCCGCGCCGCCCTCCAAGATTTTTCGCAACCCCGTGCATTGCGCCCAGCTTTCGGTGGATCGGCTGCTGTACGTTTGCGACCGTCGCAACGACCGCATTCAGGTTTTCACCCCTGAAGGGAAGTTCGTGAAGGAAGCCTTCTACGACACGAACACGCAAGGGTCGGGAGCAGTCTGGGACATTGCCATGTCGCGCGACCCCCAGCAGCGTTATCTCTACGTTGCGGACGGAACCAACAACCAGATCAGGGTGGTCGACCGCCAATCGCTCAAAGTGCTGACGACGTTCGGAGACGGTGGTCGCCAACCCGGTCAATTCTACGGGGTGCACAGCATCGCAACCGATTCGAAGGGCAACCTTTACACCACGGAAACGTGGGAGGGTAAGCGCGTGCAGCGGTTCGTCTTCAAGGGCATTGGACAGGTCCCGGCCGTGCAGGGAGTGGTGTGGCCCAAAGGGCACTGACCGCCACTTCGAAACGCCGCTGTCGATTTCGGGATGACCATCGGAGGACGTTGTCGCCAACGCGACGCTCTTCGATCCGGCGCCCTTTCATCGACAGCCCTGCAGGATGCAGGCTCCGAGGCCGCGAATGATGCCGGGCATGACTTCCCCACCATGAGCGCCACCTAAAGTTCGGAATGAGACATGATGAGAATGCGGGCGGTATGGGTAGCGGTAGGACTGTTGGGCGCAACCGCGCTGGGCCTCGTTGCGGCATCGCGGGGCGAGCACGTCAACGCCATGTGGCTTTTGACCGCAGCGGTGTGCGTCTACGTCCTGGCGTTTCGCTTCTACAGCCAGTTCATCGCCGATCGGGTCCTGGGTCTGGATCCCAAGCGTCCCACTCCCGCGGTAGCGTGCAACGACGGCTTGGATTTCGTCCCGACCAACAAATACGTCCTGTTCGGTCACCACTTCGCGGCGATCGCGGGGGCCGGGCCTTTGGTCGGCCCTATACTGGCCTCGCAACTGGGCTATCTTCCAGGGGTACTGTGGATCGTCATCGGCGCGGTGGCGGCCGGCGCAGTCCAGGATTTCATCATCCTTGCCCTCTCGATGCGGCGCGGGGGCCGATCGCTGGGTGAAATGGTGCGCGAGGAGATGGGTCTCGTTCCGGGGCTGATCGCGCAGGTTGGCACCTTTGTGATCATGATCATTATCCTGGCAGTGCTGGCCCTGATTGTCGTCAAAGCCTTGGCGCATAGCCCCTGGGGGGCAAGCACGGTTGCAGCCACAATTCCCATCGCGCTCCTGATGGGATTCTACATGCGGTTCGTACGGCCCGGCAGGATCGCCGAGGTTTCGATCGCGGGATTTGTCTTGCTGATCCTGGCTGTCTTGAGCGGACGCTACATATCGACCGATCCATATCTCGCCTCGCTGTTCACCTTGACCGAGCTGCAGTTGTGCTGGGTGCTGATAGCGTACGGCGCCGTCGCCTCCATCCTGCCCGTCTGGCTGTTGCTCGCGCCGCGCGACTATCTCTCGACCTTCATGAAAATCGGCGCGATCGTGTTGTTGGCGCTCGGGGTATTCATCGTCCAGCCTGAGCTGCGCATGCCGGCTTTCACCCAATTCATCCATGGTGGTGGGCCGGTTTGGTCAGGGTCCGTCTTCCCTTTCCTTTTCATCACCATCGCTTGTGGCGCCGTATCGGGCTTCCATGCCCTTATTTCCTCGGGCACGACCCCCAAGCTCATCGGAAACGAGGCTGATACCCGCTTCGTCGGCTACGGCGCCATGTTGATGGAATCGTTCGTGGCATTGATGGCGATCCTCGCCGCCTCGATCCTTGATCCCGCGATCTACTTTGCCATGAACAGTCCGAGCGCGGTCGTGGGTGCCGATGCGCAAAGCGCTGCCGCGGCGATCACCGCCATGGGGTTCGCTGTCACCCCGGACGTTCTGACCCGGACCGCGCAAGAAATAGGCGAGGTGACAATCATCTCGCGCGCTGGCGGGGCCCCGACCCTTGCTGTGGGAATGGCGCACATCTTCTCCCAGTTCCTCGGTGGCAGGGCGATGATGTCGTTCTGGTACCACTTCGCGATCCTGTTCGAGGCCCTTTTCATCCTCACCGCGATCGATGCGGGAACTCGAGCCGGCCGCTTCATGTTGCAGGACCTCATTGGCGTTTTTGTCCCTGCGTTCCGCAAGACGTCGGCGTTGGTTCCCAACCTCGTTGCCACCGGCCTGTGCGTATCAGCATGGGGCTTCTTCCTCTACCAAGGGGCGACCGATCCACTTGGCGGCGTAAACACCCTGTGGCCGCTATTTGCGCTCTCGAACCAGATGCTGGCCTGCATCGCGCTGACCTTCGCGACTGTCGTGCTGTTCAAGGGGAAGCGCCACCGCTACGCTTGGGTCACCGCGGGACCAGCCGCCTGGCTATTCGTCTGCACACTGACGGCCGCGTTCCTCAAGTTGTTCTCTTCGGACCCCGCAGTCGGGTTCCTTCAGCATGCCAGTCGCATCTCGCAGGGCTTGAACGAAGGACGAGTTATCGCGCCCGCCAAATCCCTTTTCGACATGCAGAAAATCGTGATGAACGATCGCATCGACGCCGCCCTGTGCGCGTTCTTCATCGTCGTGACGCTCGCGATGACCGCGTACGGGGTGCGCGCCTGTCTGCTCGCATTGCGCGCAGCGGGACCGACAGCGCGCGAGACTTCGATCCAGTTGGCGCACGCACCCGCATGAGAGGCGTCGCTCTCCTCGTCCGATTGGCGCAGCGCACCGCCGACTGCGGCAGGCTCATGGTCGGCATGCCGAGCTACACCGACTATCTGCTCCACCAGCGGAGCCACCACCCGGAAGCAATGCCGATGAACCGCGCCGAGTTCGTCAGAAATCGCCAGGCGGCGCGGTTTGGTGGGGGCGGGCGGGGCGGCTTTCGCTGCTGCTGACCGAATGAGTAAATCGAATCCGACACAGGGATTAATGATGAAGAGTACCTCTTTGTTCAAGCTGTGGCTCTTCGCGCTCAGCCTCGCAGCAGGGCTTGCCGCCGCACCGACGCAATCTGCGTTGGCTCAGCCTGCAAGAAGCTACGAGAGGGTGGCAAACTGGGCCAAACTTGCGCCCGGCGACTCATGGCAGGAGATGAGCGGCGTCGACGTCGACAGCAGAGGCAACATCTACGCCTTCCAGCGCACGCCTTCGCGAGTGATGGTCTTTGATGCGAGAGGTAAGTTCCTGCGCTCTTGGGGAGAGGGCCTGTTTTCCGCTGCGCACGCCTTGCGCGTGGACCGACACGACAACGTATGGGTGACCGACAAAAAGCTCCACCAGGTCATGAAGTTCACACGCGACGGTAGACTCTTGATGACGCTGGGCACCAGGGGTGTCGCGGGAGCGAACGATTCCCGGGTATCGCTGAACGGCCCGGCCGACGTAGCCTTTGCGCCCAATGGCGACATTTTCGTCGCGGACGGTGAGAGCTCCAACACCAGGGTCGTCAGATACTCGAAGAAGGGCAAATTTATCGGCTACTGGGGGCAAAAGGCTCCGCGCCGGGCGAACTGATCACGCCTCACAGCATCGTGATGGATTCGCGCGGCCGCCTCTATGTAGCCAATCGAGGAAACAAGCGCGTCGAGATCTTCGACCAGCGGGGGACCTACCTTGGTCAGATCACCAATGCGGCCACTCCTTATGGCTTGGCGATCACTTCGGACGACGTCATCTACGTTGCCGACGGAACCGCCGGCAGCGAGGGCCTGACCGTGGTCAACACGCGCAACGGAAACGTTCTCTCTCACATCGTCGGGATGACGGGAGCGCACATGGTCACGGTCGATCGACGTGGGGCTATCTACGTCGCGGAAGTTCGCGGACGGGCGGTCGAGAAGTTCGTCCGGGTTCGATGATGCAGGACAATCCAGCCTCGCCCCGCGCGCATGGGCGAGCGGGCACGCGCGGCGCCGGGCGGCCGGCCGGAGGAACCATGGGGGAAACAATGGGGGCTCGGACGCGACACCGCAGGCGGATGGGCTGACCACTCGGCAGATGCTGAAGGCGATCATCGCCGGATCCGCTGGCAACTTGATAGAATGGTACGATTTCTACGTCTACGCATTCACCGCGATCTATTTCTCGAAGGCATTTTTCCCGGAAGGCGATCGAACCGCGCAACTGATCGGCACGGCCGGGATTTTTGCTGTCGGCTTTTTGCTACGGCCACTCGGAGGGTGGTACTTTGGGCGGCTGGCTGACCGTCACGGCCGCCGCGTATCGCTGGTTCGATCCGTTCTGCTGATGGGCTTGGGATCGTTCATGATCGCGGTGTTGCCGACTTACGCCCAAGCAGGATCTGCGGCCCCAGCACTCCTCCTGCTAGGCCGAATGATCCAAGGCTTTTCGACCGGCGGGCAATACGGCGCCACCGCGACGTACATGGCGGAGATCGCCGTGGGCTCTCGACGCGGATATTACGCGTCCTTTCAATATGTCACATTGATCGGCGGACAACTTGCCGCGCTCATGGTCATCCTGCTCCTGCAAACCATGCTGAGCGAGGTGGAAATGGCGGCATACGGCTGGCGTGTGGCGTTTTTGCTCGGTGCCGGCGGCGCGCTCCTGATCCTCTCGTTACGGCATTTGCTGGTGGAATCTTCGGGCGGTACTGAAGGCTCGGCCGGGGGGAGCCTGATCGAGCTCGTTCGGCATTGGCGCGCGGTTCTGATCGTGCTCGGGCTTACAGCGGGCGGCTCGCTGACATTCTACACCTTCTCGACGTACATGCAGAAGTACCTGGTCAACACCGCGCAAATCGCGCCTTCTACCGCCAACTGGATCATGACGGCAGCACTGGTGCCGTTCATTGCGTTTCAGCCCGCGCTCGGCGCACTGTCCGATCGCATCGGCCGGCGAACGAACCTGATCATCTTTGGCTTGCTTGCGACTTTGCTCACGGTCCCGTTGATGAAGGCCGCGGGGGCGGCGACCTCACCTACAACGGCATTTGCGTTGATCGTCTGCGGAATGTTTATCAGCAGTTTTTATACCTCAGTCAGCGGTCTTTTCAAAGCCGAGCTCTTCCCTATCCATATTCGAGCACTGGGGGTCGGGCTTACATATGGCATCGGCAACGGGATATTTGGCGGAACTGCCGAATTTGTCGCACTACAATTTAAGGCTTATGGTCACGAAACTTGGTTTTTTTGGTACGTTAGCGCGATCGCGTTCGCAACACTGCTCACTGCACTGGTAATGAGGAAAAAATCCGAAATATAGTCGACCCAAAAATGGGCTTATTTTATCATCACTCCAAATGAGCGACAAGTGGTTATTGTTTAAAGGGCATAGCGCGGGCTAGTTGGTGCGATTGCCAAGGCAGCGGGCGGTTGTGGAGTATTGATCGCGTTGGCCTGACTGCCTGCTTCAGACCGATGACATAGTTTCTACCGCAGGGGGTCTAGCGATTAAAGACGTTGCATGACAGTGACGTCTTATCTGATGTAAACTCGAGAGTGACCACCTTGCGGCGAGGGAAGTCGCAGCACCAAGCGGGGGGATGACTGGCCCATGCTACCCGAGGGAGGCATGTCGATGATAAGACGCGGGAGGGAACGTCTTTCGCGTGAGATGGCACTCTCCGATCCGATTTAAATCACGAGATCAAAGTCCGTTTAGCGCCGTCATGTCGGACATTTCCGCTCCCGACACCGTCTCCGAACGCCGCCGTCCGGGTTCAGGATACGTCGCCGAGAGTCAGGCCCTTTTTAGGTTGGCTTTTCTGGGAAGAGTCCGGGCATCCAACGTAATGCTAGCGTGGCAGGAAAGGCGATATGGAGAGGCGCCCGCGAGCTTTGAGATGAGAGAACACCCATATCAATGAGTGCCGATGCGACACGGCGGGCCTGACGTTCGCCTGTCCCAACAATTGTCTCGAGCTCCCCGCGTGGAATTTCGCCACGATAAAGCACGGCGTCGAGTACGTTCGCCGCCTTTGCTGGCAGGTTGCCGAGCGCGGCCTCTTCGGCCACCCATTGGTGAATACGTAGCCGCAGCCGGTTCGGCTCAACCAATCCCGACATGAACTCGACCTGGTCGATGCAAGCCTGCAGAAAGTAGGCTGTGAAACCCGCCAGTTCCTCCTCGCTGAGGGCCCCCCTTCCATCGAGATCATTGCGTCGCGGCAGATCGCAAGCCGCAAGGTGCTGCTTATAGCGCTCGGCGGTTCGACCTAGTCCGCGGGCTACTGACCAAATACCGCCAGTGTCGAGCGCGTCGAGCATCATTGCATGCGACATCAGCCGTGCGACACGGCCGTTGCCATCGAGAAAGGGGTGAATCCACACGAAGCGGTGGTGGGCGGCCGCCACCGAGACGATGGCATCGCTGCGCCCGGAGTCTGCCGTAGGCCCATTCGAAATGCTCCATAAAGCGCGGCACCGCGCCTGGGCTGATGGCGACATGGCGGCCCACTTGAACGTCGCGCTCACGCACCTGTCCGGGTTCGACGCGCACGCGTTCACCCGTATTCGGCAACTCCACCCACAGGAGATCTTCGGGCAATTCGGCGCAGAAACGGGCATGGGTTTCCTCCAGGCCCGCACGCGTATGAGCACGGCCGGAGAGCCCGCCCTCATCGATCCACTGCTGCACTTCGATGTGCGCGCGTGCTTCAAGTTGGAGGTCGCGCTTGACGGGGTCGTCGCTAAAGTCGTTGCGAAGGGCTCGCTCAATGTCGATCGGATGAGTGTCATGGCCTTCGATGAGATTGCTGTAATAGCAATTCATAGCCCGAACGAGGTCGGCCAATGCAGCGCTCACGCCCTGGGGAAGGCTGCTGCCAAAGGCGGCTGCCTTCGCAGCAAGATCAACGGCAAGATCGCGTACGGCCGGCAGGCGCGGTGAACCTTCGCCAATTTTCATCGGCTGCATTGAATCGATCGTTTCGCCGCGGTCTTCCGCCACTTATATGTCCGCTTTCATGTCCCGTTTAAGGTATGCTTGAAATAGCGCATTTCTGTCATATAGAGGCATATTCAACGTAAGTCTTGTCCCTTAGAATGTCCGGTTTGATGGCCGGTTAAAAACGCCTAGCGAGCAACCACAAAGATCCAGACTGATTCGAGGATGGAAGTGATGTCCTAAGGACATCACTCCCATCCTCCAAACAACAGCATGAGCGCCGCAGCAACCCTTCTCGTCCAAATGGCTCGGGATAGCGGTCGCGCTGTGGTCACCGAATTTGACCTGTTCGTGCTTGCTCGCCAGTTATTTCGCGACCGAGGCTATCGCGGCACCAAGCTTCCTTCACGCAATGGCCCTCTTAATGCACGACGTGCAAGAAAGCTCCTTTCGGAAGCGACCTTTGATCTCGGCCATTATCCGGGTGAAGTTCCGTCTCACTATCTTCGACGCGATCCGGATTTCACGTCAGTCTTGTTCACTGTCGGTGACGGCGATGCCACCAAGGTGATCCTCGACGCCGACCCTTTCGGCTATCTATCCCACGCCAGTGCGCTCGCTTTCCACGGACTGGGCGCTGACACTTCGGAGCTGCACATATCCGCGCCAATGCGCGGTCAATGGGCTGGGTGTGCCCGTCATTATATGGCGGCCATGCTCGGAGACGATCTGAATTCCGACAGTGACGAGGAACGCCTGTTCCCGCTCACAAAACCCAAGCCCTGTCCGGAAGTGCGAGGCCGCCCGTTGCACCGTCATGAACTGAGCAACCCGCTTTCACCGACAAGCTTCGATCCTGACCGCACGAGGGTGAGTCCGCCCGGGGCGACCTTCCGGGATACGCTTGCCGCTCCTGCGTGGTGCGGGGGGATGGATCAGGTGATTGCCATCTGGCGAACGCAAGCCGCTCACTATGTAGATGCGATCATATGCGCCGTTGCAGAAGCGTCCGAGAAGATTGTGCGAGTGCGGGCGGGCTACCTGCTTGAGGAAGTGCTCGGCATTCGCGATCCACGGATTGGGGCATGGCTTGCAGACGCATAACGGGGTAGCTCGCGAAAACTTGATCCCGCCGCACCCTACATTGGCCGCTTTTCGGCGCGTTGGATGTTGTCGATCAATGTGGACGCGCCAGACCTGCCTGCGACCACCGCGGATTGATTAGTGCACCCGGACTTACCAGGTCGATCCAGGCAAGCTATCCAGCAACTGCTCGTCAGCTTCGCGCTTGATCTCAGGCATTCCAACCTCGTTGCCGATCGCCGAAAAGCGGACATAGTTTTTGCCGACACTCAACTGGCGGCAATGTCGGACGATCCGGCAAATCCGCAGTCAAATCTCAAATGTTGGTTAACCGCCGCTCGCGCGAGCTGTGGCTTCTACCAGCTTTGCGCCCGCATTCCGGTCATTTAGGAATGGGCCCCTGTGTTCTGAAGACTTTCATAAGCGCCCCTTTGCGGAGGAAATTGGGCCCTCCACCGACGCGAGGGGCCGCAATTCCGCCATTAACACCGCAAGCGGACGAGGTGGGGGCGGCTCAGGGGCTATCGGGCTTATTGTTATCGTCGATGACAAGGAAGAGCCCAACTCCGAGGGCAACCGCTATGGCAATCCACAGCAACGTGCTCCCACCCCCCAATTCATTAGCTCCCATCGCCGGCGCGGTTGTGGTGGCAACTTCTGCTGCCTGCGCCATCGTCGCGGTGGCCAGCAAGCCGGCTGCCGCAATCGCGTTCTTCAGTCGCTTCACTATGGTACTCCTTAGTCTCTCGAAGTTCCCAGTACCGTCTGAAACAATACGGCGACCATCATTGAGTTGCCGCCAAAAGGAGCTTCGGCACCCGGAACTCGGACCGGCTGGGTGAGTCCAGCCTCGCGCAGCGCTAGCATCGCGCGGCGCGAATGATTGTGAAGGTTTGCCAAAGAGACAGTTAAGCAGGCGAATATTCCGCAATGCCAGGCTTGTTCCGGCTCATTTGGACTGATCCAGTGTATTGCTGTCAGAAGGCCTTGGCGATGCCCAACTCGGCGCGCTGGCGCTTCTGGTCGTAGAGGGCGATTGTCGAGAAGCTGCGGCTGTAGCTGAAGCGCAGCGAGGGGGCGAAACCGGAAACGTTCCAGTCTTGCTTGTAGATGCTGGCCGAAGCTTGCAACCGCCAGTCGCGCCGGGTGCGACCGAACGGGGCGAGCGGGCCGTCATTGACCTGACGGCCGACCTCGAGTGAAATCTGCGGGCGCAGGCCCCAGGCGATCTCCTTGAGCACCCCACCGCCGATCCGGCTCTGCCAGCTCGTCTGGCCGTGATCGTTAAAAATGCTCCGCTCGACGCTGGCGTAGGCGAAAGCGAGCGCCGAGGTGCTGAGCGCACGGTTGGCCGAGAGCGCGGCCTCGAGGTCCCAGCCATCGACGTCAGAACGCCGCGCATAGGCGTTGTGGCGCGTCGCGAGCGAGACTTCGAGCGCCCATTTGCCGCCGATGATCCGGTCGTAATTGAGTTTCCCACCGAGACTGCTAACAAGCTGCCGACCGCCGTACCAGCGCTGGAGCCCGGTCGCCGCGACGCGCAGCCGCCCGCCCTCAAGGCGAAACTCGGGCCCGGCTTCGCCGCCGACGTAGATGTCGTTGAACCGGTGGTCGTCATAACGAGCCAAGCGGCCGTAAGCGCCCAGGTAGATCGGCAAGGCCGTGTTGCGCCGGATGCGGACGTTGGCGTCCGCGGCAACGATCGCCCCGATGCCCGACCGCGCGCGCGATTCCGGATCGAGCTCGAAAGGCAGTCCGAACACATCGACCTGCTCTTTGGCGGTGGCGGAATTGATGTTGCTGTCGGGCGCGATGCCGAGCGTCAGGTTGAAGCGCCACGCCCGCCGCGCGCGGATCGCCTCGCGGAACCGGGCGATGTTGGCGATTACGGCTTCGGGCGGGTGCGCGGCGATGGCGAGCTTGAAGTGGTAGTCGGCGTCCTCGTCGTCTTGCTGGAGGAACAGCGTCCGCGCCAGTTCTAGGCGGACCCGAACCAGGCTGGGGTCGTCCGCGAGGATCTTGCGAAACAGTGCCTCGGCGCGCTTGTAGTCCTTGCGGGCGAGCGCGATCATCGCGTCGAGGAAATCGCGTTCGACCCCGCCCGCCCGGTCCGCCGCCAGCCGGTCGAGCAGCGCCTGCGCCTCGTCATGGCGCCCGACGTCGATCAGGCGGCCGGCAATCGCGAGGACATCATCGGCGGAAAGGCTTTCAAGGCGGATGGATTGGGGCGGCTCGCCCGGCGCTGCCTCGTTGCCAAGCACAGAGGTGGCGAGGGAAAGCTGAAGCACCACAGGAAGCAGGCTGAAATCGATGGGGCGGAGCATGGCAGCGGTTTCCCTCGGACGATGCGATCATGGCCCCTTTGCAGCGGCAAAGACCCCGGCCGTGTACTCGGTGCCGTCCCTGAAAAATTGATAGACCCCGCCGACTTCGGCCGCCTGCGGTCCGAAGAAGGCGCCGTCGATGGCGATGCTCGCGCCGCCTCCTCCTCCGCAAGCAGCGAGGATGAGGATCAGCGGGAGAGCCAGATGCGGGCTGCGACCGGTCATGGCGAAGACTCCTTTGATCGGGAGGAACTGAATGTCAGTTGCGCGTGCCGACGAACGCTCCGGCGATCGCCAGGGCGCCGTCACGCAGCAGGTGGAGCACGCCGCCGGCTTCGTCTGCGGAGGGTCCGAAGAACGCGCCTTCGAGGCTGCCGCTGATCCTGCCGGGCTGATCGATCCCGCCCGGTCCGCCGAACGGAGTCAGGCTGGTGCCGGCAAGCGCAAGCGTAAAGCCGCCGTCGCTACGGATCGGCCCGGCGCCGTTGACGTCGAGGCCGGTGACAGTGAACGAGCCGCCGTCGTACCCGCCTGGACGAAGCCCGGCCTGGGTGAACAGCCTCGCCGCCATCGTCTGGCGTCCGAAGTCGGCGGACAGCGTAAAGCTGTCGATCAACCTTATCGTGTTCGCGCTGTTGCCTGCGTTGCTGACGAGCGATGCCGAATAGCTGGCCGTTCCCGAGTGCGGCAGTTCGCCGGCTTCGGTTCGCCGCCCGGTGACGAACATGAGGGTCTGCACCGGTCCGCTGCGGTTGCAGTTGCAAGCGGGATCCTTGGTATATTCGGTCCGCTCCCACCCACCGTAGGATACGTAGCGAAGACCGAGGTTGTAGTTGAATACCAAGCCCTCCGTGGTCGTGGCGGAGGTGTCGTTGACCGGCCCGTAGACCCGCGCGCCGACCGCATCGAACTGACGGGTCGAACTCGATCCATCGGAAAAGTGATCGACGATTGTAACATGATTGCCGAACTGCCCAGGTCCTTTGAGCACGTTGCCAAGGTCGTCGGCCCTGCTGAGGTCGTAGGCGCCCCGCATCGGGAACGGCACCGCTGTCACCTCCAGCGTATAGATTCCCGACGCCGGCGCGGCGGTGAAGCTGACCGCTGCGGCGGAAAGGATTTGCGCGCTTTCGGGTCCGTTAACGCCAAACTGCGGGGAGCCCCCCTGACCTCGTGTTTGATCGCGATTGCACCGGTGGTTCCCGCAATCTGGCCGGCATACCCGCTGAGTGGGGTCAACGAGGTTTCGCTCGAAGTCAGGGCCGGGGCTGGGCTCGGTTCGGGCGTAGGGCTCGGCGTCGGAGTGGACGCCGGAGCCGGGCTCGGCATTGGCGCCGGCGTGGAAGCGACTGGAGCCGCGAGCGGGGGCGGCGCGCTGACGAGATCGCCACCACCGCGACCGCCGCCGCACGCAGCAAGGGCGAGGATCAAAGGAAGGGCGGGAAGTTGGCTGCGGCGGATCATGGCGAACAATCCTTTCCCTGGACCAGAAAATCGCGGTCCTTGAGTCAAGCGGCTGTGAAGAGGGTGACGGTAGGGGTCTTCATGGTTGGGTCTCCCCTTTCGGGGGATGGCGGACGCTCAGTTTTTCAAACCGACGAAGGCGTCGCTGATCGACGCTTCGCCTGGATTCGTTCCTAGCGCGAAGACACCGCCAACCTGCATCGCATTGGGACCGAAGAATGCCCCATCGAGTAGCCCGGTCGCGGGCGAGGTTCTTGTGTTCTGGTCGGCGATGAACCAACCGCTTAGCGGTATCGTAAATGTGCCAGATTGCAGGATCGGTCCCGTTCCATGGATATCCAGTCCGGTGGTGACGCTGAATCCCCCGACGCTGCCGCCGGACAGAGCGTACTCCTGAGAGAGTTGCGCTGACATGGCACGTTGGGCGAAGTCTGCCGAAAGCGTTAGATCGACTCCTCCGAGAGAAGCCGCACGGTAGCTTGCGGTACCAGTTACTGGGATCTGCGCAGCGGGAGTCCTGTCGCCATGGACGAACAGGACCGAGCTTTTCTCGTAGACGTTTCCAGAGCTGTCGGTGGCGGCGAGTTGGTAAGTCCATTCTCCCAACGAGACGTATGACAGGCCAACGTCATAGGTACCGAGATAATTCTGGATTCGCCGGGTGCTGCTGAACGCCTCGGAAACCGGATTGGTGTAGTCGCGCCTTCTCGAGCTGTTGAGCTTGATCCTTCCCGAGCTGTCGGTTGCGGTTAGATCGTCGCCGAACTTGAGCGGTATTTGGCCCAAACCGACGGGGGAGAAGTCTCTCGATTGCGGCGTGAAGGTCGCGGTCGAACTGGTCGGTCCGCCGGGCAAAGCCGGCGCGGTAAGCTGGATCGTGTAGGAAACGTCGCCAGTGGCCGGTCCCGCCTGATAGGTGGTTATCTGCACTTCGCCGGGCGCGGCCAGGCGATAGGACGTCGAAGCCGTGTCGGTCAGCACGGCAATGGCCTGATATGTGCCGGGCCGTGTCGCTGGCGATGGAATCGTCGTCACGGTGTAGGAACTCGACGACGCAGTCGGGCCTGCGGGCTGCGATGATTGCGCGACTGGCGGCGGTGTGCTGGTCAGCGATGCCACCCCACCGCTTCCGCCGCCACATCCGGAAAGCGCTGCCGCGGTGGCAAAAAGTGCCGACATTCGGATGTAGCTGGTCATAGTCCGCTCTCCAACGAGAAGGGGACCGGACTACCACGATCGGACTGTGTCCACCGTGAAGCCGAAGCGAAGACTCGGTCAAGCTTCGCCAAAGATTGGCTGAAGCCAGACGGCGAGCAAAACGTCAGCGGGGATAGCGCACTGTCAGGCCAAGGCGGCGGCGCTCGCCCAGGACGAAGTCCTGCGGTCGCGGCTGGCCGAGGTAGAACGATGCCGCCCGACCGCCGCCACCGCCTGCGCTCCGGATGTATCGCCGATCGGTGAGGTTGGTGCCCCACAGCTCGGTCGCTACCGGGCCGAGCGGAAACGAAAAGCGCGCGTCGAGCAGCGTACGCGCGCCAAAGGCGAGACCCTCGATCTGACGGTCGAAGACGTTGCCCTGATGCGACAGCTCGACCCGCAGCCGTCGTCCCGCCAGTGGCTCCAGCGTCAAACCAGCGGTCCAGCTCGTCCCGACGGAGCGCGATGGGCGGTTTCCCGAAATATCGGGGACCAGTTGCCCGGGCAGGACATGGCTTGGCACGATCCGGCAGAAGCTGGAAGTGGATACACCAAGCGCCAGGCCGCAGAATGCACTGCCGCCCGGATCCTCGCTGCCCGGCTTGAATCGCGCGTGGGCATAACTGAAGGCAGCGTCGAGCCCGAGCCAGCGCGCCGGGGCCAGATCACCTGCGAGTTCGATCCCCCAAGTCTCGATCCCCTTGGTGTTGTGGGAAATCAGCGAGCCAATACCAGGCGTCACCGGAAACCCGACGATCTGGGTGTTGCGCCAGTCGATATGATAGCCGGTCGCTTGCGCCGAACGCAGCACGCCGTGGCCAGCGTATTTGACGCCCAACTCGGCGGTCCAGTTGCTTTCGGGCTCGAAGGTCTGCTCTTCGGGAACAAGATTGGGCTGTGGATTGATTCCCCCCGACCGCGATCCGCGCGCATAGGAGGCATAAGTCAGCCAGCCCGGTTCGGGCCGAAAGTCGATGCTGACGCGGGGCGTCAGGTCGAAGAACCTGCGCGGGCCGAGGGTCTTGCCAAAGCTGGAGCGGAAGTTAGCCAGACGGGCGTCGAGCGCCACCCGCTCCCAATTGCCGCGCAATTCGCCGCGCAAGCGCACTGCGGTGGCGAGGCGGTAGTCGGCGGCGGCAAAGAGCGCCAAGGTCTGGCGGTGCTCTGCTGCATCGTTCTGAACCAGTTGGCTGGCGTTCGGATCTGCGACAAGGGCATTGTTGACGAAGGCGAGGGCGCCGACGCGTTGTGGATTAGCCAGCACGAGAGAGGTCAGCCGCTCGGTCGGGGTCAGCGATCCGCGGGCCGCTCCGAAAGCATCGATCGAGCGCATCCTCGTCACGAAAGCGACCGCTCCGGCTTGCCACTCGAGTCTCCCCGGCCCTGCGCTGCGGAAGCGCAACTCCTGGACGAATTCGCGTGTGTTGCGGCCGGTCCGGCCCACGCGATCGACCGGCTGAAGCCGCAATACGGGCAGAACGAGGCTGGCCGGGCCCGAACAGTTGACCCCTGTCGCGCAGACCCCGAACAGCTCGCCGCCGGGATAACCGTCGGCGTCGCGGAACGAGGTCGTTCTCGCCTCGTAATAGCTCGTGTCCGACAGCAGTTCGATTTGGCCGAGTTCGAGGGTCAAGTGGAGCGCAACTTGCCCGGTGTGGTTGGTGGATTCAGGAATTCCCGGCGAGAGGGCGATTTGCGAGGGAATCGGAGCGACGCCGCAAAAGTAGCTCCAGACACCCGACGCAGGATCGCGCGCACCGCAGTTGTACTGGCGATAATCGAGCGTGAACTGGGGCTGTTGCGCGGTGCGGATCGAACCGTACCGGGCGGACAGGCGCAGCCCCAGCGGCCCCGTTCCATCGCGCGTGGCAATCGTCGCGGAGATCGCGTTGCTGCGAAGGCCGCCGAGGTGCTCGCCAGGCGCCGCGGTGTTCTTCCAAGTCCCACCGGCGTTGCGCCAAGCGAGCGCGATCCGGCCTGCCAAAAGTTGGTCGATCGGCCCCGAGACGGTACCGCCCATATCGAAATTGCGGTCGCTGCCGAAACCGCCAGAAATGGTCGCAAAGGACCCTTCGGTGGGGCGCGCCGGGACGTAGGCAATCAAACCGGCGAAGCTCGAATGGCCGAACAAGGCGCTTTGCGGCCCGTGCACCACTTCGATCCGCTCGAGATCGAGCGGTTCCACGTCCTTGCCGTCGCGGCTCGCTTGATAGACGCCGTCGACGAACAGCGCGGTTGCCGAGTCACTCGTGGGATTGGGCTGGTGCTGGCCGCGCAGCACAGGCTCGCTGAACCCTCCTTGTACGTTCTCGAACGATAGTCCCGGCACTTTCGTGGCAAGCGACTGCAAGCCCTCGACCGCTCCGGATCCGATCGCGCCCGCGGTCACCACATTCACCGTCAGGGGAATGTCGGCAAAGCGCTCGTCCTGGCGCCGGGCGGTGACGATAATCTCAGGGTCGGCTTCTTCTGCAAGCGCGGCCCAAGGCATCGCCGTAGCCGCCAAAAGCGCAAGGCGCAGGTGCCGGAGGCGATCCGGAAAGATGAGCGAACACTTCATTTCTTCAGGTCCGGCCGGCCGGAGGCCTCACCGGCACTCTACCCGCCCGGCGCAAGGCGTCGAGCTTGTCCCGCTGTAAACGGGCCGCGTGCCGGCAATATTCGGAAATCTCCTTGAAGCGCGGATCGTCATGGACTGGCACCCAGATCGGCTCGTGCTCGATCAAGTACCACCAATGGCGGATGTCATGACCGGTTTCGATCGCCGCCTTGAGATTGCTGAGCGCCTGATCGCGTTCTCCCAACAGCATCAAGGCGGCCGCCCTCGTGCGGTAGATGCCGACAATTCCATAACGCGGATGCGCATCGAGCCATTGAATGGTCTGCGCAAGAAACCGCTCGCCCGCCTGCCGTTTGCCCTGTGCGAGCAAGATTTGACCCAACACCGGCGCAACCGTCGATTGCGGCAGGCTCTGCGTTCTTGGATCGCTCAGGTCGAAGCCATAGCGCGAAGCAATGGTCTCGGCGGCCGAGGCATATTGCTTTGTATGAAAGGCCTGGTCCCTGATCGACTCGACCCACAACCAGTTCTGGAACCGGTTGAACAGGGTTCCACGGCGTCCGAGCGCCGCCTGCGCGGCAGATCGCCAGTCGCCCCGATATTGGGCCAAAATCGCGCGGGTCGAATCCCGGGTTGCCGGGGTCGTTGCGGCCAGCCTTTGCGCGGCCTCGAGATCGCCGGCGTCGAGATAGAACGCCACCGCCATGTGCGGGCCCCAGGGATTCTGCGGGTCGGTGGCAATTGCCCGCTCCATTCGCTCGATGGCTTCGGCAGTCTCGCCATGAAACATCCAGCGGCGGCTGGCGTAGCGGTTGGCGAGTGGGTAGTTGTCCGGATCGAGCGCAAGCGCCCGCACTTGTTCGGCTTCCATCTGCTCGGGAGTCGCTTCTCCAAGCCTCTGCATGATGGCAATAAAGCGGGCGCGCGGGTTGAGCGGATCTATAGTCAGCACTCGCTCGAGCAGGCGCTTGCGTTCGGCGCCGTTTTCGCCATCGCGGGTGACGGTGCCGTCGCCGATGCCGTCGATGGTGCCGCCGTTCTGACCGCCTCCCAGGAACTGGGCAAATGAAGTGAGGCCACGGCTATTGCTCGGGTCGAGCCGGGCCGCACGGCGGAACCAGGCGGCCTTCTGGTCCCGCGATGCATTCGCCCACATGGCCTCCGCAAACCAAGCTTCGCCTGAACCGGGAGCGAGCCGCAAGGCTTTCTCGAGCAGTGGCTGGTAGCGGGCACGGACCGGTCCGAGGTCGTCCCGGCGCAAATCGGCGCCTTGCATGCGCGCATCGAACAGCGCGACCATGGCGGGCGCGAACTCAGGATCGAGCTTGACCGCCCGTTCAAAATATCCGGCCGCCGCGTCGGTTTCCCTGACCGTGAACCGGCCCAGCAGCGACTTCCCCTTGAGATAGGCGAGATACGCATCGGTATTGCGGGTGGCCGCAGCGGCTGGGGCAAGATCGCCCAGATTGCTTGTCCTTGTTTCCAGCGACGTTGCTACCCGCTCGGCAATGCGGTCCTGCAGCGCATAGAGCTTGTTGATCGGCCAGTCGTATCGCTCCGACCAGAGCCGCACGCCCCTGGTGGTATCCACGACGAAGCATGTCACCCGCAAGGTGTCGCCAGTGCGCTGGATGCTGCCTTTGACGACATAGCCGGCCTGCAACTGCCTTCCAGCTTTCCTGGCGGGGGCGCCCGCTGCACTGCTCATCAGTGCGGAATCGCGGGCGATAACGGTCAATCCGCGCATCGTTGAAAGCCGGTTGAGCACCATTTCGGGAATGCTGCGAGCGATGTAGGCGTCGGCAGGGTCACTGCTGAGATTGTCGAAGGGCAGCACTGCAACTCGCAACGAAACCTTCGAGGCAGTCTGGTCGGCGCGGGGCCAGATCGTCATCGCCGCCAAGCCGCCGGTCGCGGCTAGCCCCAGCGCTGCGGCACCAAAGATCATTTTCCATCGCCGGGCGGCTTGCTGCATCGGCGCTGCCTCGCCGCCGCCGAGACGCACCGGCGCCGCAACCATCTGATAACCGGCTCCCCGCCGCGCAGCGAAGTAGCGGGGGTCCTTCGGGTCGTCGCCGAGCGCGTCGCGAAGCAGCTTGGCGCGCTGGGTGATCGTCTCCGGATTGACGAAGATCCCCTTCCACACCCGGTCCATCAGAGCATCGATGGATAGAACCTTCGGGGCTGCACGAACCAATGCGAGCATAAACTCGAACGAAAGCTGAGGCAGGGAAATGGCATCGCCGTCGCGTGAGATCGACTGCGCCCCCACATCAATGGTCAGGTCGCCGACCTGCCAGCTTTCGTCAGTCCCATCCGCCATAGCACCGCCCACAATCCGTGGGTTCTAGTCCACGGCAAAAGCAATTCTACTCCTGTGCGACGAATTCAGCGAGCACGACTGGTTCATCGAACGGGGCCGATGAAGTTGATACAACATTTTGATATTATTGGCTTCATCAACTCTTTGGCAAACCTTCATCGTCGCGGGGAGGCGACTGCGCATTTGCCGGTGAACCTTGGGAGGGATATCGAATGCCGAAAGGATGAGGTGATCGGGGCAATGCAATTCGTGAGAGCCTTCGATGGCTACGAGTCGCCGCGAAATTGCTGCCCGTCGTGAATTCCCGCTGGAAGGCTCTCGTCGGCACTAAGCATGAGGTTTGACACGATCGCTATTGTGGGTGCTGGAGTGGGGCTGACGGAGGGGCTGCGAGTAGGTGCAAAGCACAATGACCGGCGGACCCGCGGCGCGCTTTGAACCCCGCATCCGCCACTTGGTATGACGAGTGGGTGTCCAATGAGACGTGCGCCTGAA